>CAMCVV010000027.1 GCA_945881905.1 Paenibacillus alvei
TCTAGAAGTATCTACGAGAGATTTTTCTGCATCTGATAAATAGGAGTATACATTCTCATATTTCCCTTGAAGTGTGTCTTGTGGATCCACCTGTGGTGCTGGTGTTGCACTTGCAATGCCGAGGAGAAACGGTTGGATGACTGAAATGAGTAACACTAGAATCATAGACCTTGCAATAGACTTGATTGATTTTCGCATGAATGCATACCTCTCTTTTTCTGATCGATTATGTATAGCAATTAATTAACTGAACCTACTGATTAAACTGTCGAGCGATGATTGGTATGCTTTGCGATATAAGTCTTCATAATACTTCGCATCGTTAGATGAATGATTGTTGCTGGTGAATTGATTATTCAACTTCACCATCAGAAGATTGAAATCCGCTTCACATGTTGCTAGTATATCAAGACCCTGAGAGAGGAATCCTTGTTTCTCAACATCCGAGATGCCTTGTTTATTGTACTTGTTGTATAACGTTATAGCTTTATTCTCGCATTTGAGTTTGAGATTCAGTTGTTCATTACTAATTGATGAAACGATTTGTTGCTTTGTCAAGTATACTGGCGGTGGTGTTGATGTTGGTGTTGATGTTGGTGTTGGTGTTGGTGTCGGTGTTGGTGTTGATGTTGGTGTTGATGTTGGTGTTGGTGTTGATGTTGGTGTTGATGTTGATGTTGGTGTTGGTGAAGTCGATTCTGATTGGCCTCCTGTGTCAACTGGTGCTTGTCCGATTGGGTCGGCCGGTTTGGCATCAACCGTTTTCTTTGCTAGAAGTTCTTTTAGAAGCTGTTCTAAAACAACAGGCTTCTTAGAATTCACTTGCACTGTGTATGTCTTAGCTTCCCACGCAATGTTCTCATTCATGGATTCACCGAAGAACCTTAAAGGCACATACACTCGGTTATTGATGATGAGTCCTGGAAGTTGTGCTGGTGGAGATTTCATTTGATCGAAAAACACATAATTGATTGTTCGCTCGAACGCTTGAATCTTTGTACCTTTGGCAACAGACTTTCCTTGAACTGATGTAGATTTCTTCACTTTTACTGACTGTTGGTATGAAATGATCTCAGGAATGTTCTCAGCTTGAGGTTCATCTACGAATACACTTGATGTTTGATCGTCCCACGATACGTTCTTCCCAAGTGCATATGAAGCAAATCGCAACGGCACATAAGTCGAGTTATTATATATGAATCCGCTCTGGCCTACAGGAGTCGTATATTCGATACCATTAAACTTGAACGTGATATCCGTTTCATAGATCTCGATGTTTACAGGAATACTTGCTGCTGCAATAGTCGATGGTACAATCAACAATGATATAGCGATCACTGCGCAACATAATGTAGTAAACTTCATTTCCCTCTCCCTTCGCACTTCTCCCCATTCTAATTTGATCTGCAAGATGGTGTAGACCTTCTAGGGATGAAAAGAGCGATTTTTGAATTCCTAGATCAAGCCATAGTGCCATAAGTATCCTTCAAAAAATCTATATTTCTTGCGCAATATATAAATACTTATAAAGTATATCATCATAATTTGTATATAACAATAGATTTATGTCGAATTTTCATAGTTAAATACTGTAAGTTTTAAGCTAACCACCTGTACAAAAAAAGAACGATGCACTTCCTGCAGTCAAGCAAGAAAGTCAACGCTCCATAGTGAACTTCAATCTCTGAGCTTATCGATCAACTAACTATTCAAATCAGGTCTCTTCCCTACCACGAGATATACGACACTTTCTCCGATGTTCGTCGCGTGATCGGCTATCCGTTCTATATACCGACAGACGAAGCTTAACAGCATCGCTTGACTGATGTGCTTGGGATTCTCTGCCATGAATGAGTACATTTCACGCAAAATTTGACTGTAGAGATGGTCCACATCATCATCGTCTTTCGCCATCTTGAAGGCAAGATCGATATCTTCGGTGACATAAGCGAAGATCGCGTCTTTAATCATTTTTTGTGATATTTCTGCCATTCGGGGAATGTCGAGAAGTGGTTTGAATAGAGGTTCATCCCCCATGCGGACTGTGACTTTGGCGATGTCCACTGCCAAATCTGCCATACGCTCTAAATCACTTGAGATTTTGAAGGCCACAAGAATTCGTCGCAAGTCCTTCGCTACAGGTTGCTGTGTAGCTACAAGTTTCGATCCGACTTCGATAATTTTGTCTTCGATTTGATTGATTTCTCGATCTTGATGAATGATCGTGTTCGCAAGCTGAAGATCTTGGTTCTTCAATGATTCCACTGATAGCTCTAGTGCTTTTTCTACACGATTCCCCATATCGATTAGCAGTTCCTTCAATTCTTGTAACGCATGGTCAAAGTCTTTGCGAATTGGCATGAGACACACTCCTATGGGTCATAGAATTTGGTATTACCCGAATCTTCCGGATATATAATCTTCTGTACGTTGTTCTTTGGGATTGGAGAATAACTCATCTGTTTTCCCGTGTTCGACAATCTCACCATTCAAGAAGAATGCGGTTTGTGTCGACACGCGAGCTGCTTGTTGCATGTTATGGGTAACCATAACGATTGTATATGTTTTTTTCAATTCTTGAACCAGCTCTTCGATCTTCAATGTCGAGATCGGATCAAGCGATGCCGTAGCTTCGTCCATCAAGAGAATTTGTGGACCGACAGCTAGCGCACGAGCAATGCATAGCCGCTGTTGTTGCCCTCCGGATAGCCCATATGCGGATCGTTTCAAATAGTCTTTCACTTCGCCCCACAAAGCAGCTTGCTTCAAACTCTGTTCCACAATTTCATCGAGTTGTGATTTATTCTTAATTCCGTGAATACGAGGTCCATAAGCAATATTATCATATACGGATTTTGGGAATGGATTCGGTTGTTGGAATACCATACCTATCGCTTTGCGCAATGACTCTACATCGACATCAGGTCCATATATATCTGTTCCATCGACTTGGATCGTTCCATCAATCTTCACACCGGGTATCATATCGTTCATGCGATTAAATGAGCGCAGAAGTGTAGATTTCCCGCAGCCCGATGGGCCGATAAACGCCGTGATGCTTTTCTCTTCGATCGGTAAATTCAGCTTCTTTAGCGCTTGGAATTCACCATAATAAAGATTCAAATCTTTCACAGTAATCAAAGTTCTCATTTCATTCAACTCCCATCATGATCACATGATAACATCTTGATTCGACTACGCTTTATGTTGATATTTATTGCGAATAATGACAGCAGAGATATTCATTAAGAATAAGATCACCAACAAGACGAGTATTGCTGCAGCTGATAAATCTTGGAATTCCGCTTGTGGTCGAGAAACCCAGTTGAATATCTGGATCGGGATCACCGTGAATTGATCGAGTAAGTTCGCTGGTAGAAAAGCAACATAGGTCAATGCACCAATCATAATTAACGGTGCCGTTTCTCCAATTGCACGAGATAGCGCAAGGATAATACCTGTTAGAATACCAGGTATCGCTGAAGGCAATACTGCATTTTGTACGGTTTGCCACTTTGTTGCACCAAGAGCGAATGAAGCATCTCTTCTTGAGCGCGGCACGGCTTTGATCGCTTCTTGTGCAGCTACAATAATGACAGGCAATACCAACAATGTCATCGTAAATACACCCGCGATTAAACTCCGCTCGAGATGCATCACGCGAACAAATATTGTTAAACCTAGCATTCCATACACAATCGAAGGAACACCTGCTAAGGTGCTAATATTTAATTGAATCAATAGCGTCCATCTGTTCTTCTTGGCATATTCCTCAAGATATATCGCTGCACCTACACCTACGATGAAAGAAAGAGGTGCCATAAGACCCATCATGTAGAACGTCCCTACGAGTGCTGATTTCATTCCAGCTACTTCAGGATTACGAGAAGGATAGTTGGTGAATAGTGTCGAGGTTATGTAATCATTACTGTTGATGATAATTTGAATAATCAAGGCGATTAGCGTAATCATCCCTATTGAAGTACATGCAAGGAACACGATGTGTAACACAGAATCCGTTTTCCTACGTCGTTGGATTTGCGCTTTGGAAGTCGTGGTAAGATCTTCTGGTTTCATCTAGTACTCCTCTCTGAATCTTCTTGAGATATATTGCGCAATGATATTCAGTCCGAATGTAATGACGAATAACGTCAATCCAACCGCATAGATCGATCCATATTCGACAGAACCATGTGGTGTGTCACCCAAACTTACTTGTACGATATACGCTGTCATCGTTTGGATACTTTCGAGTGGATTCAACGTGAGTTTTGGCGTAGAACCTGCAGCTACTGCCACGATCATCACTTCGCCAATCGCACGTGAGAACGCAAGCACGAAAGACGCGATAATGCCGGAGAGTGCAGCTGGAACAACGATTTTGAGCGCAACCTCGAATCGTGTTGCACCGAGTGCATAGGCACCATTTCGCAGACTTTTGGGAACAGACATCATCGCATCTTCACTTAAGGAGGATACGACAGGGATGTTCATAATCCCCACGACAATTCCAGCACTGAGTGCATTGAATATACCCATCTCAGGGAAAAAGAATTGAATGATCGGTGTCATGAAGGTAAGTGCGAAGTAGCCATACACGATGGTCGGTACCCCAGCTAATACTTCAAGTATGGGTTTGATCACTTTTCGCACAGCACTAGGCGCATATTCACTAAGATATATAGCTGCTGATAATCCTAGTGGGATAGACACTAAACAAGCGATAACCGTAATCAGCATCGTCCCACTGATCAGAGGGAGAACACCAAAGCTCATAGGTTCAATCAATGGCGCCCATTTGAGACCAGTAAAAAATTCGACAATCGATATTTTTGTGAAAAATATAATGCTTTCCGATAGCAAGGTATACACAATACCGATTGTGGTTACGACAGAAAGCATAGCACACAATAGAAGTAACTTGGGGATAATCAAATCAGCAAGCAACATTCTTTTGTTCTTGAATTCAATTATTTGAGATTTCAATTCCATTCAGCTCACACCAACCTTACTCTGGAATCCATCCAACTCCGGATATAACGATGATGCCCAATATAGAGAACACTTGGACATCATACGTGCTAATTTAATTAATTATACACTTTAATCCGTAGACTGTTAATGACTATTTCAATTTTGCTTTTTGAGTTTCATACATGGCATCTGTAAGCGGAATGAATCCGACTTGGCCTGCAACTTTCTTCACATTATCTAAGAAGAATTTCACATATACTTTCACTTCAGGACGCTCGTTATACGCTTTGTTATTCATATATATATATAGCGGACGAGATAGGGGTGCATAGGAACCATTGCTAATTGATTTGAAGCTTGGACCTACACCACCATTACCCGCATCAACAAGAACTGCATTCAACTTGCTAGCATTTTCTTCATAGTAGGAGAATCCGAAATACCCGATGGAATTCTTGTCTCCTGATACACCTTGCACCAGTACGTTATCATCTTCTGAGAATGAAATCTGGCTGTCATTACGACTGTCTTTTGCTTTACCGTTAATGATTTCTGTGAAGTAGTCGAATGTCCCTGAATCTGCACCAGGTGAGTAGATCTTTATCGTATCATCAGGCCATGCCGGATTGAGATCTTTCCATGTTTTGACAGTTGAACCAGACTTGAAAAGTGCTTTCAGTTGGCCTGTAGTCATCGTTTTTGCCCATGTATTATCTTTGTGAATTACGACAGTCAACCCGTCAAATGTAACTGAAAGTTCAGTATATTCGATTCCCTTTTCTTTACACGCTGCGGCTTCCGTACTCTTGATTGGACGTGAAGCGTTCGAGATATCTGTTTCACCTGCACAGAAGCGTTTGAATCCACCACCTGTACCGGATACACCTACAGGAACTCTGACATCTTTGTACGTTTTACCGAATTCTTCAGATACTGCTTCGGATATCGGATATACAGTAGATGAACCATCTATGTTAATTGTACCTTTTAAATTAACGACTGCTTTATCTGCTGCGGCTTTATCTGCTGCGGCTTTATCTGCTGCGGCTTTGACTGCTGCGGCTTTATCTGCTGCTACTTTATCTGCTGCTACTTTGTCTGCTGCGGCTTTAGCTAATGCGACTTTGTCTGCTTCTGCTTTCGCTGCTGCTGCTATTGCAACTTTTTCAGCTTCAACTTTTTCAGCTAAAAGTTTCTCAGCTTCGGCCTTATTTGCTTCTGTTGCTTCTGTTAATGCTTTCTCAGCCGCTTCTTTTTCTGCTTTTGCTTTATCTGCTTCTGCTTTTGCTGCTTCCGCTTCTGCTTCTGCTGCTACTTTATCTGCTTCAGCTTTTGCTGCAGCTTCTGCTAATGCGGCGGCTTCTGCTTCTGCATCTGCTGCTGCTTGTTCTGCTGCTGCTGTGTCAACGACTGGTGACGGTTCACTCGTTTCATTTCCAGAAGAACATGCGACAGTAAATATCATGGTGATCAACACTAGCATCATTAGTATATTTTTTGCTTTCAACGTTAACACTCCCTTTTGAGTTTTGATTATCTTTCGTTAGTATACCTCCTGAATATTAAATCAGAATCCCACTTGTGTTAACGGAATGTAAAATAAGTCAGGCATCCTAGCTTTCTACAAAAAAAGCGCATGCGCTTGTAAAATTCGCGTCACGTGGACTTGAATCATTTACAACGCATGCACATGTGCATTTACTTCAATTCCGAATCCTACTTCATCACATCGGTCAGTACAGGAATGATTTGTAACTTACGGGAAACAACACCTTGTAAGAAAGCTGTGTTATTCTTCAAGCTTACCCCATATGCCACTTCCACAAGATGCGACACCTTACCCCTACATATCGCAACAGAATCATTGTGAATGACATCTGTAATTACGAACATGAACAAATCGAGTCCTTTATCCGCGATAACTTGTTCCATAATCTCTTCGATTTCTCCTTGACGCAGAAGCACTTCGCTGACGTCAAATGTATTCACTTGCGCGATTACAACTTGATGTGTACCGATCTGAAACTCTTTGGCATCTTGATTCACAAGTTGACTTGCTGACTTGGAACGGATGTCTGCACCTGCCTTCAGCATTTGGAGACCATAGGTGTTAGCATCTACACCGGCTAAGTCAGCTAATTCATGAGCTGCAGCTACATCTGCTTGTGTGCAAGTCGGGGATTTGAATAGTAATGAATCAGAAATAATTGCCGAAAGCATTAAGCCTGCTGTTTCCTTATGAGGGATGAGTTGATTCTCTTTGTATAGCTTCAGAAGTATGGTTGCTGTGCATCCTACAGGTTCAGCTCGGTAGTATAGTGGATGGCTTGTTTCGAAATTACATATCCGATGGTGGTCAATTACTTCAATTACTTTAACTTGATCAATATCTGAAACACTTTGTTGCTTTTCATTATGGTCCACGAGGATAACTTGGCTTACTTCATTAGCGACTGTTTCTACAAACCGTGGAGCTTCTACTTTGAAATAATCGAGTGCGTATTGCGTCTCTGCATTCACATTTCCAAGTCGAACCGCTTCCACATGCATCCCCAATCGGGTTTTCAGCTCCGCATAGGATAACGCAGAACAGATCGTATCGGTGTCTGGATTCTTGTGTCCAAATATGAGTGCTTTCTCCATTTCACTACTCCTTACCTTATTTAATTAACCTTCTTGATTATAATAATCTTTGACCTTACGATGCAAATAACCTCATGCGACACATAGCTATTTCCATACGATGTCGATGTCTTTGTCTGCTACAACCCAAGACATATGATGAAGTTGAGGGATGACTTTTGAGTAAGTCAAGTAATCGAATTGAAAGCGACTCTCACTATTTCTGTAACCAATGATAATTTTACCATCTCGGTATTTCTGAAGTTTGTAGACCTCATTTTCAATCGCTAGACCTTCAGATAGTTTCATCAATGCCAGTTCAAACGGTAATTTCTTTATTGAGACACTCGCTTTGATTTGACTGTTCACTTGATCAAGGATGTTGTCAATTTCGGATACGTTATCATCTTTCGAGTCATTAGACCACGAATGACGTGCACTTATCCGTGATTCACGTTGTATTCGATTCGATGCCATATCTATCTTCGAAGCAGGATCTGTTTTCGATGCCATGTCTATCTTCGAAGTCATATCTATCTTCGATGCAGGGTCTGCATGCCAAGAAACCGTCTGGGTTCTCGATGGACTTGAGATTATACTTCGTAAGTCCTCGTAAGATAGTCGCAATAAGTACGTATTCTCTGCCCATTCGATCACAAATGCACACACCACATATTGAATCCATGCAAACACAAGTAAGCCTATACCCGAAGCAATGAGGACGTAAGTGTTCCATGTGGTGGCATACACAAGCGTAACTTGTAAAATCGCTAGCACGGTGATCGAAATACCCAACGCGAAGCAAATTCCTGTTATGAAAGAATTTAGACCTTTCATTCTGCGTATATATCTCATGCGAAAGCTCCTCCTATACGTTACCCTATCAGTATAAACTATACTTAATATAGCAACTTACACGAAGAATGTCAGTAATTATTTGTAATCTTTCCCATCATGTATGTTCATTCTAGAGCAAGCTGTACTTATTTATGGCGTATTGGATTGGTTTTTGCTGAGAATTTGCGTCAATTCTTTCATGAACATATCAATGTCTTTGAACTGACGATACACAGACGCAAACCGAATATATGCCACTTCATCTGTGGGATATAACTGTTGCATGACGATTTCACCAATCTGACGACTGTCTACTTCTGCATGTGCTGTAGTTCTGAGTTGTAACTCTACTTCAGACACTAGCATTTCTAAGCTTTCCATCGACACAGGACGTTTCTCACATGCGCGGATCAGACCCCTCAGGATTTTGTCGCGGTTGAATTCTTCGCGACTTCCATCCTTCTTGATCACCATAAGCGGTGTCTCTTCAATCATTTCGAATGTAGTAAATCGACGTGTACATTTCTCGCATTCTCTTCTGCGCCGAATCGATTTGTTTTGATTCGCTGTACGTGAATCCAATACTTTTGTACCCGCGTGATCACAAAAAGGACATTTCACCTGTAACTACTCCTTTGACATGAATTCTTGTCTGTATTTCTGGACACTTGGCTCCTAAGCGATCTGACCAAGATCGCATTCCCATAACTTGCATCGCATGAGGATGTGCTTTGTGAACACAATAATACCATCTTACATGTAAGGAGGTGAGTATTCATGAGTTCACATCAATCTCAGAATAGCTCTGTTCTCATTGTTCCTCAAGCAAGTCAACTCTTAGACCAACTCAAATATGAGATCGCACAAGAATTAGGAATCTCCATTCCTGAAGATCAATATTATGGTCATATGGCAACTCAAGATGCCGGTGCACTCGGAGGACACATCACACGCAAATTAGTGCGCATGGCTCAACAACAATTAAAGAACGAATATTCTTCATAATGCATGACGTGGGTTACATGGATTTGCATGGGATTCAAAACAGATATCCTTAGGAGATGTTTACGCACTCCGATGTAATTTTTGGTATTTTTCATAATAATACAACACTCTTTGGACATATTGTTTCGTTTCTTGATAAGGAACTTGCTCGATCTGCTCTATGGTTCCATCCCAAGTCTTATTTTGCAACCAACGATCGACATTCCCTTGACCCGCATTATATGCAGCTACTGCTTGCACAAGATTACCTTCATAATATTGGTATAACCAACTTAAGTACCACGTACCCAAATTGATGTTGGTTTCTACAACTGCGATATCCTTTGACGCAATCTGGTTATTAAATCCTCTCTCGATAATCCAAGCTGCAGTTGTTGGCATGAGTTGCATCACGCCGATTGCACCTTTGTGAGAGATGGATTTCTTCTCATAATTACTTTCGACACGAATAATGGCAGCAAGCAGATAGGGGTTCATGTCATAATTCAATGCACTCTGTCTGATTTCCTGCTCGTAATATATCGGGTACAGCAATTTGCCGACAAATGAGCTTTTAACATAGATGAATACGACTAATACCATGCATAGACATGCGAATACGTATCTTCTCATCTTTACTGTCATATAAATCCCTTTCTAGTTAACCAATCGACCACTTGTTTCTCGGTATCCGCTAGACTGCCTTGGTTATCGATTACGCTGTCAGCACGCTCTTTCTTTAAATCGATGGGCATCTGAGCTTGTATTCGCTGTTGTGCTTGATCCAACGTAAGTTGGTCTCTGGCCATTAATCGCTCCATTTGTTGAATTGGAGGAACATACACAACCATCACTTCATCATAATCCGGTTCGAGTCCCGATTCATATAGCAAAGGAATAGCAACTACAATCAGTTGTTCTGGGTCCGTATGCGCATAAGCCTCAATCCGACTTCGGATTAGCGCTCGAATCGGTGGATGCATCAAATCATTCAAATATTGGCGTGCCTCAGGATTTTGGAAAATCAATGTACCTAGCTTCTTACGATCAAGTTGACCACTCGGCAAGACGATATCCGCGCCAAAATGTTCGACAATTTGATGCCATACAGCATGATGAGGTGCTACGATTTCTCGAGCAACTTGATCTGCATCAATCAAGCGTGCACCGTATTTGACTAACATATCACTTACGGTACTTTTGCCGCATGCGATTCCACCTGTTAATCCGATTTTCATGATTTCTCACTCCGCATCACAATAATAATTTGATCATTCCTAATAGGATTAGTAAGCTTCCCGGAAACCACGTATACTTATACATCCAAGGACGATCACTTGCTTGATATCCTACACGTAACCCCAAAGCAATAAACAATCCCCCGGATATAGCAATGACGGACGAAGTGATGATAGGGGACAACCCAGTCCAAGCTGCTCCGACTCCAGCTCCACTCGCATCCAAGGATAGCGCAATGCCTAACCATACCGCTTCTATAGGCGAAATATTTCCTGAGTCATCACGATCTGCAGCTAGTGGAGTGTGCAAGATTTGTATCACAATCGCATATTGATACCACTGGATATGAATGAATTTTTGAGCGATGACATACATGCCTAAGATGATCAGCACCCATGCACCGAGTTGTCTTGCTTGATCTGCACTCATCCAATCAGCGAATTGCTGTGCGACACTCATCGCTAATAATGTAATCATACCTGAACACAATGAAACAATGAAGATACATATAACAGGAACACGTATGTGACGCAAACCATAAGTCACTGCAACTCCAAATCCATCCATGCTAACAGCTAATGCGAGCATAAACACAGCAACCATAATTCTTCAAACCCTCCTCGATGATATCCATACCATAGGATATGGATAGGTGTTGAAGAGGGTGCTTCCCTAAGCGAAAGCCCCTTACCCTTATTGACTGTGTGTCAAGCTAATCTTCCCTTGGAGTTGACACCGCAAACAGATATGCGTACCACGACCATTAACGAACATTTTGATAATTTCATGGCCACAACGGTAACACGGTTGGCCTTCTCGCCCATAGATGTGCAATTGATGCTGGAATAGCCCGATCTCGCCTTGCCCATTCACATAAGACTTCACCGACGAACCACCTACTTGTACAGACTCGCGTAAGGTGTTCACGATAGCTGCGTGCAATCGTTTCAATTCAAGATGAGTCAGAGACACGGCTTCGCGCTCCGGATGAATGCGAGCATGATATAACGATTCATCTACATAAATATTCCCGATCCCGACAACAAATGCTTGATTCAACAAAAGAGGTTTAATCTTCGTTGTGCGATGAGCGATACATTTCTTGAATTGGTGTAAAGTGAAGCTCTCGTCCAAGGGCTCCAGTCCTAATTGATTAAGAGGCTTCTGATGTAAATCCTCACCTTTCTTAAATACATGCATCGTTCCGAATTGGCGGACATCCTTATAGCGTAAATCCATACCATCATCGAAATGAAAGATCACATGGGTATGACGTTCCACTTCATCCGTTGCTGGATATAATCCATATCGACCTTCCATGCGCAAATGTGAAACCCATACGTAGTCATCTAAAATAAATCGCAAAAACTTGCCTCTGCGCTCAATGTGTCTTATCGTCTGTTGCTTGAGTATCGCTTCGAATTCGTGTGGGTCATCGGGCTTGATAATAATTCGCGGCAGTAAGACTTCGACAGAAGTAATTCTCTTGCCGATCACCAATTCACTTAAAGTTCTTCGTACTGTTTCCACTTCGGGTAATTCTGGCATAATCCCAACACCTCACAGCGCAAATGTTACTTCTTTACATCAAGGAGCAGACATGCCATACATCGTAATTCTGATATGTATCGAACATCCTGTTGATGAGCACTCTTCATCTTGGGCGATCCATCTTATTTCGCATCGTACCATGTCAGACCGACTTCGACATCTACTTGTAAGGGAACATCCAAACGAAGCGCTTGCTCCATGACTTCGGGTACGATCCGCTTCATCATCTCTACCTCTTCTTCTGGCACTTCAAATACGAGTTCATCATGGACTTGCAGCAGCATTCGGCTTTGGAGGTGTTCTTCTTGTATGCGTGTGGACATCTGAACCATCGCTAACTTGATAATGTCCGCTGCTGTTCCTTGTATCGGCGAATTCATTGCCGTTCGTTCAGCGAAGGAACGCAAATTAAAGTTGGACGCTGTAATTTCCGGTAGATATCGTCTTCGTTGAAGCAATGTTGACACATACCCATCACGTCGCGCATCTGCTACGATATGTTCCATGTAGCTGCGAACACCTTGAAATACTGCAAAATATTGCTCAATGAACGCTGCAGCTTGCTTGCGAGAAATATCCAAATTCTGAGCAAGTCCATAATCACTAATGCCATAAACGATTCCGAAATTCACTGCTTTCGCTTGACGACGCATATTACTATCAACTTGGTCTTCGGAAACACCAAAAACGTCCATCGCTGTCTTCGTGTGGATGTCGAGATTTTGCAAAAACGCTTCGATTAAGTTAGGGTCTTGAGATATATGTGCAAGGACCCTTAGTTCGATTTGTGAATAATCTGCAGTAAGAATGTACCCCTTCTCGAGAGAAGGCACAAATACTTTGCGGATTTTCCTTCCTTCTTCTAATCGAATCGGAATGTTTTGCAAATTCGGATATTGACTGCTTAGACGTCCAGTTGCTGCAATCGTCTGTTTATAATATGTGTGGATCTTACCTGTCTCGGGACGAACTTCTTTCAGTAATCCTTCCACATACGTCGACTGTAACTTAGCTAATTGTCGATAATGCAATATGGAACCCACGATCGGATGATACGGAGATAACTTCTCCAATACCTCGGCATCTGTGGAATAACCTGTTTTGTTCTTCTTCATCGTTGGCAATCCCAGTCGCTCAAATAAAATTTCCCCAAGCTGCTTAGGTGAATTGATGTTGAATTCAATCCCTGCAACCTCATAAATACGTGTCACCATGTCTTCGATCTGTACGCTTAATTCATGTCCGAATTGCTGAAGGCTCTTAGTATCTACTTGTATACCTGTCAATTCCATCTCTGCAAGTACCCTAGACAAAGGTAATTCCAAGTCGAAACAGAGCTCATTCATCTGATTTTGTGCTAATTCAATTCGCAGTAGTGGTGCAACACGATGGATCATTTCTGCTTTACGACATATATGTTCTGCTAACACCGCAAGCTCAGGAACTTGAAATTTTGCTCCTTTACCATACACTTCATCATCTGCTCTCACATACATCACTTGATATCGTGAAGTTAAACCGCTTAACGTCAGTATCGATTCAGTAGGATCGAGGAGATACGCAGCAAGTAATACATCGAATTGTACCCCGCGTAGTGAAATTCCTTGCCATGCTAGCGCAAGCTGTGCTCGATGCGCATCAAATAATTGTTTGTTGATGCGGTGATCCTGTAACCATTCACGTGCAAATAAAGCCCCTTCACTTAAGAGAACATCGAATGGTACAAAGTAATGGATGGAATTCATCTCCGCTTCAGCGAGAAAACAAACGCCTAGCACATCCGCTTGATGCGGATTGTCCTGAACCACTTCTACATGAATCGTTGTTGTGTGAGCGAGCGCTGCTTTCCAAGGTTCTAGGTCGTGGGTTTGAACGATATGGTAGATTATTTTCTCTTCATCTTCTTTAGGCTGAGGAGACTTTTCACCGAAATCCATTTTTTCTATTAAAGATTTGAATTCCAAAGCATGAAATAGATCAGAAAGTGATTGTTTATTATATCCTTGATATCGGAAGCTATTCCAGTCTAAAGACATCGGCACTTCGCGAAATATCGTTGCGAGCGATTTACTCATCATTGCTTGATCGACATATTGTTCGATATTTTCTTTGAGCTTTCCTTTCAGATCTGATGTGTGCTCGATCACCTCTTCGACAGTTCCATAGGCGTGTAGAAGCTTAAGCGCCGTCTTCTCCCCTATACCTGGGACACCAGGGATATTGTCAGAGCTGTCTCCCATAAGTCCTTTCAAATCAATAATCTGATGTGGCATAAGTCCATATTTCTCTTGGATTTGTTCTGGTTTGAACCGCTCGAGCTCACTAATCCCTTTGCGGGTAATCGCTATCGTTGTTACGGACGAAGCTAACTGCAACATATCTTTGTCACCCGTGACCACGAGTACTTCTACTTCTCGACCATCAGCTAGACGCGTAAGCGTACCGATGATATCATCGGCTTCATATCCATCTAACTCGAACTGAGGAATCTCAAATGCACGCAATACTTCTTTGATTACAGGGAACTGTTCCTTGAGCTCAGGCGGAGTCTTGGCTCTGCCTCCTTTGTATTCTGCAAAATCTTTGTGTCTAAATGTAATCTTACCCGCATCAAAAGCGACTAGAAAATGCGTAGGCCGTTCATCTTCGAGAAGTCTAAGAAGCATTGTGGTAAATCCGTATACGGCATTGGTATATAGGCCTTTGGAGTTGCTTAACAAAGGTAGTCCATAAAATGCACGATAGGCTATGCTATTCCCATCAATAATGATGAATTTATCCATACATGACTCCTCATGTTCAACTGTTCTCTAGTATTTTAGCACATTATCAGAATATAAATAAACTCAGTTGCACATAACACTTGAAAATATACATAATAAGGTATATTAAATTATGTATGCATGTGTGAAAATAAAAAAACCGAGAATGACGTAAACATTCTCGAGTAAATATGTATCACGATTGGCGAGTTGTATGCCTTAATGTGATTTTTATGACATGCTAGAGGATCGAATCCTTGTCGATCGATAAACTCTGTTGATTGCTTCGGTCAATTATGAGTTGTGATTGATTTTTTGTGCTTTTTTCTATATTCCATACATATATTCTCCTATTGGATGACACATCCAAGTAATTGAAGTGAATAATTCTATGATGCTTGGAATGATTGAAGCGACAACTCCTGCAATGCTGAACCAGATGTCCATATGCACCGATGTATCGGCTTCATTTCTTGTGATTCACTCATAGTTTAGCATGAATTTAGAGGAATCCATTAATGGCTGTCTCAATAACAGTGATAATTTGTTTGAATAGGTTTACCCAAAAGCTCCAGTTCCACCACATATTCATCACTTCCCTTCTATTCTAAGATATCGCTTCGGTTAACTAGTTTTAGTAAAACGCACTTAGAGCTCCCTCTAATACAGAAATAATCTTTTTGAATAGATTAATCCAGAAATTAAAGTCCATTTATTCATCACCTCCCTTCAAACATATCTCGTATTATTCATGTCGTAACGCATCGACGGGATTGAGTCGACTTGCTCTTCTTGCAGGTATCCATCCTGCACACACGCTTAACAACACGCTTAATGAAATACAGATTACACATAAAGTAAGGGGAAACACAAAAATATGAAAGACGTTTGTATTTTTTAATACGTAATGTTTGAACAGCTCGTTGCCGATATATCCTAAGGATACTGCCATCACAAGTCCCAACGTTCCTGAGATGAATCCAATCGAACCTGCTTCTGTTAAGAAAATTCTTAACACATCTTTTCTTCTTGCACCAAGTGCTTTCAATATACCGATTTCTTTCGTTCGTTCCAATACACTGGTGTACAGCACAATACCGATCATGATTGAAGATACGACAAGTGAGATTCCAGCGAAGAAGCTAAGTAAAGATTGAGCTATGCGAGAATACTTCGTGATTGTTTTAATGATTTCATTAGGTTTAATTGCGTATAATTGCATATCCTCTATTGATTTTGTGACTTCAGTGATATCATTTTCTGTGTCAACCATTACTGCCGTTTCTTTAACTACAGATAGCGGAACTTGACTCAAACCCATCGATAGTTCTTTTGCATATTCATGTTCAATCAGAGGATTAAATAAAGCGGCCAATACCCCTTTAATTTGTATACCACTTATCGTCATCTGGATAGCTGTTGTAGCGGTCGGATCTTCCAACTGAGTGCTGATCACATGCAATGTGATTTCTTGACCTATCAGCTGCTGTATATCTTCACCTTCAGGAATGAATTGTGTTGCGATGTAATGTGGAAGAACAATTTCATTGCGATTTTCCGGATAATGTCCGTACATGAGTTTGTCTATATCTGAATCACGTATATGTTCACGTGGTTTTGACGAAGATATGATTTTAGTTTCTATGGTTTTCTCGAGGTACGTGAGACCTGCAAAGAGTTCATATACATAATAACTAGAAGTTACTTGAGGAATTCTAGCCAATGCTTCGAGTTGTGCTTCATCTACAGGTGCGATTTCACTTTCCTTTGTACTCACTTTGATCACTAATGGATCCAAAAAAGGTGAAATCTCTTCTTTAATTTTATTTTCAATACCCATCCCTAATCCAACTACGAGTGCGATTCCACAAATACCAATCGATGATCCCAAGCAAACCAATAAAGTTCGCCACTTCTTTTTGAACAAATTCATCATCGCATTACGTATCGCTTCACCAAAACCCATTTTATTTAGCTTCCTTTTGGAATTTAAATGCGTTGTGATAATTCCTTCTGATGCATGTTCTTCTTGAATAATTTCGCCGTCAAACATCGTAATCAGATGATCTGCTTCAGCTGCAATCTCAGAAGAATGTGTGACCATAATAATGGTTGTTCCTTTTTGCTTTACAATATCTTTTAATAATTGGAGAATCAATATACTGTTTTGACTGTCTAAAGCACCTGTTGGTTCATCAGCCAATAGTAATGCAGGATTCAACGCTAATGCTCTCGCGATAGCAACTCTTTGCTTTTGACCACCCGATAATTGATTTGGCTTGTGATGCATTCGATCAGATAATCCAACAAGTTCAAGTAACTCTTTGCATTTCTTCCTGCGCTTGGATCGATTGATTCCTGCAATGATCATAGGGACTTCGATGTTTTCTTGAGCGCTCAGATGTGGAATTAAATTAAAATTTTGAAAAATAGTTCCGAGTTTCTCTAGTCGATACTGTTCTTTTTGATTCTCGGAGCATGTGCTTATCTCTAAATCGTTGTAATAGATTTGGCCACTACTTGGTTGATCAAGTGCTCCAATCATATTAAGTAAAGTAGATTTCCCGCATCCAGAAGGACCAACCAAAGCTACGAATGTACCTTGCTTCACTTCTAAAGAAACGTTTTTCACAACTGGTAATGTCTGTTTGTCGTATGAATATTCTTTACAAACTTGGTTTAACTTCAACATTATGAATTCTCTCCTCTTAGTTGAAATTAGATATACTCAATTACTCATCTCAAACCCGAATCTACTAAAAACTGTTCCTATCATAAAAAGTTCTAGCGCACATTTGAAACTATGTAAGCAAAACAATTCTATGAATTCTTATGGTTTTTAATGTGATTTCGACACGCTGTTACAATATATAATTTATGTCATATTTTGTCTAATGTCAATAGTTTATTGTAAAATTTATATATTTTTACATTTTAATTTTTTGGACACAAACAAAAAACGACTCCTTTTGCATACAGGAGCCGTCTTTGAGGGAATCTCTCTATAAGTATACAGCTTTACCTGTTTTTGCTGATTCATAGATCGCTTCAAGAATTTGCGATACGACAAATGCTTGCTCGGGAGTAACGACAGGTTCTTGGTCTGTATCGATCGCATTGATCCATACACTCATTTCTAAATCAACAGGGTTATCGCCTTGTCCTTCGAAAAAAGCAACACCACCTGCTTTCAAATCAATCTTGTTCATATACAATCGACTATGCTTCTCACCATTGATGCGCAGACCGTCTTTCATATCAGCTCCGCCTTCTGTACCAGAAAGAGTGCACTTCGCTTCATCGACTTCAAGTGTATTGAGTGCCCAACTCGATTCAAGCATGATGGTGGCACCATTCTCCATGGTAATCATACCAAAAGCTGAATCTTCGACTGTGAACTGAGCAGGATCCCATGGTCCCCAAGCATTAGCTGAATTGGCCCGCTGCGATAATTTATGGTAGCTTGTTCCGAGCACGACTTTGGGTTTATAATTGTTCATCATCCAAAGCGTCAAGTCGAGGGCATGTGTACCGATATCGATCAACGGTCCGCCACCTTGCTTCTCTTCATCTAGAAAAACACCCCATGTAGGAACTGCACGTCGTCGAATCGCATGAGCTTTAGCAAAGTAAATTTCACCAAGATCACCATCTGAACAAATCTGATGTAAATATTGACTATCTGCTCTGAATCGGTTGTTATACCCAATCGTAAGCTTCTTTCCTGTTCGCTTCGCGACTTCAAGCATTCTCTTGGCATCTGCTGCAGTTTTGGCCATCGGTTTTTCACACATGACATGCTTTCCAGATTCAAGTGCAGCTATGGTAATTTCCGCATGCGAGTCATTGGGCGTACATACATGGATGATATCGATGGTTTGATCTTGGCATACATCAAGGTAATTAGCATATACCAACGCATCAGGATGACCATAATCAGTTGCAGCTTGCTGCGCTTTTTCAATGAGAATATCACAAAATGCAACGAGTTCTACTTGCGGATGCTTCATTAGACTTGGCATGTGCTTTCCGTTGGCGATACCACCACAACCGATAATCGCGACTCGATATTTTTTGGACATATTCACTTCTCCCTTTACGCTTATTTTGTTTACAAAACTATTCCTTATTACCTATATTATAGTCAACATCAGTTGTATTTCAAACTACAGATATCAGTCAGCTTATCTGATGTTTTGCCGTTTTTTTATTTTTTTGCAGATTGATGGATCAGTTTGTAGCCTACACCTCGAATCGCATCGATCCTCACCGTTTGCTGATTCATCTCTAGCTTTTTCCTTAATGAACTCATATGAACATCCACGGTTCGTTGACCCCCGAAATAATCAAATCCCCAAACTACATTCATTAGATCATCTCTTGTTACCACAATACCAGGTCGTTTTACTAAATATAGCAAAACTTCAAATTCCTTAGGACGTAAAGAAATTGACTTCCCATGTAATACTGCTTCATACTTATCTGGATATACCCGTAAATCACCACATACAATTGCATCATCAGCTAAGGGTTCTTTGTTTTCTGCAGGATCATGGCCTGATTGTGATCTGCGCAACACTACCGCCACGCGAGCAAGTAATTCAGAAACACCAAATGGCTTCGTCAAATAATCATCAGCACCATACTTCAATCCTTGTACGACTTCTTCTTCCGCATTTCGAGCAGTAAGGAATATAACAGGTGTTGCGTTTTCTTGTTGTCGAAGTTTGGCCAGAATCTCAAAGCCATTCATGCCTGGGAGCATCACATCGAGGATGATCAAATCATATGTATTAGCCATCGCTTCTTGGAATCCTTCATTGCCGTGATCTTTGACTTGAATGTCATATCCGACTTGCTTGAGATTATAGGATAGTAATCTAGCTAACGTAGGTTCATCTTCAATGATCAATATGTTCTTCGACATCGCCGCCCCCTTATATTCTTAGTAGTTTTCATGAATTATTGGCAATTCTAGCATGAACTCTGTACCGATTCCAACTTTGCTCTCTACACTTATATGTCCATTATGAAGCTCTACGAGGTGCTTGACAATAGATAATCCTAATCCTGTACCTCCTGATAGTCTCGAACGAGCTTTGTCTACACGATAAAATCGCTCAAAAATCCGCGGCAGGTCTCTTTTGGGAATACCTATCCCGGTGTCGATGATTTTGATTTGTACGCTTTGATATTGCTCTTGATCACCAATCGGATGGATCATCGTGACCACAACCGTGACTTTCCCTTCTTCAGGTGTATAATTAATGCCGTTGGAAATCAAGTTGATCAGTATTTGTCGTAAACGGTCTTCATCTGCTTCTATGTATAATTTATCATCTATCTGCATGTTAAGTATGATTTTTTTCTTTTGCGCTTCAGCATTCATCATTTGAAAGATATTTATAATGAATTTCGACAAGTGAATAGGCGAGAATTGTAACGGAATTCGCTTAGATTCTATTTTGGATAATTCTAAAATATCGCCGATTAAGCGATTCAGTCGCTCACTTTCATCAAATATGATCTGAATGAACGATTCTGCTGTCTCTCTATCCTGAAGTGCACCTGATAACAAGGTTTCTGCGAAGCCTTTCACAGCGGCAAGAGGAGTCTTCAGCTCATGCGATACATTCGCTACGAACTCACTGCGCATTCGTTCTAATCTGCGCACAGCTGTGATATCATCTAATACGATCAGTAGTCCTGACCACGTGCCATCGGTTTGGGTAATAGGTGTAATATACACATCGAGAATACGCTCCTCTGGATAATATAAGAGGATCTCGTCGCGAATTCGTTCGTGTGAATACATACCTTCTTCAATTAATTGCGTGAATTCGAATTGCTGTTTCGTTTCGTAATATTGTTTCCCTACGCAGACTTCAGATGATAACCCAAAAATCATTTCAGCTGCCGCGTTAATCGAAACAATCCGATGATCACGATCAATGATCATTACACCACTGATCATATTCCCCAATATATTTCTTAATCTGCCTTCACTTTCGATTGTTCGGTTCATGTGATGTTGCAGAAGATCTGCCATTTGATTCATGGCTTGTCCGATTTGACTCCATTCACCTTTACTTTCAAGATGTAATCGAGCTGAAGCGTCCGTCGAATTGATTTGCTTCGCAACGCGTGTGATATGTTGAATCGGTTGACGTATACTCCTTGACATGAGATAGCTCACACAAGCAAATGCACTAACAATCGCAATTATCCCTAAACCTATAGATAACCAAAAATATTGATCTGTGTCCATTAGATTTCGTATGCTTATGGCAATCAACATATATCCAACGATGGGTATGAAGAGAGCAAGCATGAGTTGGATACGAAACTTGATCATTGGTTCAATTCCCTCCCTAAAGGGTGGTGCGCTTTCATGAATGGAATACAGGATCTTTTAATTTAGCGAGTTTGTGTAGTGAGCTTTTTTCGACATCTGCATGAAGGCTGTTGCCATGAGCATCCATCGTAACAATGGCTGCGAATCCTTCTGTATGCAAATGCCACATCGCTTCAGGTATACCGAATTCCAAGAAATCCACACCTTCGACTTTCGTGAAGCACCTGGCATAATATTGTGCTGCCCCCCCAATGGCATTGATATACACAGCGCCATGCTCTTGCAAAGCTTGTAGTGTTTTATCACCCATACCGCCTTTTCCAATTACAGCGCGAATACCGAATTTCTTGATAATGTCTCCTTGATATGGTTCTTCACGTATACTCGTCGTGGGTCCCGCAGCTTTGACATGCCATTCTCCTGATTCATCTTTACTCATGACAGGTCCACAATGATACAAGGCTGCCCCATTGAGATCAACAGGCGAATCATGGTTCATCAAGTAGCTGTGGAGTGCATCGCGACCCGTATGCATCATCCCATGAATGATGACGACATCCCCGACATGTAGTTGACGTACTTGTTCCTCCGTGATGGGTGTATGCAGAACAATCTCTCGAGGGCGTGAAGGATCTTGAATGTGATCTGCAGTATCTGCAGTCGCAGAAGATACCCCTATGTTAGCAGCAATCTGGTGACCCGCGGGATATAACCATTGTTGTATCGCACCAGAGTGTGTATCGATATGTATGCCTTGCCTGCGAAATGCCCAACAGTTATAAGCGACAGACACGAAGAAGCTAGCCGGCAGTCGATTCATTACCCCGATTTTGCAACCAAGGAGTGTAACCTTACCTCCAAACCCCATCGTGCCAATTCCTAAAGTGTTCGCATGTTCCATGACGTATTGTTCTAATTGACGTAATTCATCTTGTTCGTTGGTATCCTCTAAGGAACGAAACAACTGCTGTTTGGCAAGCTCATACCCACTGGTACGATCACCTCCTACACCTACGCCAATGAACCCTGCACTGCATCCTTGACCTTGTGCTTGATATACGGAGTGCATGATGCATTTGCGAATGCCATCTAGATCTCTACCTGCTTTACCAATACCTTCAAGTTCGATTGGTAAACTATATTGAATATTTTTGTTTTCGCAGCCGCCACCTTTTAAGATCAGCTTGACTTCAATGATATCTTGTTCCCATTGTTCGAAATGAATGACAGGAGTTCCTGGACCCAAGTTATCCCCGCTATTGACGCCTGTAATCGAATCCACCGAATTGGGTCTTAATTTGCTTTCTTTGGTTGCTTGAGCAATCGATTGCAGAATTTGTTTCTTCATTTCGATTTGATTCGCACCCACTGGACAGTGTATGATGAAAGTCAGCATACCGGTGTCTTGACAAATCGGCGAAACATTGTGCTCAGCCATATGAATATTCTCTGCTATAGTAGTAAGTGAAAGGGCAGATCTCGTATTCTGGTCTTCTTGTTCATTGGCACGTTGGATCGCTTTCCTTACATCTCCTGGAAGGTTGGTAGACGTCTCGACGATTAAGTCATATATACTTTTTTGAAAATGTAACATGCGGTTGCATCTCTCCTTCATATGTCATTGCAATTTATTATGTATTATAGCATATGCGTGTGTGCTTCAGCTCTCGATCATGACAAGTTCAGAAAGAGGTTCTACCATGAATAGTGATTTTTTTGCATATTTGTACCGATTACGATATATTGAACGATGGAGTTTAATGCGCAATGTGGTCAAAGAAAATGTAGCAGAGCATTCCTATCATGTTGCCATTCTTACTCACATGCTATGTTCGATTGCCAATGAAATTTACCACAAACACATTGCCACAGGTGAAGCGGTGTCAATGGCATTGTTCCATGATGCGATCGAAGTGTTTACAGGCGATATTCCTACACCTGTTAAACACCAGAATCAAGAAATATTGAACAGCTTCCGCCATATCGAAGCGATTGCTTCACAGAAACTATCGAGCAAGGTGCCTGAACAGCTACAGCATATCTATTCACCTTTGATTTCGAGTAAATCAGATTCTTCCGAACTGCGATCCTATGTGAAAGCTGCTGATTTGCTCGACGCTTATTTGAAATGCTTGACTGAGCTTTCTGCTGGAAATCGCGAATTCGCAGTGGCAAGAAAACAAATCGAGCACGCCATTCACGAAATGGACATGCCCGAAGTGCGCTATTTTCTAGAGCATTTTGCTCCAAGTCTAGAGAAGACGTTAGATGAGTTAAGTGAATAGAATGCCTGTCCATGCGTCTAGATGATATTTTGATTTAACATTAAATATATCGATGTAACGACGAAAATGCCGTTGATCCAAAAAAACAGTTTCAAGCTCGAGACTTCTTTGATAATCAATTTGCCTTGCTTGTTAAGTGCCATCATTTTCTTCATTTTGGATCCGATCATTCCTGTTAATGCGCCAATCAGAACTAGAAGAGCGATAACTGTAATTATCCAAGTAACAGTAACATCGACTTTGCTCACCATATAGCCACCTGTAATGAACAAAGCGATCAACGAATACTGGCCGATGCGATTGAACAGAGTTAGAATTTGTAGATAACTATACTGCGCATCAGCTAATAAGTCATTTGTTTTGCTCCAAATAAACGGAATCACTAGATAAACTCCCAATAGCATCGCACTCACGACATGAATAAATAACACGATATTGTACATATATCCCCCTATGAAGCTTTGATTTATTTATAGTATATCTTAAATGATTCGCTTCAGACAAGTTTAAAAAACGTGTATACAGCCACATTCTGTATACACGTTTTATTTATTGCGCTACTATTTTGATGACGTTTCGTACGGATTCTGCTGTTTTATCGAGTGCAGCTTTCTCTTCATGTGTCAATTCTATCTCCAACACCTTCTCAATCCCATTGCCACCAAGAATAGTCAACACACCCATAAATAAGTTGTCGTACCCATATTCACCTTGTAGAAGGGCGATTGTAGGAAGAATTCGTTTTTTGTCTTTAAGTATCGCTTCCGTCATTTGAACTAAGGATGCGGCTGGAGCGTAATACGCGCTACCATTCCCTAGTAAGTTCACGATCTCACCACCACCTGTGCGCGTACGTTGAACAATCGCTTCGATGCGGTCAGTTGGAATTAACTTCTCTATCGGAATACCCCCTGCAGTGGTGTAGCGGACAAGAGGAACCATATCATCTCCGTGTCCACCGATGACTACTCCGCGAACATCTTCGACAGACACATTCAGTTCTTGCGAAATGAACGTGCAATACCTTGCAGTGTCTAAGACTCCTGATTGACCGATGACACGATTTTTTGGGAATCCCAGTGTTTGATAAGCTACATACGTCATTGCATCAACAGGATTACTCAAAACAATCACGATTGATTCTGGTGCATATGTTTTGATGTTTTCACAAACAGATTTGACGATACCTGCATTGGTATTCACTAAATCATCTCGGCTCATCCCAGGTTTACGAGCAATACCCGCTGTGATGATTACAATATCCGAATGTACGATATCGGTGTAATTCGATGTCCCGATAATGAGACTATCAAATCCTTGAACAGGACTAGCTTCTAGCATATCAAGTGCTTTGCCTTTTGTTGGATTCTCGAGTTGAGGAATATCTAGAAGTATAACATCCCCGAGTTCTTTTTGTGCTAGCATGTACGCAGTAGTTGCTCCTGTAAACCCAGCACCTACTACAGTTATTTTGTTACGTCGAATGGCCATCAGATCAATCCCCCTCTGAAAAGTTGACTACATGTTGTTGATAATTTCATTTGCGAACTCTGAACACTTGACTTCTTTTGCACCTTCCATTTGACGTGCAAAATCGTACGTTACGGTTTTATGATTAATCGAAGCTTCCAATCCTTGGTATATCAAGTTCGCTGCTTCTAACCACCCTAGATGTTCAAGCATCATGACGCCTGATAAAATCACTGATCCTGGATTTACAACATCGAGACCCGCATACTTAGGAGCAGTACCATGCGTAGCTTCGAAAATCGCGTGTCCAGTTACATAGTTGATGTTTGCTCCCGGAGCAATACCGATTCCCCCTACTTGTGCAGCCAATGCATCAGACAAATAATCTCCATTTAAATTCAGTGTAGCAATGACATCGAAATCTGTCGGTCTCGTAAGTACTTGTTGTAGGGCAATGTCAGCGATCACATCTTTCACAATAATCTTACCTGATCGTTCTGCATCTTTTTGTGCTTGGTTTGCTGCATCAGCACCTTGCTCAGCTTTGATTCGATCATATTGTGACCATGTGAATGTCTGATCACCAAATTCTCTTTCAGCTAATGCATAGCCCCAGTTCTTAAAGCCACCTTCGGTGTATTTCATGATATTGCCTTTGTGAACAATACTCACTGATTTTCGCTGATGATCGACAGCATATTGGATAGCTCCACGAACAAGTCGCTCAGTTCCTTCTGAAGAAACAGGTTTCACACCAATCGCTGATGTATCAGGGAACCGGATATTCTTGACTCCCATTTCATTTTGTAAGAAGCGGATCACTTTTTGTACGTCCGCTGAACCTGCTTCCCATTCAATGCCCGCGTATATATCTTCTGTGTTCTCGCGGAAAATTACCATATCGACAAGCTCGGGTCTTTTCACAGGTGAAGGAACACCTTGGAAATATCGAACCGGTCGCAAGCATACATATAAATCTAATTCTTGACGAAGCGCAACATTCAATGAACGAATACCTCCACCTATCGGTGTAGTCAATGGTCCTTTGATCGCAACGATATATTGGCGAATAGCAGTTAAAGTGTCTTCAGGTAACCAACTATTGTATCTGTCAAACGCTTTCTGACCCGCAAATACTTCATACCAAGCAATTTTCTTTTTACCTTGATAAGCTTTCTCTACAGCTGCATCGATTACTCTAACTGAAGCTGCCCATATGTCTGGACCTGTGCCGTCTCCTTCTATATAAGGAATAATGGGTTGGTCAGGAACTTGAAGTTCACCACTAAGAATGGTAATGGGTTGTCCATGTGTAGGCTCTGCGTAATACTGAAATTTCGGCATAAATTGCCCTCCTTGATTATGATTGCTATATTCGTTATTGGGTTACATTACAGAACTATTCACCGCACATCCATAGGGATGTACGATTGTTGGGTAGGACCGATGTATTCTGCTCTAGGCCTGATTAAACGATTGTTCTCGTATTGCTCTAACATATGAGCTGTCCAACCCGATGTTCGACTAATCGCAAAAATAGGAGTGAATAGATCACGAGGAATATCAAGTGACGTGTACACAGATGCAGAATAGAAATCCACATTCGGCTTGAGGCCTTTCATCGATGTGATCATTTCATCGATTTTGATCGACATATGGTACCAATTTAAATTATCGGTAATTTTCCCTAATTCATATGACATTTTTTGCAAATGTTTCGCGCGCGGGTCTCCATTCTTATACACACGATGGCCAAACCCCATAATCTTATCTTTTCTTTCTAATGCAGCCAGAATATAGCTTTCTACTCGGTCATACGTACCAATATCTTCAAGCATTTCCATCACTGCTTCATTTGCACCACCATGAAGAGGTCCCTTCAGTGTTCCGATTGCAGATGTAATACCTGAATACATATCGGTTAGCGTAGCAACTGTCACTCGTGCAGCGAACGTAGATGCATTTAACTCATGATCGGCATGAAGGACTAATGCGTTATCAAGTGCATTAACTGCAATCGGATCAGGTTCTTTCCCTGTTAATTGATATAAGAAGTTCGCAGCAATGGTTGGATATCCTCTTGATGCCAGTGGCTCTAAGTTGTTCCTGATTCTAGAAAAAGCAGCAATAATCGTAGGTATTT
Source organism: Paenibacillus alvei (assembly GCA_945881905.1). GTDB lineage: Bacteria > Bacillota > Bacilli > Paenibacillales > NBRC-103111 > CAMCVV01. Next base: position 27,223 of record CAMCVV010000027.1, read on the forward strand.
GCACTTGCAGTTTAATGGCTTTGCGAATATTTGCATCACGATGATTATCATTCGCTTCTTCATCATATAAAGCAAGACTCGATACAACACTTCGCAATACTGCCATCGCATTAGCTGTTTTGGGGTACATCTTCATTTGGGCGATAATTTCACAAGGGATTTCATAATGCTGATTCAAATCATTTTGAAGCTGCACAAGCTCAGTTTGATTAGGCAATTTGCCAAACCACAGCAAATAAATAACTTCTTCAAATGAAGCGTGAAGCGCTAATTCATCAATATCGATTCCGCGATATGTGAGAATTCCATCGATAATAGAGCTTATGGAAGAAGTCGTGGCAACAATGCCTTCTAAACCCTTAGTTGTAGTCATGAGATCTCTCCTTTTCCAATTCATTACAAGATTTCGTTATCTTTATTCATTATCATAATTGATTTTGAAGTTTTAGTGAAGGAACCCATGTATAGAATTTCATTATCAGTGCAATAAATAATATTTTCGATAGGCGCAAACCCGAGTTTCATGAGCTGATTCATATGCAGATTCGTGAGCTGTTTCATGTGCAGTATTATGATGGGTTTTTTGTAAATACTGTTCTAGATATGGATATGAAGGTCACTATTCCTAATCCATAAATAGTATAAATAAAAATACACTATTTATATAATTTTATAGTTATGAATCAAAACAATCTCGTGATACAATAGTGATATTATGAGCAAGGAGAGAACGTTGAATGGATATTCTAAACCCTCGAATGGTACATCAAATATTCCGTGGAACTTGGGTCACACTTGTAATCTTGATGATTTGTATCGTGATTTATTATACGATTCCGATATTAACACCATTTTTAATTGCTTGGTTACTTGCTTACACCCTAAAACCACTTGTTCAATTCTTCAACCTTAAGCTCAGGTTTCCACGGTGGCTAGCTACTTTGGTGTCTTTGCTGATATGCATCCTAACAACAGCGATTCTAGGTGCGTTACTCGTGTTAGGTATCATCATTGAAATCAATCAACTCACAGACTTCCTCCAAAAAAACTATGAGAATTGGAGGTCGGGTTTCTTTCAATTGATTCATTCCACTTATTTGCAAAACATTTATCAAAATATTACTTCTTTCTATGACCAAAACCCTAGTTTGCAAAAAACGATTAACAAGAATATTTCTATGACGACATCGACTCTAGCTGAATTCAGTCAATCTGTGATTACATTTATCTTAAGTACTATAATCAGATTCCTTACATCTCTTACTGGTATTCTTGTGTTTATCATTGTATGTTTGCTTGCAACTTTTTTTATTACAAAAGATTGGCCTCAATATAAACAACGCTTTACTACGTGGTTACCTCAAACTGTACAAGGTATTTATTCCGTTATTAAAATCGATCTACAAAAAGCTTTATTTGGATATTTAAGAGCACAGATCATTCTCATTTCATTGACTGCAGTTTTTGTAATTACTGGACTATTTATCCTTCAAGTGAAATATGCGATTCTCATCGGTTTGTTTGTTGGGTTTGTGGATCTGCTACCTTATTTAGGAACTGGTGCATTTATGGTGCCTTGGATTTTGGTTGTGTTTTTCTTTCAAGGGGATGTTTATTTGGGTGTTGGATTAAGTATATTGTATGCCATTATTGTGATTGTTAGACAAATCATTGAACCAAAAATCCTTGCGTCCAGCATTGGGATGAATCCACTACTTATTTTATTTTCAATGTTTGCAGGTCTGCAGATTTTTAATTTCATCGGTTTGTTTCTGGGTCCAGTCATTGTCGTGATGATATTTTCGTTGAAACGAGCACACGTGTTCCGTCATATTGTCACCTATATTAAAGAAGGTCGTTCGCCTACAATCTCTTGAATCTGCTCGTTGTGATCTTTTTATTGAGAAATATTCCAAGCAAAGAAATGTACACATTTCTCGTAATGGGAATCAATAATGTCAACGCAACAATATCTGTGAGTAATCCGGGAACGATAAATAATATACCTGCCACAAAAAGAGAAATTCCCTTCACGATAGCTGGTGTTGGCAAAATACCTTCGGACCACTGGGACCTCGCATATCTCCATACTTTTCGGGATTCTCTTTTGACGAGGATTACACCTAGAAAACTTGTAATAATAATGATGAGAAGGGTTCTTCCACTTCCCATATAATGACTAAAAAGAAAGAATATTGCACATTCACCTATCGTGATGATCATTGTGACAAAAATCAAGGTTCGTAGCATATCTATCGTGTCTCTTTCATGTCCGACTCGTAAAATAAATCTTACAGGACTTTTGTTTTCCCTGAATACACAACACCGACTTCAGGATATATCGATATTTCAACGCCATCATGAATCAGTTGCGTTGCTCGCTCTACACCTACAATGACAGGAATGCCTAAACTCAATGCTACAACAGCAGCATGAGAGGTAATCCCACCTGCTTCAGTAATCATTCCTGAAGCTCTTTGAATCGCTGGCATATAGTCTTTGTCGCTTGAAATACACACAAGAATTGCACCATCGACCATGTTATTGTTCGCTTCAATCGCATTATGGGCTACAATTACTTTTCCAGTTGCACTTTGTCGACCGATCCCTGTTCCCTTCGCAATCATTTCTCCAACTTGGTGAACTTTGATTAGATTGGTTGTCCCGCTTCGGCCTACTGGAACACCTGCTGTAATCACGACTAAATCCCCTAATTTGACAAATCCACTTTCCATACTACTATCCACCGCTAGATCAAATAATTCATCGGTTGTTTGTGCTGACATACATTTGATAGGGAAGACGCCCCAAATCAATGATAACCTACGTAACACTTCATCTTTGGGTGTAACTGCAACAATTGGACATTTCGGTCGGTATTTGGAAACCATTCGTGCTGTATAACCGCTTTCTGTAGCAGTTAAAATGGCTTTCGCTCCTAACTCGAGAGCTGAATTAGCTACTGCTTGACTAATCGATTCAGTGATTGTCGTTTGTTGTGCTTGTGCAGTTCGTATGAATATTTCTTTGTGGTCTAGCGATTCTTCTGCTCTTCTTGCTATGCGTGCCATCGTACTTACAGATTCGATCGGGTATTTACCTGCGGCTGTTTCACCTGAGAGCATGACTGCATCTGTTCCATCAAATACAGCATTAGCTACATCACTGGCTTCTGCTCTGGTTGGTCGAGGATTACGTTGCATAGAATCTAACATCATTGTTGCTGTAATCACAGGTTTTCCAGCGTGATTACATTTTTTGATCATTTGTTTCTGCACTATCGGCACATCTTCAGCAGGAATTTCTACACCGAGGTCACCTCTAGCTACCATCAAACCATCAGATACTGCAAGAATTTCATCTAAATTATCTACACCTTCTTGATTTTCAATCTTACTAATGATTTGGATGTGGGACATGTTATGATTTTCTAAGAGTTCTCTAATTTCAATCACATCACTTGCTTTGCGAACAAATGAAGCAGCAATAAAATCAACAGCTTGTCCGATTCCAAACAAAATATCATTCTTGTCTTTCTCTGTGATCCCAGGAAGTTTGATTCTTACTCCAGGAACGTTGACTCCTTTTTTACTTTTGAGTGAACCTCCATTGACAATCAAACATTCGATTTCGTTGCCTTGGACCGCTAACACTCTAAGTCCAATTAAACCATCATCGATCAGAATCGTTGAACCTATACTTACATCTTGAGGAAGTTGGCGATAAGTAACAGAAATTTTGGATGCATCCCCAAGGATTTCATCTGTTGTTAGAATGATCTTCTGGTCTTGAATAAGTTCTATGGGTTCTTCTTTTAACTTACCCGTCCGAATCTCAGGTCCTTTGGTATCTAGCAAAATAGCAACGATCTTACCTGTTTCTTTCTCTGCTTGACGAATATTCTTGATTCTCGCTCCATGCTCTTCAAAATCTCCATGAGAGAAATTTAACCGAGCCACATTCATTCCTGCTTCGATCATTTGTTTTAATATATCGACTTGTTCACTTGCCGGACC
>CAMCVV010000028.1 GCA_945881905.1 Paenibacillus alvei
CATTATATTGTGTTTTTTCAATAAATCAAAGATCGAAAGAAGAGGTACTAGATTAATGACTATTGTTGCACCTTCTCTATTATCAGCAGATTTCTCGTGTCTTGCTGAAGAAGTAAAGAACGTAGAGCAAGCTGGAGCGGACTGGATTCATATTGATGTGATGGATGGTCATTTTGTACCGAATCTTACGGTGGGGCCACTCATTGTCTCGTCGATTCGTTCACATTGCAAGCTTCCATTTGACGTTCATTTGATGATTGAACACCCCGAACGTTACATTACTGATTTCATCGCAGCAGGTGCAGATCGAATCTCTGTGCATGTAGAAGCATGTACGCATTTGCATCGTGTCCTAGACATTATCAAAAGCAACGGTGCACAAGCAGGAGTTGTGTTAAACCCTGCAACACCCTTATCGATGATTGAGCATGTCTTAGGCGAGGATATAGATCTTGTATTACTGATGACAGTCAATCCAGGGTTTGGCGGACAAACCTTCATTTCGGGTATGCTGAGCAAAATCAAGCAACTTCGTGAACAAGTCACTCGTCTAGAGTTATCTCATCTTGATATTCAAGTGGATGGCGGAATTAACGCGTTAACTGCAAAACTTGTCAGAGAAGCAGGAGCTAACGTACTTGTAGCAGGTCAAGCTATATTTACTCATGCCAATCGTGCAGAAGCGATTAGTCAAATTCGCGGGTAATCTTCTTCCTGCGTTGTCAGAAGGAGTACGGCTTGCGCTCCAATTCGTGAGGATTCTAATTCTAGCACTTTTCTTCCGTCTAGGCATATACTGTACAAAGGAAATGTAGGGGTTTCACTTCCTGCATAAAGGAGGGCTAGAAAATGAAGTTCTATACGTTCAAATTACCTAGATTCTTGGGTGGTATTGTTAAAGCGGTGATCCACACATTTAGCAAGAATTGATCCAAGAGCAGTTCTACACATCATCGATCACGTTATCTCAACAGTATGCAGATAACTCCAAATTAAAGAAGCACCCAAGGGTGCTTCTTTGTTTGCCTACATCAAAGAACATGTGTATCTAATAAAAATCGGATTTATCCTTAAATACGTTCAATTTTACCGGATTTCAATGCGCGAGCGGATACATACACACGTTTGGGTTTACCATTTACGAGCATTCGAATCTTTTGGACGTTTACACCCCATGAGCGCTTATTCTTATTATTGGCATGAGATACATGATTTCCTGTACTTGGTTTCTTTCCTGTTACGAAGCATTTACGAGACATGCTTGACACCTCCTTAATCGGTATACCTTTAACGAAAACACACTTGTAAATAGTATCATAGAGATGAACGAATCGTCAACGCATCTATGAAATGAAAACATTTATTTATTGAAATGTTTGTAGTACAATGTGAGTACCTCATCATCATTAGCGTACTAACGCAAATTTGTCGATTGATGTAAGTCGCAATCGTGTTGAACCCTCTTATTTCATTTATTTCAATAAAGGAAAGAGTCGTTCTTCATCAGTTTGTTTCTCCATGGTGTAGACATCATACGACAAGTTTTACTGTTCACTTGTGCAAGGTATCGCACACATTGAAATCATTAAATTCAACATACTCGACGTAATGCCTTGAAAGGGGAATGGCTTTGAATAAGCAAGGTGACTTCATAGACGGTCAAGATTTTAAAGAGATGTTTCTATCAGGTGCAGTTCAGCTTCGTAAACATGCTGAAGATGTGAATCGATTGAATGTTTTTCCTGTTCCAGATGGAGACACGGGAACGAATATGAACTTAACGGTAGCTTCAGGTATAGAAGAACTGCAAAAAAACCCTACTTCTCATTTGGGGCATGTAGCTAAAACGATATCCAAAGGATTATTGATGGGAGCTAGAGGCAATTCAGGTGTGATTTTGTCTCAGTTGTTTCGAGGTTTTGCGACTTCCGTTCAAGAATGCGAAAAAGTAACTACAGCACAATTTGCTTCTGCTTTACAAGAAGGAGTAGATAGCGCTTACAGAGCTGTGATCAAACCTGTCGAAGGTACAATCCTTACTGTATCCAAAGAAGTGGCTCGTCATGCGATGTCTTTGCCTGATGAGGTCTCTATGACGGAGTTCATGGAAGAAATCGTTAAGGAAGCAAAAACAGCATTGGCGAATACACCTAATCAGCTTCCTATTCTGAAGCAAGTAGGTGTGGTTGATGCAGGCGGGCAAGGGCTTACTCATATCTATGAAGGCTTCTTACTTGCATTAAAAGGTGAAGTAAACGATGACATCACAGACTACACCAGCAAACCGGCTTCACTCCAGATGATGGATCAAGATGTACATACTTCTCTACCTCTACCCGTACAACTTCATATGATGACGGACGAAATCGGTTTTGGGTACTGTACAGAATTTATGATTCATGTGAGTGCAGCTCAACATCAAGCAGATGCATACATCGAACGCAAGCTTCGCGAAGAACTTCAAGCTTTAGGCGATTCATTAGTTGTTGTTGCTGACGATGAGTGGATTAAAGTGCATATCCATGCAGAATATCCCGGTGAAGTGATGAACATGGCAATGAACTATGGAGATTTAAGTCGCATTAAAATCGAAAATATGCGTGAGCAACATGCTCGGATTGTAGATAATGCGAAGCAGTTGGCTTATGATGCCACTCAACAGCAAGCGGTGCGATCAACTTCAGTAGCAACGATTGAATTACCGAAACGATACGGGTTCATTGCCGTGGTTTCTGGTCAAGGGAATGCACGAATTTTCAAGAGTTTAGGTGTTGATGTTGTTGTATCAGGTGGACAAAGTATGAACCCGAGTGCAGAAGATATCCTTCACGCTATCGAGCAAATTCATGCTGAAACGGTATTCATTCTACCTAATAATAGCAATGTGTATCTCGCTGCACAGCAAGCCACAGGATTAAGCGCAAAACCACATCTCTACGTGCTTCCGACGAAAACGATTCCTCAAGGGATCAGTGCGATGATTGCTTTTCGTGATGATGTAGACCAACAGATCAATATGTCATCTATGCTTAAATCACTTGAGCAAGTGAAATCGGGTCAAGTGACAGTTGCTGTTCGAGATTCACTGCTTGATGGTATCAATATCTTGCAAGGAGCTTATATCGGTATTCAAGATGGGGCGATTGTGACTTCTGAGCGTGAGCTTTTCGATGCTAGTCGCAAGCTTATTGTGAATATGATTGATGAGCATGATTCGATGATTACTTTTTTGACTGGAGATGGAGCTGCACTCGATATCACGAACAAGCTTGTTGTATTTATTCGTGAAACATTTCCTGAATTAGAAATAGAAATTCATGATGGTGGACAACCGCTTTATCCTTACTTGGTTTCTGTAGAATAATAAATGGAAGGGCAAGGTGTTTACATGAAAAAAATTCGAATTGTCACAGACAGCACAGCTGATTTACCTACCGAAATATGTCAACAACTAGGTGTCGAAGTCGTACCATTGAAGATTCAATTTGGTACAGATACATACATCGATCGGATTACGATGGATTCACAGCAATTTTATGAGAAACTAACACTATCTAGTGTACACCCATCGACTTCACAACCATCTCCGAATGATTTCTTAGAAGTGTATGAAAGAATACTTTCTGAACCTGATGTCGAAATCCTCTCGATTCATATCTCGTCTGCCATGAGTGGAACCTATCAGTCTGCTACAATTGCTGCTTCGATGCTGAACCAACAATCAGCGATTCATATCTTCGATTCATTAACGGCTTCTTATGGAATTGGAGCGCTTGTCGTCGCAGCTGCTCAAGATATCCAAGATGGGAAGACGATCGAAGAAATTTATACGCATCTGAAACAAATACGAAGTCAATTTCATATCTTCTTCTTGTTGGACACACTGGAATATTTGAAGAGAGGAGGCCGGATTGGCAAGGTTTCAGCATTTGTCGGTTCCCTGTTGAATGTCAAACCGATTCTGTATGTGGATCAAGAAGGTCATGTTGTTGCCAAAGATAAAGCGCGAGGTCAGAAAAAAGCATTAGACCGCTTGGTCGAATTAATTGAAGAAGAAATTCCAAGCAAACGAATCCACTTGCAAATCGCGATATCAGATAACCGTGAATTAGCCGAATATTTACATCAACTCATTGCGAATCGTCTTGATGTTCGCAGCATGATGTATATCAGCTTGAGTCCAGCGATCGGCACGCATACAGGTCCAGGTGCAGTTGCTGCTTTTGTCAGTCCTGCATAGTGATGCTTATATGAATGGCATTGACCCTCATCTGCACGATATCGCGCATATCCCTGTTCAAGAAGTTCAAGGTCTAAGTGCTACCAAAGCTAAAGAACTTCTGTCTATGGGTATATGTACAGTAGCCCAATTCATTGAACACGTCCCATTCCGATATGAGGATTATACCTTGCGCAGTCTAAGTGATGTTAAAGACGGCGATAGAATGACCATCGAAGCTGTAGTAGTAGGGGATGCTGTGCTGCAACGCTATAGTGGAAAATCAAGATTGTCATGCAAAGTGATGTCGGATGCTTCTATGCTTACAGCAGTATGGTTCAATCGGCCTTTTCTCAAAGAGCAATTGCAGCCAGGCATAGCAGTGCTACTTACAGGGAAGTGGGATAGTCGACGAAGGCAACTGACCGCATCGGAACTTGAGATCAGGGGTACTTCGAATTCAAAACAAGGAACGGTTCAACCCGTTTATTCTATATCAGGTACGATCACTCAAAAATGGATGCGCAAAATGATTCAACAAGCGATGCAACAGTATGGAGCGATGATTGAAGAAATATTGCCGCAAGCATTGATGGACCGTTATCAATTGATGCCGAGAAGACAAGCACTTCAACTTATTCACCAGCCCGACCATGTGGACCAAGGTATACAAGCGAGGCATCGTATGGTGTATGAAGAGTTGTTTTTATATCAACTGAAACTTCAAGCTTATCGTATGAATATGCGTAATCGCCCAGATGGCAATGCTCATTCGATTGAACTTTCAGCTGTTCGCAGCTTTGTACGACAACTTCCTTTTGTATTAACGGAATCACAGAAGCAAGTTATTCGTGAGATTCTCGTCGATATGCAACAACCTCATGCGATGAATCGACTGTTGCAAGGGGATGTGGGTTCAGGTAAGACAGTTGTAGCTGCAGTAGCTTTATTTGCTGCAGTGAATGCAGGTTCGCAAGGCTCGTTGTTGGTGCCTACAGAGATTCTTGCTGAACAACATGTACGTTCATTGCGTCAACTGTTCTCTGCGTATGGGATTCAAGTCGATATGTTGACAGGCAGTGTAACAGATCGTCAACGCAAAGAGATCTTGGCGGCTCTTCAACTAGGGGTTACGCATATTCTCGTGGGTACGCATGCGTTGATTCAAGAAGATGTCTATTTCCGTAAATTAGGACTTGTCGTCACAGATGAACAACATCGTTTTGGCGTTCAACAGCGAAGCTTGCTGAGACGCAAAGGCATAAACCCGGATGTGCTTGCGATGACAGCTACACCCATTCCACGAACGCTAGCCATTACTGCTTTTGGGGATATGGATGTGTCTACGATTCGCGAGTTACCTAAAGGACGTCTTCGGATTCTCACTTACGCAGTATCGCATCGTGTCATTGATCGCGTATATGGTTTTATTGAACGCGAGGTCCATAAGCATCGGCAAGCCTATGTCATTTGTCCGCTCATTGAAGAATCCGAAAAACTAGATGTACAAAATGCCATTGATATTCATATCGAACTCACACAACGCTTTGCTAAGTTACGAGTAGGTTTGTTGCATGGTCGGATGAGTACGATCGAAAAAGAAGCACGTATGCGAGATTTCAAAAACCACATGCTAGACGTACTTGTATCGACAACGGTGATTGAAGTAGGTGTCGATGTACCTAATGCTTCATTGATGATCGTATACGATGCGGATCGGTTCGGGCTTTCACAACTTCACCAATTAAGAGGACGTGTTGGACGAGGTCCACATCAATCGTATTGCGTGCTCATTGCTGATCCCAAAACCCCGATGGGCAAAGAACGTATGATGGCGATGACTGAAACGACAGATGGCTTCGAAATTGCTCGTCGTGATTTAGAGCTTCGTGGACCCGGTGATTTTTTTGGTACGAAACAAAGCGGGATACCTGATTTCCGTATAGCTGACCTCATGCTTGATTTCGATATCTTAGAGCAAGCAAGAAAAGATGCTACTGATCTAGTTAGAGATCCGGCATTTTGGACGAATGCCTCCTACGTATTCTTACGACACTATTTACAACGCGAACAAATTTTTGATCAAAATATATTAGATTAATGGGAAGCAGCAGCTTGTTCCTTAAAGATCAATGAGATATAATGAGCGATTTTGACACTGAGTTCTGCGCGGACAACGTCACGAATCATCACGAAATGGTCTTCGTACCCTCGACATACGAAACGATAACGCAAGCTCCCGTCGATACGTTCATCTTCGAAAATTTTGATATTTCGTTCTCTTAGTGTTTTTTTTATGTGTACCAGATCGGTATGAATGTGTTGAAGTAACACTTGTGTGGCTTTGATATATAGCTTTTTGAGTGGGGAAGAGAGAGTTTCGATGCTACGGCCATTACTTTCTACAATCGTTAGCATGATCGGCAACAACACGACATGGCGAATGAGATTCAGTTCTTCTTCAGTAGGCAGTTGGCTTCGCTGTGTAGTCGGGTGAGTAGAAGGATTCCTGTGTGCAAGCAAAGCTTCTTTGTGCTCAGGAAGCATCATGCGACTAGATTCCCACAGACCATTGTTTTCTAATTTTTTGCTCATTTGTAATGACCTCCGATTTTAGCGCTACGTTCTCTAGCTTGTGCACCTTCCACCAATGACGATGCACGCAGTATAGCGGTGTTCCCGTATTTGATTTTCAGTTGATCGGTGACTCGTTCGAGTTGACGTACACGCTCTCGATTACCTAAGAGTGTGAGCTGGTATTCATCATCATGGACGAATGATGAGAGCGTAATGCTTAATCTGCGTACAGGGAGTCTATCCCAGTGACGTTCAAATAGTTGTTGAGCAGCGTGGTATACTTCTTTCGTGATATGTGTAGGGTCAGGAAGCTTGATTTGCCGATGAAATCCTGTTGGATGATCGAAGTCGGCTCCTTGTGCACCTACAGACACAACTGAACCACAGTAGCCTTTTGCTCTTGATCGACGACACACTTCTTCACTTAGTTCAAGCAAGATGATATCGATCTGTGTTTGTGATATATAATCATGAGGTAGTGTCATTTGGTGGCCGATGGCTTGCTGCTGGTCATGTGTATGAGGCGATACAGGGCTGTCATCGTATCCATGAGCAGTACGCCAATACACTTCGGCTTGAATGTCGCTGTTTTTGCCCATACGTATACGCATTTTCTCTTTGAGCTTAGGCAGAGGTGTACGTGCTACATCACCAATAGTCGATATCCCCATTCTTGCGAAATGTGCACGCATACGAGAGCCTACGCCGAACATAAGCTGAACAGGCAGGTCCCATAAATAGGAAGATACAGCGTGCTGAGGAAGAATGAAAATTCCGCTTGCTATTTTTTTGGCATAGATGTCGCAAGCCATTTTGGCGAGTACTTTGGTAGAACTGATCCCGATGCGCGTCCACACACCGGTCTGCAGCTGAATGCGCCATTGAATTTGGCGAGCAATCGATTCTACATCGCCAAAAAGAGCCAGCGAGTGCGTGATGTCGATGAATTGCTCATCAATACTGAAGGGCTCGATCAGATCGGAAAACCGCTCTAGCGTCTGTGTAATCAGCAAAGAAACATCGATGTAGGTTTGCATACGAGGTTTGATCACTACGAGATCAGGACACTTCGCTAGCGCTTCTCCGAGTCGCTCAGCAGTCGTAATACCGAATGACTTAGCTTGTGGACATGCGGCTAGAATGATTCCGCTTCGTCTCGCGGGATCACCTGCTACAACGAGTGGACGATGACGATATTCAGGATGTGCAGCTTTTTCGACACTTGCATAGAAAGACTGGCAATCAGCGAGCATAATTACACGCTCTTGCGGAATAGTCATCATCAGAGGCTCCTCTTTAGAACGTTTGTTCTTATTATATAGCATACACGAACATATATTCTTATTTCAAGATATTTTTTGTATTATGTTCATTAGACCGATAGGAGGGATCTGATGTGTGGGCGTTATACGCTTACGGTTACTTTAGCAGAGTTGATGATGTACTATGAACGCGGTCAGTCATTGAAAACACTTGACCATGCACCTCGATATAACATTGCTCCTACACAAAAAGTACTTGCCATTATCCATGATGCACAGAAGCGTCGATTAGGGAAATTGCGTTGGGGATTAATCCCACATTGGGCAAACGAGGAGAACATAGGAGCCAAACTAATCAATGCACGTCATGATGATGAATCTTGTATCGCACCGATTCGCGAGCAAGATCTGAGCTGATTATCTCTGACTTGACTAACGCCTCGCCATCATTCACTATAAGGACATAGAGGACTTCATCATAAAGGAGAATGTACAGTGAGTGAGCACCAAGCCAAAATCCAATATATGCTCGATGCCATGTCGAAAAAAGGTTGGCGAATCACTGAACAAAGACGAAGCCTAGCAACACTATTTGTAGAAAACATAGGGTATTTATCACCTAAAGATGTATACGAGCATATGCGTCAAGCATACCCAGGAATTAGTTTCGATACGGTGTACCGAAATCTTCGTTTGCTCAGTGAAATGGATGTCTTAGAGCAGACATATTTACCAGATGGCTTGAAATTCAAAATGTCTTGTTTGACTCATCATCATCATCATCTGATTTGTCTTCATTGTGAAAAAACAGTAGCTTTTGATTATTGCCCGATGACGGTGATGGCCAATATCCCAGAAACATTTCATGTCATTAATCATCGCTTTGAAGTGTTCGGATATTGCGACAATTGCAAGAATCAGCGCCAGACGCAAACGATTCCAACGATATAGTTGCGTATCATGAGCGTGCTTCTCGCATAACAGCGACAAGCGTATTGCATACGCAAGCCTATTGCTTATATAAGCAAATAATTATATAATTAAATACAGATTGCATATACGACTCATGTAAGGGAAGTCGATCGTAAGCTAGGAGGCTCAGATGGATATTCTTGCGATATTGATTTTCATGATTACACTCACCTTGGTGATTTGGCAACCGCGAGGGCTGAACATCGGATGGTCTGCTACAGGTGGTGCCGTGCTAGCGCTTTTGTGCGGAGTCGTATCCTTGGCAGATGTATGGACAGTGACGAACATCGTGTGGAACGCTACAATCGCTTTTGTCGCGATTATTTTGATTTCGATGATCCTCGATGCGATTGGTTTGTTTGAATGGTCAGCTTTACATATGGCGCGGATTTCTCGAGGGAACGGTAAGCTGTTATTCATCACGATCATCTTGCTTGGTGCAATGGTATCGATGTTATTTGCCAATGATGGTGCTGCGCTGATTATGACTCCGATCGTGCTAGCTATGGTAAGAGCATTGCATTTTGAGATGCGCCATGTATTGCCATTCGTCATGGCGAGTGGCTTTATTGCCGACACGACTTCTTTACCGCTAGTGATTAGTAATCTAGTCAACATCTTATCGGCAGACTTCTTTGGTATTGGATTTATTGAATATGCCAGTCGCATGCTCATCCCGACAGTGTTCTCCTTGCTCGCAAGCTTGGTCGTGCTCTATGTATATTTTCGCAAAAATCTACCTACCACTTATGATATGCAGCTAGCAAAAACACCTCGAGATGCGATTGCCGATATTCGTTTATTTCGGGTATCTTGGTTCATTTTAGCGTTGTTGTTGCTTTCTTATTTAGCAAGCAGTTGGTTCGCGATCCCGATTTCTATTCTTGTAGGGATAGCCGTCACGTTATTCCTTGGACTCGCTCGTCGCAGTAAAGTGATTGAGGTTAAACAAATAATCCGCAATGCGCCTTGGTCTGTCGTTATTTTCTCGATCGGTATGTATGTCGTGGTGTATGGGTTGAAGAATGCAGGGTTGACGCGAGAATTAGCACATGTGATCGAATGGTGTGCAAGTCACGGATTATTTGTAGCTACGATTGCTATGGGGTTCATCGCAGCGATATTGTCTTCAGTGATGAATAATATGCCGACAGTGATGATCGATGCTTTAGCGATTCAAGAAACGCAAACCCAAGGTGTTATTCGCGAAGCACTGATCTATGCGAACATCATTGGTTCAGATATAGGTCCCAAGCTAACCCCGATAGGTTCTCTAGCGACGTTGCTATGGTTGCATGTGTTATCACAAAAAGGGGTGTCGATTAGCTGGGGATATTATTTCAAGGTCGGTATCATATTGACTATACCTACATTATTTGTGACTTTAGTTGGACTCTATTGGTGGTTAACGACAATAACTTAACGAGAAAGAAGGCATGTACAGATGGATAAACCTTTGGTCTACTTTTTGTGTACAGGAAACTCTTGTAGGAGCCAGATGGCAGATGGTTTCTTGCAAGCACTAGGTAACGGTCGCTATGAAGTCCAGAGTGCTGGGTTGCAAGCACATGGATTAAATCCGAGAGCTGTTGCGGTTATGAAAGAAGCAGGTGTAGATATTGCGCATCATCGTTCGGATGTGATTGATGTCGAGCTACTAAATCGAGCTACCTATGTGATTACATTATGTGGTCATGCAGATGAGCATTGCCCTGTCGTCTCGAATCCGCATGTCGTGAAGTGGCACTGGGGCTTCGAGGATCCTGCCCAAGCAGTCGGTACCGAAGAGCAAGTGATGACTCGATTTCGCGAAGTTCGAGATGCGATCAAAGCACGTATAACACAATTTGTTGATGAAGGATAATCATTTGTATGATAGGATAGAATATAAAGTCGGAAGAAAAAGGAAAAAGACCGTTGATGAGAGTGATATCAGGTTCTGCCAAAGGAAGAGTATTGAAAGCAGTTCCTGGTACTTCAACTCGTCCGACAACAGATAAAGTGAAAGAAGCGATATTCAGTATCGTGGGTCCTTATTTTACAGAGGGATATGTGCTTGATCTGTTCGCAGGAACAGGGGCATTGGGTATCGAAGCGTTAAGTAGAGGTATGGAACAAGCGGTTTTTATTGATCAAGATCATATGAGTATAGCAACAATCAAAGCCAATCTCAGTTCTGCGGGCTTCGCGCATCAAGCAGAAGTTTATCGTAATGATGCGATGCGAGCGCTGAAAGTACTCAGTAAGCGACAATTGACGTTTGATTTAATTTTTGTAGATCCTCCGTATCGGTTCAAACAAATTCCTGAGTGGGTGAATGCGATACAAAGTTATCAACTGATGACCCCAAACACGCAAGTCGTCGTTGAACACGATGCTGAAGATGTTCTCGAAGCATGTATAGGCGAATTGGTACAAATACGAAAAGCATTGTATGGCGATACAGCGATTACCATTTACGCTTGTTTGCCACAAGGAACAGGAGGCGAATCAGTTGACTAACTTTAAACGAGGTATACAGATAGCCGTATATCCAGGGAGCTTCGATCCCGTCACGTATGGTCACTTAGACATTATTCATCGCGCTTCCAAAGTGTTCGACAAACTCATTGTTGCTGTATTGAATAATACGTCCAAGCAGCCTTTGTTTACTTTAGAAGAGCGGATGTCATTGATTAGTGCGGCAACGCGAGATTTGCCTCATGTACAGGTGGATGGATTTCGTGATTTGCTTGTGAATTACATGCATGCGAATCAAGTAAACTTAATTGTGCGAGGACTTCGTGCGGTATCGGATTATGAATATGAATTGCAGATGGCATCTACGAACCAAAAGCTAGATGAGAATGTCGAAACATTCTTCATGACATCCAAACCAGAGTACTCTTATCTCAGCTCGAGTATTGTCAAAGAAATCGCTAAATTTCACGGATCTGTGAACGACCTTGTTCCCCCAGAAGTGGTAAAGGCGCTCCGCAATAAATTCCCGCGTTTAATGTAAGGAGAACCCTTGACTGTCAATAACTACAGTTGTTCACGGCATCTTACAGCATCCATGTGTGCCATGGCTTCCATAGTAGAAGTGTGCATATAAAAGCGATGACTGCGTGTAATCCTCTAGCGAGAAGAAATGGGTAATAGCGCAGATCTGTATCAGACAGACTTGCTTTCACTTGCAGATGAGTAGACAGCCCTGCCCAACCGAGACATGCACTGAATAGAGCCAGCTTGTAGATCATCGGGTAATCCGTTGCTTGACTGAATAGGTATGCACTCGAATGAATTTCAAAAATTCCAGCGAGTAGCGGGAGAGCGATCACTTTCATGCGAGCGAATAGATGAATAAGTACAGAGAAAGTAATGATATACCCGCCAAGCAACATCAACGCTTGCACAGAAGAGGAGACGGCTTCTCCAAGACGTTGTCCGAAACTCGTGTTTTCTTTTGCATACATGTTCAAGATAGTAGATAATCTCGCATCCGCTGTAACGAGTGAACGCTCAGATGACCTAGTACGCTGGTCATCACACAAGCAGTAAAGCACACAAGCTGTCATTCCAGCAGATACGTAGTAAATAACAGCTACATAAAGACCGATAGGAGCGAGTTGGAAGAACCCAACTCCGACTACAATGATGAACCATAGCGGATGACACACAGGCAATAGAGCTAGCCAACGCTCTGCATGTTGACGAGATAGCACGTTGGTTCGTCTCAATTGTACAACCAATTGGATGCCTACCGTATGACTGATCAATAGACTATGTAGAAATACCCATATACCGATTGCTTTCGTGCTGAGAAGAGCCGCTCTTCGCGCTGTAGTGTGATGCTCGACCCAGTATGCAGTTGCGATATGCATACACGTTGTACCGATAATGGATAGCGGAAGCATAGCTGGAAATACGACATGCCACCATATGTGTAGACCAGACAAGGAAGCTTGAAAAGTCATATCCGGATAAGCGATAATGAATAGAGTTAAACCAAGTGCAGTGATCGCATATAAACAAGTGGTTCGACGTGGGGAATCGTTCATGTTTGTGCTTTGCATGCAATCACCTCAATGGGGATATTCACATTCTCATAAACCCAATGTACGCTTGGAGTTATCTAATTAGTACACAGGTGAAACGGGAAGACACGGAGGGATCAACAATTGAAAGAACTTGATGAACATCAAAGCAATCGATATACAAAGAACAAGCCCACGGTTTCTAACTTTTATGACCAACATAAAAGGATGGTGTGGGGTCTCATCGCTGTCATCTTGGGGTATGTGATTACGTTCGTCCCTCTCCCTTATTATGTTTTCACGCCCGGAAGTGCAGAATCAATCCTACCGATGATTTCAATTCCTGCTGGCTATCCAGAGGAAAAGGGTTCTATTCGGTTAACTACAGTTCTCGTACATGAATCGAATATCATTCAATATGTTACGGCTTTGGTTCATCCTTATAAAGAACTGCAATTGAAATCTACTCTTTTTCAACTAGGTGAATCTGAAAACGATTATGCCGAGCGACAAGTGATGATGATGGAAACCTCGCAAGATTATGCGATCTATGCGGCCTATACGCAAGCGGGTATCGAGATGTTATTTGATGTTGTTGTAGTAGATACATTGCCAGATATGCCTGCAGCACAATTCCTGAACGTAGGAGACAAACTCCTAGAAGTCGATGATCAAGCAATACTAGCTTACGCAGACTTACAAGCTTATCTAAGAAACAAAAGTGTAGGAGATACAATTGCTTTACGCATCGAACGAGAAGGCGTTCGGACACTCGTACGTATGCCGTTAGCTCTTTTGCCTGATTCGTCAGCATCACTAGAGAAGCCTCGAGCAGGTATGGGTTTGATTGCTCAAGATAAGCTTCGATTAAATCCTGAAGATCAAGACAAGAAGGTAACGATCACAGCGGGAGATATTGGAGGTCCTTCTGCAGGTTTGATGTTTGCTTTGGAGATCTATAATCAACTCGTTCCTGAAGATATTACGCAAGGTTACACTATCGCAGGAACGGGCACGATACAACCTAGCGGTGAAGTTGGCGTCATCGGAGGTATCGAACATAAAGTTATCGCAGCAGATCAAGCGGGCGCTGATATCTTCTTTGCGCCCAAGGATATTCCCTCTACTGGCGAATACGCAGCTGTGTTGAATTACACAACAGCTGTCAAGCGAGCACAACAAATTGGTTCCGCGATGCAAGTCATCGAAGTGGATTCCCTTGCAGAGGCATTATCTTATTTAGCTTCACTACCTCCCAAGTAAAGAGAGGCCTATGTGTCAAGCACATGGATTCATCATGAGTTTTCGTCAAATCGTATTGACAAATCATAGTACTAATAGCTATAATAACAAAGTCTGTTTGGAGTGATCATTATGCGTTTATTTTTCAAAAATGGGGTTCGTTCAGAACGAGCAAAGCTCGTATATTCGTGGACATGGACTTCAGCTGTTGAAGCAAGTGGAAATCATCTCATGGATCGTGTTGTAAATATCGATTGTGAAGCAGACTATCATGAAGGGCATATTGAACTCAAAGGATCCGTATCGCTCGATATCGATCTGCCTTGTTCAAGATGCTTGCAAAGTATTGAACACGCAATGGTAGTTCCTGTTTACGAAATCTTCACTCGCAAAACAAGTGAAGATGACCAATTCGAAAAGAACATGCATGTGATTGATGCGGATTATGTGGATTTGGCTCCGTACTTCGAAGAGAATGTAGTGCTAGCCTTACCTTATATTCCTTTGTGTAAACCTACATGCAAGGGATTGTGTACGCTTTGTGGAGAGAACTTAAATCTACATGCATGTGCATGCAAGATCGATCAGCTGGATCCTCGATTTGCTGCATTATCTAAACTATTCAAAGAAGATTGATAGACTGAGTGATATAGAAACTGTGAGAAGGAGGTGGGGAATATGGCAGTACCTCAAAGAAGAACTTCGAAGACTCGTCGCGATAAGCGCCGTAATAGCTTCAAATTAACAGTACCGGGTATGGTGAAATGCGATCATTGTGGTGAACTTAAATTATCTCATCATGTTTGTAAGAGTTGTGGACACTACAAAGGTAAAGAAATTGTTCAATCTTAATCATGTCCGTGCACTTCATCTTAGGTGAAGTGTTTTTTTTCTTTTCTTTTCTGTGTAAATTTAATATACTTACATTTAGTATCAGGTATTAAGATGAAGTATATATGGATAGCTGAGGTGCTGCTTTATCGAACGCCTTTCTAAATCAACGCGACAGCAAAAGCTTATGCAAGCCATTGAAACGAATCCTTTTCTTATAGATGAAGAACTTATGCGTTCTTTTCATGTCAGCATTCAAACCATTAGACTCGATCGCTTAGAATTAGGGATTCCTGAGGTTCGTGAACGAATCAAATTCATGGCTGAGAAGTCGTATGATCAAGTGAAATCTCTGCAGGTGGAAGAAGTTATTGGTGACATCATTGATCTACAGCTCGATCGCAGTGGTATTTCGTTATTTGAGATCAGAGATGAGCATGTGTTTTTTAGAACACAAATCGCCAGAGGGCATCATATTTTTTCGCAAGGCAATTCTCTAGCTATTGCAGTAATCAACGATCCGATTGCGTTAACCACTTCTGCAAAAATAAGATTTATTCGTCCAGTTAAACTTGGCGAGAAATGTGTAGCTAAAGCTTATGTTCGATCGATTTCAAAAGGTAAAGCTCGAGTTGAAGTGCTCTCCTATGTGGGAGAAGAAGTTGTTTTCCAAGGCAACTTCGTAATCTTTCACTCCAACAATGATGGATAATGGGAGGAGAATACATCGTATGCGTATTGCTGTAGACGCGATGGGAGGAGATCACGCACCTCAAGCCGTTGTACAAGGAGCTTTACAAGCAGCACGGCTGTGGAGTGATCTGCATATCATTCTCGTTGGGGATTCTTCGAAAATTGAAGCATATATGGAAAATCAACCATCGAATGTGAGCATTCACCACACATCAGAAACGATTGGTGCAGATGATGAGCCTGTCAAAGCAGTTCGTCGAAAGAAAGATTCGTCGATGGTCGTTGCTGGAGAACTCGTGAAAACCAAGCAAGCCGATGCGATGATTTCTGCAGGAAACACAGGAGCTTTGATGGCTACGGGATTACTCGTAATTGGACGCATCCCAGGGATTATACGTCCTGCTCTAGCTCCGATGATCCCTACGATTCACGGAAACGGTGTGATTGCTCTTGATTTAGGTGCGAACATGGATGCAACGGCTGAGCATTTAGGTCAATATGCGATCATGGGCAGTATCTATCGATCGAAAGTCGATGGTATTTCAAATCCACGCGTAGGTTTGTTAAATATTGGTGCGGAAGCTTCCAAAGGAAATGAATTGACCAAAGCAGCTTATGTACTCCTCGAGCAATCACCGGTTCATTTCATTGGCAATGTCGAATCACGCGATGTTCTCAATCCACCATGTGATGTGATTGTATGCGACGGGTTTGCAGGCAATATCATGTTAAAATCATATGAAGGTGCGGCGAGCATCATTTTTGGAGCGATTCGCAAAGAATTTACCAAAAATATCTTCACGAAACTTTCAGCTTTCGTGATGAAACCCGGGTTATCACGTTTTCGCAAAAAATTTGATTATACGGAGCATGGTGCTGCACCGCTACTAGGGATAGATGGGATTGTGTTGAAATGCCACGGCTCTTCGGATCAACATGCGTTTAAGAATGCTTTTCGACAAGCCAGATTGATGTTCAATACGCATCTCATCGAAACCATATCTAAGGAAATTAGTCAGGAGAAGTGAGCCCGTGAATAACCACCTCATACCCGTTGGCATCAGAGGTATTGGCAAGTACGTACCTGAACGAATATTAACGAATCAAGAGCTCGAATCTATGGTAGATACCAATGATGAGTGGATCGTCTCACGTACCGGGATTCGTGAAAGAAGAATTAGTTCACCCGAACAAGCGACTTCAGACCTTGCCTACAGAGCTGCATTGGAAGCGATTCAACATGCTCAAATTTCGGTAGAAGATATCGATTTAATTATCGTAGCGACCATTACGCCAGATATGGCTTTTCCTTCTACGGCTTGTATATTGCAAGACAAACTTGGAGCGCGTCGAGCAGCAGCTTTTGATTTATCTGCAGCGTGTTCTGGTTTCATTTATGGTTTATCTGTAGCCACACAATTTATTTCTACAGGTTTCTACCGTTACGTATTGGTCGTAGGCGCGGAGTGCTTATCCAAAATCACTGATTATACAGATCGGAATACATGTATATTATTTGGTGATGGAGCAGGAGCAGCTATCGTCGGTCCCGTTCCTGCAGGTCGAGGTTTTCGCGCTTTTGAATTAGGGGCTGACGGTTCAGGTGGTTCATTATTGAAAGTAGAAGGTGGCGGTTCGCGCTATCCTGCTTGTGTGTCTTCGATTGAAGCAAAACAGCATTTCATCTATATGGCAGGTGCCGAAGTATTCAAATTTGCAGTGAGAATCATGGGAAGTGCTGCAGAAGATGTGCTCAAAAAAGCAGGAATCGCGAAAAGTGAAGTGGATTTGTTAGTTCCTCACCAAGCGAATATTCGAATAATTCATTCTTCACTGCAACGTCTAGGTCTAACTGAAGAGCAATGTATGATTAATCTCCATCAATATGGTAATATGTCTGCAGCATCGATCCCAGTAGCTTTAGCAGAAGCTTACGAGCAAAAGCGCATGAAAGAAGGCGATTGTATTGTATTAGTTGGCTTTGGTGGCGGCTTAACCTGGGGAGCATCTGTCTTGATTTGGTAAATGTGTAGCAACTAAAGCTACAACATAACGAACGTAAGAAAGGAGCTCTAGGTCATGGGTAAAGTCGCCTGTGTGTTTCCAGGTCAAGGTGCACAAGCTGTGGGTATGTGTAAAGATTTATATGATCATAGTGATCAAGCGCGGCAATGGTTCGAACGAGCAGATCGGACACTGGGTTATTCATTATCTACATTGATGTTTGAAGGTCCTGAACCAGAACTGAAATTAACGTATCATGCACAGCCAGCACTTCTCACTGCGAGTATCGCTTGCTGGGATGCATGGACGATATTACATAGCAAACCGGACTATGTCGTAGGTCATAGTCTTGGCGAATATAGCGCACTCGTTGCATCAGGTGTGCTATCGTTCGAAGAAGCCATTCTCACAGTGCGAGCTCGAGGAGAGTTGATGGATCAAGCAGTGCCTGCTGGCAAAGGGACTATGGCTGCAGTGCTTGGCGCAGATCGCACAGTGCTTACTGAACTGTGCAGATCGATTAGTCAAGAGATCGGTGTTGTTGAGCTGGCCAATGTAAACTGCCCTGGACAAATCGTAGTTTCAGGAAGCATCGAAGGAATCGCTGCTGTCGTAGAGCGTGGTAAAGAAGCAGGTGCAAAGCGAGTCATTCCACTCGATGTAAGTGGTCCATTTCATTCTTCACTGATGAAACCTGCATCCGTGGGCTTGGCGAAAGTGTTAGCACAACTGCATATGAATCCATTTCAAATCCCTGTTATTTCGAATGTAACTGCTCGACCGATCACGGCATTACATGATATTCCACTACGCTTAGTGGAGCAAGTATACTCGCCTGTACTGTGGGAAGAATCCATTGTATGGCTGATTGAACAAGGTGTGGATACGTTTGTCGAACTCGGTTCGGGTACTGTGCTTAGTGGACTCATCAAAAAAATTAATCGTGATGTAAGAACGATCTCCATCGGAAATGTAGCATCATTAACCGATAATAGGTAATCCTTAGAATCCATTTGCAATGCTTCATTATGCTTAGACGGAGGTCGTATATGGTAACAGGTAAGATTGCACTAGTCACAGGTGCTTCTCGTGGTATTGGTAAAGCGATTGCTTTGGAGTTAGCTCATCACGGTGCGCATGTCGTCGTTAACTACGCAGGTAGCGAACAAGCAGCTCAAGACGTTGTCGATCTCATCGCATCACGAGGAGGGCGTTCATTCAAATTTCAAGCCAATGTCAGTCGCTATCTCGAAGTGGAAGCGATGGTGAAAGCGACTATCGATACGTTCGGTTCACTAGATATACTTGTCAACAATGCTGGCATTACGCGTGATAATTTAATTATGAGAATGAAAGAAGAAGAGTTTGATGATGTCATTGCGATCAATCTCAAAGGCGTGTTCAATTGCATCAAAGCCGTAACTCGGCCGATGATGAAACAACGATCAGGTCGAATTATCAATATATCTTCAGTTGTCGGTGTACTCGGTAACGCAGGTCAAGCTAATTATGTAGCTGCCAAAGCAGGAGTCATCGGTCTTACGAAGTCCACAGCTCGAGAACTGGCTTCGAGAAGTATCACGGTAAATGCAGTTGCGCCAGGTTTCATTGAAACAGATATGACGCAAGCACTTACTGAAGAAATGCGCGAACAATTACGCAAACAAATTCCTCTGGATCGCTTAGGTCAACCATCTGATGTAGCGAAAGCTGTCTTATTTCTGGCATCAGACGATGCTTCTTACATGACGGGTCAAACGATTCATATCGATGGCGGCATGTATATGTAACAAAATTTATATGAAATCATAGAATTGGTAGTGGAAATCTCATGTAGATTTTCGTATAATACACAAGGAGGAGGTGAACCGGATGTCTGAAGTGTTTGATCGTGTGAAAAAAATTGTTGTTGATCGACTTGGTGTTGATGAATCTGAAATTAATCTTACAGCTTCATTTAAAGACAATTTAGGTGCTGATTCTCTAGATGTAGTAGAATTAGTCATGGAGCTAGAGGATGAATTTGATATTGAAATTTCTGATGAAGATGCAGAGAAAATAAATACTGTTGGTGACGTTGTTACCTACATAAAAGCGCATACCTAGATGTCACATCAGTCCCGTTTTTTAATAAAGGCGGGGCTTCTTTACATGTAACAAGTGATTTGATTATTTATGTCATTTATTATAGAGGTGGTACACGTGAAAAGAGTGGTCATTACGGGTATGGGTGTCAAAAGCTCGCTCGGACAAGACCTGAACACTTTTTGGCGCAATCTCATAACAGGCCAATCAGGTATTAGTCATATTGAAAGTTTTGATGTTTCGGATTACCCTACGAAAATTGCTGCAGAAATCAAACAATTTGATTTTGAAGCTTATGTGGAACGAAAAGAAGCTCGTAGAATGGACCGCTTCGTACAGTTTGCTGTAGCAGCAAGCATAGATGCTTTACAAGACGCAAATTTAAATATTCGTCAAGATACCGATCCTGAACGAGTAGGTGTATACGTAGGTTCAGGAATTGGTGGATTAGCAACTTGGGAAGAACAACATAAGATTCTGCTAGAAAAAGGCCCCAAGCGTGTTAGTCCGTTTTTCATTCCGATGATGATTGCTAATATGGGATCAGGTCAAATATCGATCATCACTGGTGCGAAAGGACCGAACAGTACGATTGTGACTGCTTGTGCAACAGGTACACATTCGATTGGCGATTCGATGAAGTTAATTCAACGCGGTGAAGCAGATGTCATGATCTGTGGAGGAGCTGAAGCAGCGATTACACCTACAGGTATTGCAGGATTCTGCGCACTGCGAGCGATGTCTGTTCGTAATGATGATCCGACCAAAGCAAGCCGACCTTTTGATATCGATCGCGATGGATTTGTGATGGGTGAAGGTGCAGGAGTTTTAATCCTAGAATCGCTAGATCACGCTAAACAACGTAATGCACGCATATACGCTGAAGTGATCGGCTACGGAATGAGCGGTGATGCGTATCACATGACCGATCCTAACCCCGAAGGTGCAGCGCGTTGTATGAATAAAGCGTTGAGTGATGCACAAATTCAAGCTGAAGATGTTTCTTATATTAATGTTCATGGCACATCTACACCAGTCGGTGATCGTTCCGAAACAACAGCAATCAAAAAATCAATGGGTGCGCATGCTTATCGGGTCGCTATCAGTTCTACGAAATCAATGACAGGCCATTTACTTGGAGCTGCTGGTGGTGTAGAAGCCGTTATCTCAGCACTAACGATTCATCATGGTGTGATTGCACCTACCATTAATTTAGACAACCCTGATCCGGAGTGCGATTTGGATTATGTTCCCTTACAAGCACGTACATCAACAGTGAACATTGCGATGTCGAACTCCTTTGGTTTTGGTGGACATAATGCAAGTATTCTATTGAAGAAATTTCAAGATTAACATGGGCTTCAGCAGCCGAATGTAACTTCTACATGAATAGGTGGTGAATCGAACTTGAATCTAGATGTACATATACTCCAAAGGCAACTCGGAGTCAACTTTCATCAACTTCATCTTCTTCACCAAGCGTTTACGCATTCTTCCTATGCGCATGAACATCGTCTGTCCAATCCTAAAGATAATGAAAGACTTGAATTTTTGGGAGATGCAGTGTTATCGCTTATGATCTCAGCATATTTGTACCAACATTATCCTGAATATTCAGAAGGTGTGCTCACGAAAATGAGAGCATCGATTGTGTGCGAACCCTCCCTTGTTAAATTTGCTGAAAAATTAGAATTCGCCAAATTCGTTCGCTTAGGTCGTGGTGAAGAGTTAACCGGTGGTCGCAATCGACCGGCTTTGCTTGCAGACGTATTCGAATCTTTTGTGGGAGCTTTATTTCTAGATCAAGGACTCGATGCCGTAAAAACGTTCATGGAAAAGCATATTTTCCCTCAACTCGGAGATCAATCACAATATCTGATGATCGATTATAAGACGATACTACAAGAACATATTCAAAATCGTAATCTAGGTGTGGTGGAATATCGTATCGTAGATGAGCGAGGACCATCACATGATCGAGAATTTGTATCAGAAGTGTTTACAGCAAACGAATGTCATGGTCAAGGTGTAGGTCGAACGAAGAAGGAAGCTGAGCAGCAAGCTGCATCACAAGCTTTGCGCAAATTGCAAGTTTCTGTATAACACATATGCTCATTGTAAAGAGGAATACGCAGAACATAGCGAAGCAGCAACAGCTGCTTTTTTTCGTAGGAGATGATCTTGCGCGTGATCTTGCATGTGTTCTTAAACCGAATTGGAACATATGTTACACTAATGGCAGAGGTGAGTCTGTATCATGTATTTGAAACGTGTTGAGTTAGCTGGCTTCAAGTCATTTGCTGATCGTACAGAGTTAGAGTTCGTTCCGGGAATTACAGCTGTTGTAGGACCCAATGGCAGTGGTAAAAGCAATATTTCTGATGCGATTCGCTGGGTACTCGGTGAACAAAGTGCAAAAACCCTACGTGGTGGGAAGATGGAAGACATCATCTTCTCAGGAAGCATGACGCGAAAAGCAGTTAATTTCTGTGAAATTTCGATTACACTTGATAATAGCTCTCAAACATTGCCTTTGGACTTCCATGAAGTGACGATTACGCGTCGCGTGTATCGCAGTGGGGATAGTGAATATCTCATAAACAAACAAGCGTGTCGATTGAAAGATATTACCGAATTATTTATGGATACAGGTATTGGTAAAGAAGCGTATTCGATTATTGGCCAAGGCCGTATTGAAGAAATCCTGAGTACGAAATCCGAAGACCGCCGTGGTATTTTTGAGGAAGCCTCCGGTATCGTCAAATACAAAACGCGAAAACGTGAAGCAGAGAAGAAATTACAAGACACGGAGCAAAATTTACTGCGTATCCATGACCTAGTCTCAGAACTCGAAGTACAAATCGAGCCTCTCGCGCAACAATCGGAGAAAGCGATCCAATATAAAGCCATCAAAGAAAAACTGAAACACAATGAAATTGCTTACTACATTTATCAAATTGACCATATGTACGCATCATGGACTACAGCTAATGAGCAACTTGAAGGATTGAAAACACAACAAATCGAGCGCTCCACGATCATTCAAACCCATGAAGCTCAAGTAGAGCGAAACCGTTGGGAAATGCAATTAATTGACGAAGAGTTACAAAACCTCAATGAGCAATTATTAAAGTTAAGTGAAGACTTCGAGAAATGCGAAGGGCAAGGAGAAGTGTTACGAGAGCGTAAAAAGAACTATGAAAACAATCGGCAACAACTCGTTCAAACGCTTCTTGTGCAAGAAAAGCGCTATCAAGATAAACAAAATGAAATCACTCAAGTGACGGAGCAACTCGAACAAGTAAGAAATCAACTTACGATATGGCAAGCACGCTTACGTGATGAGGAACGTGTTTTGTTGGGTGTTAATCATGAAGCGTATATGCTTGCGGAAGAACAACTTAAATTACAACTTCTCGATATTCTGAATCGCATGGCACAAGCCCGTAACGATATTCGTTTTGCTGAACAGCAAATGCAAGGCTTGCATCGACGGTTAGAGAGATATGATGAAGAAAAACAGCAGATCCAAGAACAGTGGCAACAACTCAAAAGCAATAAAGAAATGCTAGATCACAAACTCTCGCTAACTGTTACTGAAATCGATACGATACGCAATCAATATCTACAACTCGTTCAACACTATGAGCGAACACAAACGAACCAACAGGACATCCAATCTTCGATTAGAAAAATAGAGCAACAAATGGGGTCTTTCACATCTCGACGAGATACAATCAAAGAAATGATGGAGGATTTTGATGGTTTTGTCCAAGGGGTTAAAGAAGTACTGAAAGCTAACCATAATCAAACGCTAAAAGGCATACATGGTGCAGTTGCTGAATTGATCAGTGTACCTGCACATTTAGAACTCGCGATCGAGACTTCACTTGGTGCAGCATTACAAAACGTCATAATCGATACGGAAGCATCTGCTCGAGTAGCGATTGCTTATTTAAAACAACGACAATTAGGGAGAGCAACGTTCTTGCCTATGGACGTGATGAAAGGTCGAATGGTTACAGAACAAGAATTACGTACACTTAACTCTGCTTCAGGCTTTGTTGGTATTGCGAAAGATCTGATCACCTATACAAGCAATTATCGAGATGTATTTGCTCATTTGTTAGGTCAAGTGATTATCGCAAAAACGTTAGAAGAAGCTAATCATCTAGCTGCCAAGGTACAGTTTCGCTATCGAGTCGTCACATTAGATGGAGATGTAGTCAATCCCGGTGGAGCTATGACGGGTGGGAGTATCCAAAGAAAAGGCAGTGGTTTATTAAGCCGTCAACGACAATTAACAGAGCTCGATGAAGCGATCCACACTTCGAATCAAGAATTGACGACATGCCTAGCGACGCAACAGACGAATCAGCAGGAAATCAAACGCATGGCAACCGAGCTCGAGCAACTGAGACAAAGCGGAGAAGCAAAACGAATTGAAGAACAACAAATTCGAACGCAGCTCGAATCTCTTGAAATCCAGGAACACAAAGCACAACAGTTACTTGGCACACACACCCAAGACCGTATCGTTGTAGATGCCGAAGAAGAGGAAGTGCTTGCCAAAAAACATGAATCCGAGCTTTCACTTGAACAATGCTTGCAAGAAGAAGACATCATGCAACAAGCGATCCGTGAAGCTGAACAAACTCGAAAATTAAGTGAAACAGAAAAAGAAGAAATTCAATCGCAACTCACAGAAATTAAAGTGCAGGTTGCCGCGATCACACAAGAGAAGCTATCTTTGAACGACCAACAAACGCGGCTTCATCAAGATGCAGATCAGATGGTTGAGGAGCTCGATATTCATCGCGAAGCTTTACAGAAGATCGATGAAGACATGAGTCATCAAGATTCAGAAAGCATGCAACAAATTGAACTTCTCAACGACTTGAAAATACGTAAACAGCAATGTGTGGAACGAACGGATTTCAAAAAAGCAGAACGTACACTATCGATGCAAAAAAATGTTACTGAAGAAAACGAAACACGAACGTATCGCAGCGAATTAAAGAAAATTGAAGAACAAATCCATAAAATTGATGTGAACTTCACACGTCTTGATGTTGAACTAGAAACATTACTCAAAAAACTATCTGAAGAGTATGAATTAAGCTATGAATTAGCGAAAGTCCGTTATCCGGTGCCAGCAGATATTCACAGCACGCAACAGCTTGTCAAAGAATTAAAAAAAGAAATTCATGGATTAGGCGATGTCAACCTAGGCGCGATTGATGAATATACACGTGTATCAGAAAGATATAACTTCTTATTCCACCAACAAAATGATCTCGTTGATGCAAAAACAGCTTTATATCAAGTTATTCATGAAATGGACATCGAAATGTCGAAGAAGTTCAAAGCGACTTTCGAAGAAATCCGCTCCCATTTTGACCATGTATTCTCGAAGTTATTCGGTGGCGGTCATGCTGACTTGATTTTATCAGATCCCGAGAATTTATTAGATACCGGCGTTGAAATTATTGCACAACCTCCAGGCAAAAAACTGCAAAATCTACAGTTATTATCAGGTGGAGAGCGAGCACTTACAGCGATTGCATTATTGTTTTCGATATTGCATGTTAAGCCAGTACCGTTCTGTGTTCTTGATGAAGTTGAAGCAGCACTCGATGAAACGAACGTATCTCGATTTGCTAACTATCTCAAAGAATTTTCTGCCAAAACACAATTTATTGTAGTCACTCACCGCAAAGGAACTATGGAAGAAGCAAATGTGCTTTATGGCGTTACGATGGAAGATGATGGTGTATCGAAGCTTGTAGCAGTAAAACTTGAAAATTATCTAGAAGTATTATGATCATACGTATGACCTGTGATTGTATTTTAGGAGGATTACATGAGTTTTTTCAAAAAAATAATTGAAAACATTACACATACTGCCGAGTCGGTGACCAAAACATTTAAACAAGGTTTACAGAAAACCAAAGAAGCTTTCACGGACCGGATGGACGACTTGTTTAATCGTTATTCACGGATTAATGATGATTTTTATGATGAATTAGAAGAAATACTCATCAGTGCTGATATCGGTGTGAAATCTACAATGAAGCTGATCGATGAACTGCGCACAGAAACAAAGAAAAATCGCATCGAGAATCCAAATGAGCTTAAACCGATTATAATTCAAAAGCTGCTTGGCTTACTTCATACTTCGTCGACTTCACTACACATCGCTGAACAAGGTTTAACGGTAATATTAATCGTAGGTGTCAACGGTGTTGGCAAAACAACTTCTATTGGCAAATTAGCTTACTATCTCAAACTCCAAGGAAAGAAAGTATTGATTGCTGCAGGAGATACATTCCGTGCGGGAGCGATTGATCAATTAGAAGTCTGGGGAAAGCGGACTGGTGTAGATGTCATTAAGCAACATGAAGGATCAGATCCTGCAGCAGTGATATACGATGCTTTACAAGCAGCCAAACACCGACAGGTAGATATCTTACTATGTGATACAGCGGGTAGATTGCAGAATAAAGTGAATTTAATGGAGGAATTACACAAAATATTTCGAGTTATCCAACGGGAGGTACCCGATGCTCCTCAGGAAGTATTGTTGGTACTCGATGCGACAACGGGTCAGAATGCGCTAAGTCAAGCTAAACTATTTGCAGAAAAAACCAATGTAACAGGGATGATCTTAACGAAACTCGATGGTACGGCTAAGGGAGGAATCGTGATCGGAATCAATCAAGAATTACACATTCCAGTTAAATTTGTTGGACTCGGAGAGCAAAAAGAAGACTTTGCTCCTTTTGAAGCAGAGCAATTCGTACATGCCATTTTTGGGGATTGGTTACAAGAGGACGCTACTAACAAAGCAACTAGCGAAGAATAATCGCGATGCCTGAATATTTTGATGCTGACAAGTGAATTACCTTGACATCTATCTTATCTTCTATTATGATAAGTGAAGTCTTACGCTAGAGGCAGGGTAACACTCGGAGGTGAGCATCCCGTGAAAGAACAATTAATGCTTGATAAGAAACATCGAATCAATGAATTATTTGATTATTATGGTCAGTTACTTACGGACAAACAACAACAGTTTATTCAATTCTATTATCATGATGATTATTCTTTATCCGAAATAGCACAAAACTTCGGGATTAGTCGACAAGCGATTAATGAACATCTCAAACGTGCAGAATCATTGTTAGAAGAGTACGAACGCATCTTGCGTCTAGTAGCTAAACATCATGAACGCATCGGCTTACATGCTCAGATCACGGTGCTTACGCAATCCCTTCGTATTTCGGATTCAGAAGATATCACTCTACTCGTAGACATGATGTTATCTATAGATTAGTGCTTTTTGTGGAGGTGAGCTCATGGCATTTGAAAGTTTGTCGGACCGATTGCAAGCGGTGTTCCAAAAGTTGCGCGGAAAAGGTAAATTAACAGAAGACGATGTGAATCAAGCTCTGCGAGAAGTCAGGCTTGCGCTACTTGAAGCTGATGTGAATTTTAAAGTAGTTAAGGAATTTATTGCACAAGTCAAAGATAAAGCGATTGGTGCTGACGTGATGAAAAGTTTCACGCCAGGCATGGTTGTTATAGATATTGTTAACAAAGAGCTTACTTCACTTATGGGTGGGACACAGACGAAATTAATCAAATCCCATCGTCAGCCAACGATAATTATGTTAGTAGGTCTTCAAGGTGCAGGAAAAACAACGACTTCCGCTAAGTTAGCGAAATGGTTGCAGAAAGATAATCACAAACCACTGCTCATTGCTTGTGATATTTATCGACCTGCAGCAATCAAACAGCTTCAAGTTCTAGGTGAACAAATTCAAGTGCCTGTATTTACGCTCGGCGATCAAATCAACCCTGTGGACATCGCTAAACGCGGAATCCTGCATGCCAAAGAACACAACCATGATTATGTCATTGTTGATACTGCAGGACGTCTACATATCGATGAACAATTGATGGATGAACTCACGCAGATACGATCTGCGATAGAAGCTGATGAAATCCTACTTGTGGTCGATGCAATGACAGGTCAAGATGCGGTTCAAGTTGCCGAAAGCTTTCATCAACAATTACAACTTACAGGTGTCATCTTGACAAAGTTAGATGGAGATACACGTGGAGGAGCAGCGATATCTGTAAAAGCAGTTACGGGTTGCCCAATTAAGTTCGCTTCCATTGGTGAGAAATTAGATGCGATCGAACCCTTTCATCCAGAGCGAATGGCTTCACGGATACTTGGTATGGGAGATATGCTAACTCTCATTGAAAAAGCTCAATCTACGATCGATGTGACTCAAGCCAAAGAAATCGAACGCAAAATGCGACAAGCGGAATTCAACTTCGAAGATTTCCTAGTGCAAATGGATCAAGTGAAGCGAATGGGTCCTTTGGATCAAATTCTAGGTATGATGCCAGGTGCGAATAAAATGAAAGGCATGGGTCAATTACAAATTGATGATAAACACATTGCAAAAGTAGAAGCGATTGTTAAATCCATGACCAAGCAAGAAAAACAACAACCGGAGTTACTGAATTCAAGTCGTCGTAAGCGTATTGCACTAGGTAGTGGCAATTCAATTCAAGAAGTAAATCGTTTTATCAAACAATTCGAAGATATGAAAAAAATGATGAAGCAATTTTCAGGGATGATGGGTGGATCAAGCAATAACAAAGCCATGAAAAAGCTAGGCAAAAACTTTAAATTCCCATTTTGATTCGATAATCAAATTAGACAACAAATTGAAGAGGGAGGTGATTTAGTTGGCAGTACGTATACGTTTAAAACGCATGGGCGCTCATAAAAGTCCATTTTATCGTCTTGTAGTATCAGATTCTCGTTCTCCTCGAGATGGACGATTCATTGAAGAAATTGGCACGTATAATCCGTTAACCGATCCTGCAACAGTTACGATTGATGAAGAAAAAGCATTGAAGTGGCTGAAGACAGGAGCTCTTCCTTCGGATACAGTGCGCAGTTTATTAAGTAATGCAGGAGTTATGAAGAAGTTTCACGAATTCAAATACCAGAAGTAAGTCTTTCGAATTCGGAGGGTATGTTCATGAAGGAACTTATTAGCTACATCGCTAGAGCTCTTGTCGATCATCCTGAAGACGTTCATGTGAGTTGTACAGAGAATGGCAATATGATTGAATATGTGCTTACCGTTCATCCTCTAGATGTAGGGAAAATGATCGGTAAGCAAGGCAAAACAATCAATTCGCTTCGTATCCTATTAACTTCTTTATCTGTGAAAGAAACCAAGCGGATCAAGTTGGAAATAGAACGCAGTCCTGTTGTCAATAAATCATGATGAACGAAACCGATTGAGTTATGCACAGGTAACGCATATGAAGATATAAGGTTAGGTTATTTTCCTAACCTTATATCTTCATATCTGATCAGAGCTACATCTGACATGATAAAGCAAATCGTTTAAAGAGGAAGGATCGTATAGTTGCCCATGAGCCAACCCTTATACATCGTAGGTAAAATTGTCAATACACATGGCATTCGCGGTGAGCTAAAAGTGAAAGTAGAAACGCATTTTCCGGAGCGGTTTCATACAGGTAGCCAGTTAGTGATTGTAGATGCCCAAGAGAAGCAGATGTCGGTCGAAGTTGAATCGTCCCGATTCCAAAAAGATATGGTTGTCATAAGGTTCAAGCAGTTTACAAACATCAATCAAGTAGAACAATACAAAGGATGTTTATTAAAGATGGACGCTTCTTCGCAGCAGTCTCTGCAAGAAGGGCAGTACTATTATCATCAGATTATGGGCTGTACTGTGGTTACGGATGATCACCATGAATTAGGTCACATCACCGAAATCTTATCTCCAGGTGCTAATGATGTATGGGTCGTCCATCGCTCCGGGAAGAAAGACATCCTTATTCCTGTCATTGATGACGTCGTGAAACATATAGATATCCACAACAAACGAGTGATAATTCAAGTGATGGAAGGTCTTATAGAAGAATGAGAATTGATGTACTTACTTTATTTCCAGCTATGTTTGAAGGTGTATTGAGTGCGAGTATACTTGGTAAGGCGCAAGCCAAAGGTTTAGTGAAAGTTAACACCATTAACTTTCGGGATTTCGCTACTTCTAAACATCACACCGTAGATGATGCGCCTTATGGTGGTGGTGGAGGGATGGTACTGAAAGTTGAACCGATCTATGAAGCAATTGAACACGTGATTCAACAAAGAAATGACGATTCAAATCACACGGAGTTCAGTTCTCCTCCTCGAATTATTTTGTTATGTCCACAAGGCGAACCTTATACACAACGAAAAGCAGAAGAGTTATCTGTGGAACAACATCTTGTTTTTATTTGCGGACATTACGAAGGATACGATGAACGAATTCGCCAACATATCGTTACAGATGAAATCTCCATTGGTGATTATGTATTGATGGGTGGAGAAATTCCAGCGATGGTTGTTATTGACTCAGTCGTCAGACTTCTACCTGGTGTGCTAGGTAATGAACAATCTGCGCTTTCA
>CAMCVV010000029.1 GCA_945881905.1 Paenibacillus alvei
CGGGTACGAGTGTGTTGCCCTTCATGATCATTGGTGGAACTTCAGATTCAAGTTGCTTATCGTTCATGAACAGTTGGATCGTTGCATCTCCAGCTGATTCTGTATGTGTTGTGAAAGTAATAATAAATAATATGCATATCGATACGATCATCCGTCTGAAATTCATAATTCCTCCTGTGATTGATAAAATAATAATAACTCTATCAATGACTACTTATTATTTTATGTTATTTAAAGCACTGAATCAATAAAATATATATATTTTCATAATTAATTTAAATATATTATATGTTTATAACGTATAAATAGTTTAATAGTTGCTGTGCGTGTAGCTGATGTAAGGAATCAAATGTTTCCAACACGAAAAAAGCTGTAAGAGAATGGTGACATTCTCTTACAGCTTGAATTGTGTGTACAGGTTGTGATTCTCACTTGTTGCGTTTATATTGTGGATACCGAATACGCGAGACGCGCTTGATGTTTCTGTTCGTAAGCTGTGATTTTGTCTACATGTTTAAGTGTTAGCCCGATGTCATCAAGTCCCTGAAGCAGGAATTGTCTGCGATGCTCGTCTTGTTCGAATGCAATGTGCAACCCGAATTCATCCGTCAGTTGATTGAGTTCGAGGTCAACATGTAATAGATAACCAGGATGCTTAAGTGTTCGCTGAAATAGTTCTTCCACTTGTTCCTCGGACAACTGAATCGGTAATATGCCATTCTTGAAACAATTATTATAAAAAATATCTGCATAGGACGGAGCAATGATGACTTTGAATCCGTAATCTTGAATCGCCCAAGGTGCATGTTCTCGAGATGAACCGCATCCGAAGTTAGCTCGAGAAAGCAAGATCGAGGCTCCCTGATACTGCGGTTGATTCAAGCTGAATTGTTCAATGACTTGTCCGCTTTGATCAAATCGCCATTCAAAAAATAAGAATTGTCCAAATCCCGTGCGTTCAATTCTTTTCAGAAATTGCTTAGGAATAATAGCATCTGTATCTACATTCACACGATCAACAGGCCCTACACGTCCTGTATGTTTACGAAATGCTTCCATGAACGATTTCTCCTTTGTTATAAGAGTTATGCTTGTTGATACGCTTTTAATTCCCAATCGCGAACATCGACAAAGTGTCCAGATATCGCAGCAGCAGCAGCCATCGCTGGTGAAACCAGATGTGTTCGGCCACCACGCCCTTGTCGACCTTCAAAGTTACGATTCGATGTAGATGCACAGCGTTGACCTGGTTGTAATACATCCGGATTCATCGCAAGACACATACTACATCCTGCATCGCGCCATTCAAAACCCGCTTCTATAAAAACCTGATCTAACCCTTCTTGTTCAGCTTGAATTTTCACACGGCCTGATCCAGGTACAACAATCGCTGTGACAGTAGATGCCACGTGATAACCTCGAGCGACAGCTGCTGCAGCACGTAAATCCTCGATACGACCATTCGTACAAGACCCAATAAACACGTAATCGAGTGTCAAATCGGTCATTAACGTACCTGGTGTAAGTCCCATATATTCAAGTGCTTTTTCTGCAGCTTTACGCTCGTTTTCTGTGGAGAAATGATGTGGATCTGGCACTCTTGCATCAATCGTAGTACCCATACCCGGACTAGTCCCCCAGGTAACTTGTGGAATTAATGATTGTGCATCGAAATCAACAAGTCGATCATACGTTGCGCCTACATCTGTCACTAGCTTCTTCCACTCTGCTACAGCTTTTGCATATGCTTTTCCTGCTGGAACATATTTGCGATCCTTTAAGTAATTGAATGTCGTATCATCCGGTGCGATCAATCCTGCTCGTGCTCCTGCTTCGATCGACATATTGCACACAGTCATTCGTTCTTCCATCGATAACTGGCGAATGGCTTCTCCTGTGTATTCGATGACGTATCCGGTAGCGAAATCCGTACCGTATTTGGCGATAATCCCCAGAATCAAATCTTTAGCTGTGACACCTACTTGTAAAGCGCCACTCACACGAACTTCCATTGTTTTGGGCTTAGATTGTTGAAGTGTTTGTGTAGCTAATACATGTTCGACTTCACTTGTGCCAATGCCAAAAGCAAGTGCACCAAACGCTCCATGTGTAGACGTGTGGCTATCTCCACAAACGATGGTCTTTCCTGGATGAGTCAATCCTAACTCAGGTCCCATCACGTGAACGACACCTTGGTCAAGACTATAGAGATCAAACAAGGTCACACCAAAGTCCTTACAATTTTGGGCAAGTGTGTCGATTTGTTGCTTAGAGATCGGATCTTGAATATTAAATCGGTCTTGTGTCGGTACATTATGGTCCATCGTCGCAAAAGTTAAGTCGGGTCTGCGAACTTTTCTTTTACCTATACGGAGTCCTTCAAATGCTTGAGGAGAGGTTACTTCATGAACCAGATGCAAATCGATATAAATGATAGATGGTTTGTTATCTTCTTGTTGAATGACATGTTGATTCCAAATTTTTTCGAACATGGTTTGTTTACTCATAACGTTCACCTCTTCATATTTCATTTACTTAACTTTTATTGAATAAATGTATCATAGCATTTCTATGTTCATTGTTCAAAGATATAATAACTATAAGTATAATAGGTTTTACCTATAAACTAATCACGAATTGAATGGAGCTGAGAACTATGGAATTTCGTCAACTGCAATACACGGTGCAAATCGCTTTAGAACGAAGTTTTTCCAGAGCAGCAGAGAAGCTGCATATCGCTCAACCTTCCTTGAGTCAGCAAATTGCTAAATTAGAAAAGGAAATCGATATAATTCTGTTTCAACGCAGTACGAGCCATGTCGAACTGACACAAGCTGGGGAGTTATTTGTGAAAAAATCACAAGTGATTCTTGATTTGGTCGAGCAACTCAAGCAGGAAATGGAAGATATTTCACAAATCAAAAAAGGACGTCTGGTTGTGGGCAGTATGCCGATGACAGGAGCCACGATCCTCCCCAGAGTCGTGCCTGCATTTCAAACTGCATATCCAGAGATTGAAATTACACTGATCGAAGAAACATCTTCTCACTTAGAAACGATCACTAGCCAGGGCCAGACCGATATCAGTTTGCTGTCATTGCCACTGCGGGTTAACGGCTTAAATTATGAAGTATTGCTTCAAGAAGAAATCGTACTCGCTGTTCCACCTCATCATCCACTTGCTCAATCGCAAAACGCCATATCGCTTGCTATGCTTGCACAAGAAGCTTTTATTTCCTTGAAGAAAGGATTGGGCTTTCAACAGCTGACACTTGATCTATGTATTGAAGCGGGATTTATGCCACAGATCGTGTTCGAATCAAGCAATATGGAGACGATTCAATCCCTTGTCGCTGCAGGGATGGGCATTGCTTTTGTTCCTTATTTCATTGCCGAACGAAACGACAGTAGTTATGCACCTGTATACCTGCAAATCGATACTCGACCGACGCGTACGCTCGTCATGGCTTACAAAAAAGGACGCTACATGTCAAAAGCTGCTGAAGCATTTATGCAAACGATGAAAAAAGTCGCAGATGCTCTTTCCACTACAAGAAATCGATAAATGGGCAAGCACCTATGCTATGCGCGATACATAGGATAGAAGGTACCTCATTACCTTAGATATACCTGAGGAGGAATCAGATGAAACGACAACTACTCGTAGAAGAACCATCGACGACAATCGGAAGCCCTATACGAACACCTATTCAACTGAGCACATATCTCCATGCAATTGCACATGAACAATACACCACCAACGCATGGCAAGAAGAAGAGACTCCTTGCACGTATCACACACATCACCACGATGGATGGAGCGATTGGGAAATCACCCGAAGACAGCTGAGAACCGATCAGTCTACAACAATAGATCGGTCAGATCAAGCACCAGGTTGTGTCATCGTGATAGCAGGAGAGCTTACTTGCATTCAATATGAACTCCATGAACACAGCTATGTGTATGAGACTTCTCGCTCAACGATCGAACAAGGCGAATGCATAGATATCTCAAGAAAGGCGATCTTTCAGTTCACGAACGACAAGCAGCAACCCGTGCTATATGTCCAAATGAGAGCTAATGCTCCAGCTATACCTTCACCTTATCTGCCATTTAGCGAGGTGCTGGATTTTGTGATTTGATGCTTTGACGCTGATCACAATCAAGTATCCATTGAAATTGACGATGTGCTTCGACTAAAATTGTAATTTCTCTTCGATAAATGCTTTCAATTGTTCAATCGGCATTCGCACTTGCTCCATCGTGTCGCGATCGCGAACAGTAACTTGACCATCTGTCTCCGATTCGAAATCATACGTAATACAATAAGGCGTACCAATTTCATCGTGACGACGGTATCGCTTGCCAATCGAACCTGACTCATCGTAATCTACCATCATATATCTCGATAAATCAGAGAATATCTTCGTTGCTCCTTCAGACAGCTTCTTTGACAGTGGGAATATCGCTGCTTTGATTGGTGCAAGTGCAGGATGAAAATGCAACACTGTGCGTTGTTCTTCATTCTCTAACTGCTGCTCTTCATATGCATCGATAAAAAAAGCAAGTGTGACGCGATCTGCTCCCAAGGAAGGTTCAATGCAATAGGCAACATATTTCTCTTGCGTCTCCGGATCTAGATAATGGAAATCTTCACCTGAATGCGCCATATGTTGTTTGAGATCATAGTCAGTTCGGTCAGCAATTCCCCAAAGTTCTCCCCAACCAAAAGGAAACTTATACTCAATGTCTGTCGTTGCATTGGAATAATGAGATAATTCATCCTCTGAATGATCTCGCAATCGAATATTCGCTGAGTCCATACGTAAATTCAACAACCATTGATGACAAAATTGACGCCAATGGGCAAACCACGCTAAGTCTTCACCAGGCTTACAAAAAAATTCAAGTTCCATCTGCTCAAATTCACGTGTGCGGAATGTGAAATTCCCGGGTGTAATTTCATTACGAAAGCTTTTGCCGATTTGGCCAATACCAAACGGTACTTTTTTGCGCATTGTGCGTTGTACATTTTTGAAATTCACGAAAATTCCTTGTGCTGTTTCAGGTCGTAAATACACCGTGCTTGTGCTTGATTCTGTAACACCTTGAAATGTCTTGAACATCAAATTGAACTGACGGATTTCTGTGAAATCATTGCTTTGGCAATCCGGACACACGATCTGGTGATCGGCAATGAGCTGTTTCATTTGATCGAAACTCATGCCATCTACAACAATTTCGATCCCTTCGTCGCCTAGTTTGCTTTCGATCAATTTGTCAGCACGATGACGTGCTTTGCATTGTCTGCAATCAATCATTGGATCATTGAAATTCCCTACATGTCCAGAAGCTACCCATACTTGCGGGTTCATCAAAATCGCAGCATCGAGTCCCACATTGTGCGTAGATTCTTGAATGAATTTTTTCCACCAAGCACGTTTGATGTTATTTTTCAACTCGACACCTAATGGACCATAGTCCCAAGTGTTCGCTAAACCTCCATAAACCTCAGATCCAGGAAATATAAATCCTCTGTGTTTCGCAAGCGCTACAATTTGTTCCATCGACTTACTCATGCAAGCATTCTCCTTTTCGACTTCATATCACCTTGTAAATACAAAAAAAGCTCTCCATCACCAGGTATGTCCTCATACCTAGGGACGAGAGCTGTTGCACCCGCGGTTCCACCCTACTTGATGTGTAGCATCACACATCCACTTTTCGTACACCGACTCCGAACTGCCTTTCCTTGTACATCATGTCTGAGCTTCCACTATACTCAGATCGCTGTTCATGACCATTCACAAGTACTTCTGTTCATCATAGTCGACCTATGTAGATTTCTTTTTATTTTACCTAATCTTCACCCAAAAATCAATCAACACATCACGACGTATAGCCGCTGTTGAATTATTCATATAAATGAGGCTTACGATCTTCAAATACAGGTATCGAGCTACGAACACGGTCCACGAGATCAAGATCAATCGTTGCTTGTAAGATTTCTTCTTCTTCGCTTCCTTCAGCAAGGATTTCACCCCAAGGATTAATCACTAGCGAGTGACCAAAAAACGAAGCGCCTTTGCTTTCTCCTACACGATTACAAGCAATCACGTACATTTGATTCTCAATCGCTCTAGCCATCAATAATGTGCGCCAATGGTGCAGTCGCGGATGAGGCCACTGGGCCGGAACATACAAAATCTTCGCTCCACCTAGTGCGAGCTTACGTGAAAGCTCCGGGAATCGGATGTCATAACAGATCATCATCGCTGATGGGAATTCATCGATGTGCATCGCGCCGAGTCGCTGCCCACTCGTGAGATATTTCTCTTCATCCATCAAGCGAAATAGATGGATTTTGGAATACGTGGAGATCACTTCACCAGATCGATTAAACACATAGATCTGATTGTACATGTGATCTGCTTGCAAATCAGCAATCGATCCCGCAACAATATTGACTCGATGTTGGCGTGCGAATGCTGATAAAGTAGCAATCGTGCGCTCTCCATCTCGGTCTGCGATATCGCGCACGTGTTCAAGGGCATAGCCAGTATTCCACAATTCAGGGAACATAATTACATCAGGTCGAGGTTCTTGCTTCATCGCTTGCTGCATCAAATCATCAAGTTTCTTGTAATTCACATCAGGTTCGCCGATCTGAATATTCATCTGTAACAACGATAAGGTATACGCTCGTTCATTCAAGGAGATCTCCTCCAGTTCAGTATAGGGGTATTGAATTTCATGTATATGCGATATATATAAATTCTAGACGAATTCATGCGAAAGTACAATCATGAAGATACCTGATGCTTAACTATACAGTAGATATAAATCATGATACATTAATTGCAATGTGATTTGTGATGAACGGAGCGTGAATAAATTGGCAACACACAACTTCCCTTTCCGAAATTTCCCTATCCAACCTGCTGATGTCATTCATCGTTTGCCTCAGCAGTTTTTTGCAACATTAACACAAAAAGCACGTGAGCAAGTCTCTCTCGGT
The DNA here is from genome assembly GCA_945881905.1 of Paenibacillus alvei. Lineage (GTDB taxonomy): Bacteria > Bacillota > Bacilli > Paenibacillales > NBRC-103111 > CAMCVV01. The sequence goes on from CAMCVV010000029.1 coordinate 7,020, forward strand.
CATGATGTCATCAATCTGGGTCAAGGCAATCCTGATCAACCCACGCCTACTCATATTGTACAAGCATTGCAAGAAGCAGCTGCGGATTCGACATATCATGGTTACTCGCCTTTCAGTGGCTATCGGTTTCTCAAAGAAGCCATTGCACATCGCTATTTCGAAGATTACGCTGTGGAGTTAGACCCTGATACGGAAGTAAGTATATTGTTTGGAGCCAAAACAGGTCTAGTTGAAATTAGCCAGTGTTTACTGAACCCCGGAGATGTCTGTCTTGTTCCCGATCCTGGCTATCCCGATTATTGGTCAGGAATTGCTTTAGCTGGTGGGAGAATGGTGCACATGCCTTTACTTCCAGAGAACCGTTATTTGCCTGTATATGCGGATTTACAAGCAGAAGATGTGCGACAAGCGAAACTCATGTTTCTCAATTATCCCAATAACCCGATTGGTGTGACAGCTTCCGCTTCATTCTATGAAGAAACCATTGCATTTGCTGCGCAACACCAGATCGTCGTCGCCAGTGACTTTGCTTATGGAACGATTGGCTTCGATGGGTTGCGTCCACTTAGCTTTTTGCAGATACCTGGTGCCAAAGAAGTCGGTGTAGAATTCTATACATTATCCAAAAGCTATAATATGGCTGGTTGGCGAGTCGGCTTTGCTTTGGGGAATCGCGAAGTCATTCGATTGCTTAATCTCCTGCAAGATCATTATTACTGTTCATTATTTGGTGGGATTCAAGTTGCTGCTGCTACTGCATTAACCAGTTCCCAACGATGTGTACATGAGTTGACTGCAATGTACGAAAACAGGCGAAATGCATTATTCGCAGCACTATCTTCGATCGGTTGGCATGCACAACCTTCCGAAGGGTCTTTTTTTACATGGTTACCTGTACCTGCAGGTTTCACTTCACAGCGTTTTGCAGATCTCCTGCTTCATGAAGCGCATGTCGTTGTAGCACCAGGCATAGGTTTTGGTGCATGTGGCGAAGGTTATGTTCGCATCGGATTACTGGCCAGTGAAGACCGATTGCGTGAAGCTGTAGCACGAATTGGGAAGCTTAATCTATTTCCGGTTCCATGTTGAAAAGTTGATCCAATTCCTGACATGCACCGTCATGAATGAGCGACTTTACAAAAGCTCTTCCTCCATGCTATTCTTGAAAAAAATGTATATATTCATGGGGATCTCAGGCTTAACCGGATAACGATGAGTTATACAATGAACTGCTGTTTTTGGGGAACCTCAGTGAGATGCTGATGTTGCATCATAGTGAAGGTGTTACCACGGAAGTATTCGCTTTCGTCCTCGAAGGACGAAAGTTTTTTTAATTCATTGTATGTAGGTTTGATAAGTTATTGAGATGGTCTGGTGAAAGGAAGATAGCTTCCATGCAGTCGCTGATTGTTGTGAAAATCGGTAGTAGTTCTTTAACATCGGGGTCAGGGGAAATGAGCCGCGAGCAACTTCAATTTTACGCAGCTGAGATCGCCTCTTTGCATCAATCAGGTGTGCGTTTGATTCTTGTGACTTCAGCTGCAATCGCAGCGGGATTTACAACTTTAGGTTACAAAGAAAGACCTCATCAGCTCTATAAGAAAAGCGCTGCTGCTGCTGTTGGTCAAGCGATCTTGATGCAAGCTTATCATGAAGCTTTTGCCAAGCACGGTCTTGGTGTTGCACAAATTCTGTTGACACGATATGATTTTTCGAACCGAACTCGATTCAGCCATGCATTAGCGACGATGGAAGAGTTGTTACGTTGTGGCATCATTCCGATCATTAATGAAAATGATACCGTTTCTGTTGATGAATTGAAATTTGGCGACAATGATAAACTGTCTGCACTTGTTGCCAATTTAACCAAAGCACATCAACTTATAATTATTACCGACACAGACGGCTTATATACAGCTGATCCACGAAAAGATTCGTTAGCTACTCGGATTGCTCGTGTTGAACAATTCAACGATGAATTGTATGCCATTGCAGGTGGAGCTGGAAGCGCTGTAGGTACAGGTGGCATGCGTTCGAAGTTGGAAGCTGCTCGCATCGCGGTAAGAGGAGGCGTCCCTGTGTTTGTTGGGCGTGTCATCGAACTTAATGATTTACAGCTTGCTGTGCAAGGCCAAGGCAAAGGAACTTACTTCGATACGACGATGAATAACTTATCCATGAAGAAACAATGGGTTGCTTATCATTCTTTGCCACAAGGTAAAATAATCGTTGATGATGGTGCAGTTGATGCTTTGCTCGAACAAGGGAAGAGCTTACTTCCTGCAGGAATTAGCAGCGTTGAAGGTGAGTTCCACCCTGGCGATGTAGTCGAAGTCGTCTCACTAGAGCAAGCATTGATTGGTCGAGGTGTTGTCAATTATACGTCATGGCAATTGCAAGCCATTGCAGGGCTTTCTTCTATAGAAGTCAAGCGTAGAATCGAAGTCACACGCATCGAAGCCATACATCGAGATGAATGGGTACCTGAGACATCACCCAGACCTACAAACAATCCAATCCGAAAGGAAGATCATCCATGAGTGAAGTATATGATAAAGCGGTCCGAGCGAAAGCCGCAGCAAGGCAGATGTCACTCCTCACAACGGATCAAAAAAACCAAGCTTTGCTAGTGATGGCTGAAGCACTTGACACGCATCAAGATGAGATCTTGCAAGCGAATGCGATGGATTTGCGCACAGGCCAATCTGAAGGATTAAGTAAAGCTTTACTTGACCGACTTGCTCTTAACCCACAACGAATTGCAGCTATCGCACAAGGTTTGCAGCACATGGTTACACTTACGGATCCGATTGGCGAACAACTCAATGATATTACTCGCCCGAATGGGTTGCATATTATACAACTGCGCGTGCCGATCGGTGTAATCGGAATCATCTATGAAGCAAGACCCAATGTCACTGTAGATGCAGCAGGTTTATGTTTGAAGACAGGAAATGCAGTGATCCTGCGCGGAGGTTCTGCAGCACTTCACACCAATCAGCGAGTTGTTGAAATCCTTCGAGAATGCTTGCAACATACTGAAGTCCCTGTCGATGCCATTCAACTGATCTATAGTAAAGATCGCGTATCTGTCGATGAGATGATGAAGTCGAAAGGTTACATCGATGTCCTTATTCCTCGAGGTGGCCATGAGTTGATTCAACGCGTCGTCCAAAACGCTACGATTCCTGTGATCGAAACAGGTGCAGGCGTATGCCATACATATATCGACGAAAGCGCTCAACTCGATATGGCAATTGCGATTGCTTTGAACGCTAAGGTGCAGCGCCCATCTGTGTGTAATGCTATGGAAACCTTGCTTGTGCATGAGCGATTCGCCGAACAGCATCTCCTTCTCCTTGCTGAGCGCTTCACGGAAGCAGGAGTGGCGTTAAGAGGCGATGTGCATGCGAGATCATATGTGCCTTCTATGCATGTAGCTCAAGAAATTGATTGGGATACAGAGTATGGCGATTATATTTTAAATGTCAAAGTTGTACGTGATCTTCATGAAGCACTCATTCATATCCAAGCACACAGCACGATGCATTCCGAATGTATCATTACGGAAAATGCTACTCACGCGCAACGATTCTTGCAAGAAGTCGACGCTGCTGCCGTATATCATAATGCTTCAACACGCTTTACTGACGGATTTGAGTTTGGCTACGGCGCAGAAATCGGGATCAGTACACAGAAGCTGCATGCGCGTGGACCTATGGGTCTCCCTGCACTTACTTCAACGAAGTACATCATTACAGGGAATGGTCAAATTCGTCAATAACTCGCTTTACTTACAAACAAAGGAGCTATCGAACTCATGACACTTCTCTTATCTACAGCTAAAATCACGTTTATCGGAGCAGGTTCGATGGCAGAAGCCATCCTACGTGGCTTGATTGAACGCAACGCTACGCTTCCTGAGCAACTCTATGTGATGAATCGCTCGAATGTCCAACGACTTGATGAGCTTAAACAACGATATCTAGTGCACACGGTATCTCTAGCATCTGCTTCAACACCACCTGAAGCAAGCGCAAATGCGGACTTACAAAAGAAATCATTCGTCCAACAAGCTGATGTTGTTGTGCTTTGTATGAAGCCCAAAGATACGTTGAGTGCACTCAATGAACTCTGCTCCTGGCTACAACCACACCAATGTATCATATCTGTCGTCGCAGGACTCTCCATACAGACCATCGCATCGTTCTTTCCCCACCCGATGCCCATTGTTCGCACAATGCCGAATACATCTAGTGCAATCGGTCTTGGAGCGACAGGAGTAAGCTTCGGCTCACATACGTCTGATGCTCACAAGCAGTTAGCTACAGCGATGTGTGAAGCGATTGGCACCGTGACGATTGTAGAAGAACACTTATTAGACGTGGTGACCGGTTTGTCTGGAAGTGGCCCAGCTTACGTGTACTATTTCATGGAAGCCATGATCCAAGCCGGCATAGATGGCGGACTCACAGCTGAGCAAGCACGTCAATTGACGGTACAGACATTTTTGGGTGCAAGTCATATGGTTCATCAAACCAACGAAGAACCAGACATGCTTCGCAAGAAAGTAACTTCACCTAACGGAACCACCCAAGCTGCAATTGCGCTTATGGAACAACAACAAGTCGCACAATCGATTATGCAAGCCGTGTTCGCTTCAGTGCACCGATCCAAAGAAATGGGACAACAATTGAGTGATATGCAGATCAAGTAAAGAGACCAAGTAAAGAGATCAAGTAAGTAGAAAAAGGAATGTGATGAATCGTGCACAATTACTGTATAGCTACGTATCGTTATTTTGACAACAAATGCGATTTTCATAAAAAAGCTCAAAGTATTGCTATTGGTTTAACGGTTGGGACATGGACCGAACTACCCGAATTAGAAAAGAAGCAGATGGAGAAACATCTAGGTCAAGTCGTCGCTGTGCACGTCCATGAATGCGAAATGAACATGCCCCCTGAATATGTCCAGTCCAATCCTTTAGCGACAGAGCGCTATGCAGATATACAAATTGCTTATCCTGACTTGAATTATAGCTGTGATATTCCTGCTCTACTCGTTACCGTATTCGGGAAATTATCGATGGATGGCCGAATTAAGTTGATGGACCTTGAACTTTCTGATCATTTCTTATCACATTTCTCTGGAGCTAAGTTTGGGATAGGAGGCGTTCGGCGCTTGCTCGGCGTTCCTCATCGGCCACTATTGATGAGCATTTTCAAATCTGTAATTGGCTACGATCTAATCGACTTACGTAAACAATTCTACGCTCAAGCAGCAGGAAAAGTCGATCTCATCAAAGACGATGAAATCTTATTTGAGAATCCGCTTACTCCGATTGAGAAACGAGTCGAGATCTGTATGCAAGCCGCTAAGCAAGCTTCACAAGAAACCGGACAACACTTATTGTACGCAGTCAACTTGACAGGACCAACATCTAAGTTGGCCAGTCAAGCCAAAAAAGCAATCAACGCTGGAGCAAACGCGTTGTTGTTCAATGTATTGGCTTATGGGTTTGACATGCTACACGAACTCAGTGCAGACGCTGAGATTCAAGTACCTCTTGTTGCGCATCCTGCACTTGCAGGTATGATGTATCCTTCTGTTCATCATGGCATCTCTGCGTCACTATTATTAGGTAAATTAATGCGCATTGCAGGTGCTGATCTTGTGTTATTCCCATCTGCATATGGAAGTGTCGTTATGCCCAGAGAAGAAACAATAGCGATCAAGCATGCATTAACGACTCCAGAGCTTGCTAGACATCTGAACTCATGTTTCCCAGTGCCTTCAGCAGGCATTCATCCTGGGTTGGTATCACGCATCGTACAAGATTTCGGTCGAGATGTAGTGATTAATGCAGGAGGAGGTATTCATGGACATCCTTTAGGAACAATTGCAGGCGGCATAGCGTTCCATCAAGCAATCGAAGCTACCGAGAATCATATCAGTTTACTTGAATATGCAGCGACTCACCGCGAGTTACAAGCAGCCATTACCGCATGGGGGGACGCATCATGAAGAGGATCCACATGAATAAGAAAAAAATCATTTTTTGTGATTTTGATGGTACCATCACCAATCAAGACAATATTCTAGCGATTATGGATAAGTTTCAACCCGATGGTTGGGAAGACATTGTCCAACAATTGATTGCCAACCAACTATCCATTCGTCAAGCGGTAGGAGCAATGTTCGCATTATTACCTTCGTCCGAGAAACAAGAAATCATCGATTATACGATCCAACAAGCAACCATTCGCACAGGTTTTGACGAGTTTGTCACTTATTGTAGTCTTCATGATATCGAGCTATTCGTTACTTCGGGAGGAATCGATTTTTTTATTTATCCCCTTTTAGCGCCTTATGCGATCGATCATTCTCACATTTATTGCAACCAAAGTTCATTCGCGAGTCCATATGTCGAAATTGTATGGCCCCATCCGTGTGATACACAATGTGATCAAGATTGTGGCATGTGCAAGACAACCATCATTCGCTCTTACGATGCCAACACGTATCACCGCATCCTCATTGGCGATAGTTTGACTGACTTTGCTGGTGCGCAACTTGTAGAAACTCGATTTGCTCGATCTTACTTAATTGAACTGTGCACTCACCTTGGCTTGACATATACGCCATTTGAAGACTTCCATACCATTATTCATGCGCTTGAGGAGATGAATCAACAATGAGTCACACAGTTTCGCTTGAAGAAAAACAACACGCTTACTTTCAATTACGACAAGTCAAAAGTGAATTTGCAGCAAAAGGTTGGTTTCCTGCAACGAGTGGTAATCTTTCTATGCGTGTAGGGGAATTCGGAACAGAAGATGATGTGATTGCCATTACGGCTAGCGGTAAAGATAAGTCCCAACAAACAGCGGAAGATTTCTTGATCGTGAATAAACATGGCATAGCTACGGAACATACTTCGCTGAAACCGTCTGCAGAAACGTTAATTCATTGTGAAATTTATCGGTTAACGCAAGCAAGAGCTATTTTTCATGTGCATACGGTATTTAATAATCTCATCTCCGAATTATACGCAGAGCAATCAAGCATTCCCATTGAAGGTGTAGAAATAATCAAAGCATTTAACATTTGGGATGAGGATGCGCGCATCGAAATTCCTGTGCTACCTAATTATGCTAGCATTGCTCAGATTGTACCTCTGATCCAAGAACGTATTCAACTTCACATTCCAGGAATCGTGTTACGTAAACACGGTGTCTACGCATGGGGAGCAAGTACAAGTGAAGCCCAAAAACACTTAGAAGCTTTTGAATTTTTGTTTGAATATGCGTATCGTTGGCATATGCTTCATACATGATGATATGTATTGTTCCCAAAACGAAATCCACGCCAATCCGTTGTATGCCATCAGCGAGATTGGCGAAATTTTTGTGAATACGTCTTCGCCAATTCTGCGTTCGTGATTTGATTACGCGACCAGTCCAAAAGAATACGGTCAATGTAACGAAAGTGAAGCTTACCTGCAAACACAGCTTCTTTTAACGCTGTAAGAATGATTTCTTCTTTGTAATGATCTGCATCCATCCAACCACTGATCATCTCCAATTCCATGGGTGTGAGCGGTCGACCGAATTCTCTTTCGATGATCGAGTAGATGTCTTTACTTTTCGATGCGGGTTCAGAAGCGACGACAGTTGAAAGCTGTTGCTGCGTGATATCATTGAGCATGATTTTCGCTAATTTGTCATACATTTGATGTAAGTTATAGCGTTCATAACGAATCCCTGTTTGATTGTCGATTTCTTCATCGATAGAAATAAACTGGTCTTTCATCAGTTTTTGAATAGCTGATATGACGAGATCTGGTTCCGCCATCATTCTCGATTGCAATTGATCTAATGTAGGGAAATCATTGTTCTCTTTCTCCATAAATCCAATCAACTGAATGAGAACCATGGCTTCTAATTCAGTTAATTTTAATTCACGATAACATCTCACTAATGCGTATGGAACAGCTACAATCCCATTTTTCATGCCAGCGATAATCAAGGCTTGTTGGTGCTTTTGTTCACGATCATTTAATTTCATCCGTACATCCACCTCACTTCATATTCATCTATACATCCATTAAGGATACAAGCGATTAAGTAGTCTTGGAAAGGGTATCGTTTCTCGCACATGATCTAATCCACATATCCAAGCTACAGTTCGTTCTAATCCTAGCCCAAACCCAGAATGAGGAACTGAACCATAATGACGAAGATCTAAGTACCACTGGTATGCTTCGGTAGACAGACCATGTTCGTGAAATCGTTGCTCCATCAAAGCGGGATCATCGATCCGTTGACTACCTCCAATGATTTCACCATAACCCTCTGGAGCGATCAAGTCTGCACACAACACAACTTCGGGTCGATCGGGTGCAGGTTTCATGTAGAACGCTTTTATCGTAGTAGGGTAGTTTGTGATGAATACAGGTGCCTCGAAATGTTGAGCAATCGCCGTCTCATGAGGTGCTCCGAGATCTTCTCCCCAAACAAACGAAAATCCATCTTCATGCAGCATATCTACTGCTTGATCATAACTGATACGCGGAAACGGCGCTTGTATGCAAGCCAGTTTAGCTATATCTCTTTCTAAGGTCTCTAATTCATGCTGGCAATCTTGTAAGACGGATTGGATAAGATACGTAATGCATTGCTCTTGAATCTGTAGACTCTCTTCATGTTCAACAAAAGCCATCTCGGGTTCAATCATCCAAAATTCAATAAGATGTCGACGTGTTTTTGATTTCTCTGCACGAAATGTGGGGCCAAATGAATACACGCGACCCAAGGCCATGGCAGCGGCTTCCATGTACAGTTGTCCGCTTTGTGTCAAGTAAGCATCTTCATCGAAATACTTGGTATGAAATAAGTTCGAAGTGCCTTCACACGAAGATGGCGTCAGGATTGGAGGATCGACTAAATGAAAGCCGCGCTCATCAAAAAAATGTTGAATCGCTTGAATGATTCTAGCTCGTATCACTAACACTGCTCTTTGACGAGGTGCACGAATCCACAGATGACGATGATCCATCAAGAAATCGACGCCATGCTCTTTGGGCGTAATCGGATATTCTTGTGCAATTTGGATGACTTCGAGTTGTTGAATAACGAGTTCAACGCCACTTTTACTTCGTTGATCTTCTTTGACAATACCTGTAACATAGAGAGAGCTTTCATGTGTGAGACTGGTTGCGATATCCCATACTTCAAGCGGGACCTCATGTTTCACAAGCACGCCTTGTACATACCCAGAACCGTCTCGTAACTGCAGGAACTGTATTTTTCCACTCGATCTTTTGTTGTGTAACCAACAACCGATCGTAACCGCTTGTTCTTTGTATTCATGCAGTTGTTGAATCCTGATCTTCGTATTCATACCGGCATCCCCCCGATTATTTATTATTGTCCGCGTGAAGCTTCTGTTTCACACATTCAAATGTATCTTTAGCAATGATCCATTCTTCATTCGTCGGGATCACAAGCACCTTGACTTTAGTATGCTCACGAGAAATATCCCGCTCTTGACTGCTATGCATGGAGTTGCGTCCCTCATCGATCTCTATACCCATAAAGCTTAAGCCAACGCATATTTTTGAACGAACTTGCACCGAATTTTCACCGATCCCTGCAGTGAAGATCAGTACATCTATGCCGCTCATGGCACAAGCGTAAGCGCCAATGTATTTACGTAACCGATATACATACATATCAAAAGCAAGCTGTGCCTGTTTATCGCCACTCAACATCGCAGCTTCGATTTCCCGCATATCGCCCACGATTCCAGAAATAGCCATCAGCCCACTATGTTTATTCAACATCGAATTGACTTCATTGATTGATAATTCTTCTTTCCCCATAATAAATGGAACAATTGCAGGATCGATATCCCCACTTCGAGTACCCATCATCAAACCTTCAAGTGGTGTAAGTCCCATTGAAGTATCGACTGACTTACCGCCAACAATCGCAGCGCAGCTCACTCCATTGCCAATATGACAAGATATGATTTTAAGCTGTTCGATGGGCTTGTGTAGCATAGCTGCAGCTCGTTGAGACACGAATGCATGCGAGGTGCCATGAAACCCGTATCGTCGAATCTTGTGCTTCCGATACAAGCTTCGCGGAATCGGATACAGATAAGCGACTTCGGGCATGGTTTGGTGAAAAGCAGTGTCAAACACAACCACTTGAAGCACGTGAGGTAGATTCATTTCTACAGCTGTAATCCCTAGCATGTGCGCAGGATTATGAAGTGGAGCCAAGTCAAATAATTTGATGATTTCTCGTTTGACATGCTCGTCGACAATGACTGAATTCTTGAACGATTCTCCTCCATGTACCACGCGATGTCCGACAGCTTGAATGTCTTCCATCTTTTCCAAAACACCATGCTTCGGATGGACGAGAATCTCGAGAACTTTGCGAATGGCTGTGGTATGTTCGAGAATCACGCTCACTTCAACGATTTCTTGATTTCCTTTAGGTGAATGTGTCAACATCGCGGTATCCATTCCGATGCGTTCGACTTTCCCGTGCGCAAGTACTGTTTCATCCATCATATCGTACATTTGATATTTTAATGACGAGCTTCCTGCATTAATGACTAAGATTCTCATATGCGGTCACCGTCTCGATCATATCGAAAAAACCCTTCACCTGTTTTGACACCAAGAGTTCCCGCACGTACCATTTTTTTGAGTAAATGCGAAGGTCGATATTTGATGTCTCCGGATTCACGAAACATCTCTTCAAGCGCAGCTTGGACTGCATCTAATCCAAAGCGATCACACATTTCAAGTGGACCATGATGGAAATGATATCCGATTCGCATCGCACTATCAATATCTTCAGCTGAAGCTACACCTTCAGATAGCGTATGCAGCGCTTCATTAATCAAAATACTAATCAACCGAGTGGTAATAAACCCTGGAGATTCATAGACTTGAATCCCGGTTTTGCGAATCGTATGCGTTACAAAAGATTTTGTCGTTTCAAACGTCTCATTCGATGTTTTTAGCCCTCGAATAATTTCAACGACATCAATTTTGGCAACAGGATGTAGGAAATGAAGTCCAATCACACGTTCGGGATGCGTCGTAACTGCAGCAATTTCTGTTAAGCTTAATGTTGAAGTGTTGCTTGCTAAGATCGTTGATGGTGGGCATATTTCATTTAGTTGAAAGAATACATGTTTTTTGGTGTTTAGATCTTCACTGGTGGTTTCGATAATCATCTCACAAGCATGGACATCTCGAAGATCGATGGATGTGTTGATTTTGGATAATATGCTTTTTTTCTCTGCCTCAGTCAGCGACCATCTTTCAATTTGTTTCTCCAAACTGATCGTGATCATTTCAAGTGCATATTGGAGTTTTTCTGCTGATTTCTCGATAAGGATCACATCTAGTCCTCGAAGTGCTAGCATTTCCGCGAGTCCTTGTCCCATGGTTCCACCACCGACGACTCCAATTGATTTAAAGATCATGATTCGATTTCTCTCCTGATTATTTATGGATTTTTACCAATCGTAAAACAAATTTCACCTTCTTATTGTAGCATGCTTGCATATAGAAAAAATATCGTCATTTAAAAAAAGTTCATAGATGAAATCATCCATGAACTTGAGCTACGTGTGACTCTGTTAATTGCACCATTTCACGAAACTTTTCACCAGATAACACTTCTTCTTGCATCAATGCGACAAATGCAGATTGCATACTCGCGCGATGGCTTTCTAGTAATTGTCTCGTTTGCATCAACAACTTATCCATCATCGTCTGGTGAACTTGCATCAAGTGCTTCTTGGTCACCATATCTCTTTCAATAATGCCTAGCTCCGTAAGTCCAGCATCCATAAGCTGACGAGCCATTTGCTGTACTTGAAGAAAATCATGTGTTGAACCTGTACTTCGTCCCCCATAATACATTTCTTCAGCGGTTGCTCCTGCTAGTGCAATCATCATTTGCTGCTCTACCTGTACTTTTGTATACACATATTGTTCCTTTACTGGCTGGTGGCGAACATACCCTAGCGCTTTGCCGCGCGGTGTAATCGTCACCGAAGATACACTTCCAGGTCGCAAGACTTCAGCTGCGATGGCATGTCCTAATTCATGATAAGCAACGCGTGATTTATCTTCTAAGCTCGTTTCCCGATCCGTTCGTTCACCTAACAACACTTTATCAATAGCTAATAACATGTGTCGCTGTTCAATCTGAGACTGGTGATCACGTAACGCATATATCGCTGCTTCATTACATACTGCTTCTAACTGTGCGCCAGAGAATCCATAGGTTTGTTCAGCGATTTGTTGCAAGCAAATATCTGTAGCAAGCGGTTTGTTTTGTTGATGAATCTTCAATATCGATAGCCGCCCTTGCACATGAGGCAGATCGATTTCGATTTGTCGATCGAATCGTCCTGGTCGCAACAAAGCGCTATCTAGCATTTCTTTGCGATTGGTCGCTGCAATCACAAAAATTCGAGGAGACTCATTGGCATACATACCATCCATCTCCGTTAACAATTGATTAAGCGTTTGATCATATTCTTTTTGTTGGCCTCCTTCTCGTTTGCCACCGATGACATCAATCTCATCGATGAAGATGATTGCATTTGCTTTATGTTCTTTGGAGGCTCTTTTCTTAACCTCTGTGAACATCTCACGGATACGACTTGCACCAACACCCACGTACATTTCAACAAATTCACTTCCTGATGCAGCTGTGAATACGCTATCTGTATAGTGTGCTGCTGCTTTGGCTAACAGCGTCTTCCCTGTGCCTGGAGGACCTGTAAGCAAAATACCTTTCAATGGACGAATCCCAAGCTTAGCCGCTTCCTCGTGGTGAACGAGAAATTCAAGTGCTTCGATCAACTCCTGCTTGGCTTTGTCTTGCCCGCCAATTTGATCGAAACTCAAGAAGGATGGCGTGCGTTGATTGGTGGTACGTTGTTTGCGGAAACCGTCAAGCACTTGGCTACCTCGCGTCATATAGAGGACCAGTGCACCTACGCCACACACAAATAATAATGGAACCACTTCAACACCGACAAATATCAAAAAAACAATCAGCACCGGAATTAAACCCAATAGAACTTCTTTGTGATATTTACTCATTGCGCCACACTCCTAATTGGCTAGGTATGCGCGGAAGCATGATGTATTTATGATCAAGGCCTTGATGCAACTCAATATAAACCCATTCTTCATCGATCGCTGTAACGACATGGAGTCCTGTAAGTGATGACTTGTTCTGCTGCAAAATCAACGGTATGTCACGATACTGTTTCGTTTCCATAGCTTGAGCAATCTCAAATAATACCTGAGACCACCACTCATCTATTGCTTGCGAAGATTGACTGCGAGCTTCAACAACTACAGGAGCAACACCTCGCTTCGAACTTGCCACATGTCTTACCATTTGTACAACCTCTTGAAGTGGCGCTTCTTGTGATAAGTTTAATTCAACCCATGTTTGGTCTCGTTCAAAATCAATATGTGCTGATGCAATGCCGTTGATTTCGGACACAGATTGCTTGAATGGTTGCTCAATCGCGTAACGATGAATGGATACCCATCCTCCAAATAGGACAATTACTGAAATCACGACACTCCACATGATGGGAACCACTCGTAATTTCATGAGTCAGCCCCTCCCTTCGATCTGCATATAGATGGTTTGTGATATACGCAAAGTATAGCATAGGAACATGTGTAAGCCTGCAAGTATGATTTGGAAATAAGCCCATGCACGACTCCTCCCGAAAACCGCGAACAACAAAAAACTCAGCTTATCTTGAGCCGAGTTTGTATGTATCTATATATATACCGCTTTCTAGATGATAATAATGATAGGCATAGCTCGTTTGTTGATTAACCTTTTTCTTACTATACACTTCCCATACGTATGCCCCATTCTTTTTACTAGGTTGAATTCGTATAATGATCTCATCGGGGTAAGCTGTGCGGACATCAGCCTTCACGCGTTCTTCTGCATACAGTTCACTAATCCTGAAGCTGTCGACGACCTTCTGATCCATGATCATCACTAGCATAGGATCATCACGTTCGTCTTCACCATATACAATACCTAGTGTTTCTTCACCATATGAATACGTAGATCTGTTTACATGCATCAGTTCACTTTCAGCAAATGCGATATCAATCAATTGTCTTTTGGCAATCCACTCATCTTTGTGTATATACACATATAACTGTATACATAACACAATTAAGAGCGTGCATAGGATGCTTCCGATAATCACAGGTTTACGCCATTTCATCGGACTAATCCTTCAAAACATGTTTGAAACTCTCGCTTGATCTTTTCTTCATCCAAAGTTAAACACTCCCTATTTCTCACTACCCACTGACCATCAATGCACACATCAACGACATCGTGAGCAGAAGCTGCATACACCATGTGTGAAACGAAGTTGGTTCTGGGCATGAAATGTGGTTGATCAATATTGATCGCAATCAGATCCGCTTTATGGCCAGCTTGCAAATTCCCTACCTCAGCTAACCAAATCGATGCTGCACCAGCCGTAGTTCCCATCGCTAATGCTTGCGAAGCACTGACAACTGTCGGGTCATGAGAGACACCTTTGTGAATCAGAGCTGCCAAACGAATTTCTTCGAACATGTCTAAATTATTATTTGAAGCTGCACTATCTGTACCGATGGAAAGCGTAATCCCTGCTGCTAACATCTCAGGAACGCGAGCAATCCCACTTGCTAACTTCAGATTACTTCCTGGATTATGAGAAACGTGAACTTGATGTGTTGCAAGGAGCTGCAGTTCTTCATCTGACAGATGTACAGCGTGTGCTACAAGCGTAGGACGAGTAAATACACCGAGCTCAGCTAAATGTGCGACAGGCCTAATCCCGTATTGCTGTTGGTGCATATGAACTTCATACGCTGATTCTGATACGTGTGTGTGAATCGGTAATGATAAATCATGTGCAGCTTGGACGAAACGAACGAGATAATCAGGTGGACATGTATAAGGTGCATGAGGAGCCATCATCGTCGTAATTCGACCTGATGCTTGATTGTGCCATGTTTTTGCGAATTCAATCGCTTCTCGAAGCTTTTCATCTTGAATGTGCTGGGCGCATAAGCCAATCACACCGCGAGCAAGACATCCTCGAATGCCAGATTGCTCAACTGCAGATGCGACTTCATCCATATGATCATACATATCAACAAAAGCTGTCGTGCCTCCTTTGAGCATTTCAAGAATCGATAACTGCGTTCCCCATAATACATCATTAGCAGTGAATTTGGCTTCCATAGGCCACATTTTTTCTTCTAACCACACACGCAGTGGAATATCATCACCGTATCCCCTAAGCAACGACATCGCTGCATGTCCATGCGTATTTACTAAACCAGGCATATACAGTTTATGATGTCCATGAATGACTTCATCATAAGTAGATACAGGCTGTGGGATGTGTTCACCGACATAGACGATTCGACTTCCTTCAATCACCATACACCCTGCAATTACCGTAGAGTTCTCGACTTGAGTTAGAAATAAACCCTCTTTAATTAACGTTTTTTTCATGATGAACACACTCTCTCCAACGACTTGACATAAATGGGTTTAGCTTTTCTAAATGTACAACTTCATGCACCGAAAATCAAGAATCAAAAACATATTATACGATCGATTGCAATTCATGCAAATATTGTTATAATTTAATGAATAAAATATTATTATCTCATAACGGTTATGAGATCCATTTGGAGGCGCATATGACTTCTTTATTTAGTCGAAAAGGAGAACCCAACTTTCTTCAATTGCTTATACAATCTGCTGAGAATGCTCTTCATGGTGCACAATTATTTCGCCAAGCAATGATGGGCACCAAACCACCGATCGAATATGTACAAATCATCAAAGATATTGAACATAAAGGAGATCACATCACACACGAAATATTTCGTGGCATGAGCACGGTATTTATTACACCGCTTGATCGTGAAGACATCATGGAGCTTGCCTCCAAACTCGACGATGTGATCGACGGAATCGAAGCAACCATCGCTCGATTTGATTACCTCAATGTTCATTTCGTGGACTCATATATGAAAGAATTCTCTCTGGTCATTGTTTCTTCCTGCGAACATATTCTAGAAGCGTTCAAACTTCTATCCAAAAAGAAATATATTCAGATTATGGAACACACTGTAGCGATCAACAGTCTTGAAAATGAAGGAGATCGCTTAATGCGCGAAAGCATTCGAGAAATCTTCACTAAAAAAAGAGATGTCTATCAAGACTTTCAGTTAAAAGAAATTTATGAAAGATTAGAACAAACTACCGATGCGTGTGAAGATGTTGCTAATATTCTCGAAAGCGTGACGTTACGTTATTCCTAAGAGCGTGTAGATTCTGGAGGCATGAATGCTAAATTTAGTTATATTAATCGTAGTCCTTGCTCTTATTTTTGATTTCATCAATGGATTCCATGACACAGCTAACGCTGTAGCAACATCGATTTCTACAAGAGCATTAACACCAAGAACGGCAATAGTGTTCGCTGCAGTATTGAACTTTGCAGGAGCACTCGTTACATCAGAAGTAGCGAAAACTGTAGGTGGCAAAATAGCGAATCCGATGATGATTGAACATGGGGTTCAAATCGTAATCGCTGCATTGTTATCTGCGATTATATGGAATCTTCTCACATGGTACTTCGGCATTCCGTCTTCTTCATCGCACACGTTACTTGGTTCTCTAGCAGGTAGTGTAATCGCAGGTGCTGGTGTGCATGCTGTGAACTGGAATGGGTTTCTGCAAATCATCATCATCTTAATTGCTTCACCGATTGTTGCATTTACATTAGGATATCTGGTTATGCTTATCTTAAAACGTTTGGTGATATGGTTTGGCAATAGCTCTCGATCTAAATTAAATCGTTCGTTTCGATCGTTGCAAATCTTATCTGCGGGATTGCTTTCCTTCTCACATGGCGGGAATGATGCACAAAAGGCAATGGGGATTATTGTGTTCGGCTTAGTTGCAGCGGGATTCCAAGATGATTTGTATGTCCCCTTGTGGGTGAAATTATCTGCAGCACTGGCAATGGGGCTTGGAACCTCGATAGGTGGTATGCGAATTATTAATACCGTTAGCAATAAAATCATTAAGATCGAACCGATGAACGGCTTTGCTTCAGATCTGAATTCATCGATCGTTATTCAAACATCGACTTTACTCGGTATGCCGCTTTCGACTACACATGTCATCACTTCATCGATCATTGGAACAGGAAGTGTCATGCAATTTCGTAAAGTGAAATGGGTTACTGTAACAAAAATGGTCACGACTTGGATCGTGACCATTCCTGTAAGTATCGTACTCGCTGCAAGTTTATATGCATTGTTGTTTATATGGTTATTTCCTCCTGGTGCTGCATAATTTACATCAACTCCACAAATCAGACCGTGCGTGGATTTTACTCGGATTTCGGATCTTCCAAATAAAAAGCCAAACTATGTAATTCTATCGTAAAATCGGCGTGGTGAACTCTTATTTCTGCAGGTACTTTTATCATAACCGGTGCGAAATTCAATATCGCTTCAATCCCGCATTCGACGAGCTGATTGGCAACATGTTGTGCTTCTAAAGCAGGTACAGTGATAATACCGATTCTGATATGTAGATCCGTTATCGTTGCTCTCAGTTCTTCTAGCGGTTGAATGGTCAGGTTATTGATGTTCTCGCCTATTTTTTGTGGCATGCAATCAAATATAGCAATCACTTTCATCTGGTCTTTGAGATACACATTATAGTTACATAAAGCTCTACCTAGATTACCAGCTCCCACGATCGCGACTGAGATGGCACGGTCTAACTTGAGGATTTGTCTGATCTTCTCAATCACATACAAGACATCATAACCAATTCCTTTTTTGCCAAACTCCCCAAAATACGCAAGATCTTTGCGAATCTGTGCTGGATTCAGATCAAGTTTTTGGCCAAGTTCATGTGATGAAACGGTCTTAATTCTTTTGAGGTTTAGCTCATTGAGAAACCTCAAATAAATCGGTAAACGTCGTATGACAGCATCAGAGATTTTTAACGACTTCATCTTTGACGTCCTCCATCCATTGTTCTATCCTCTTCGGCATGAATGCAGAGCTCATTTGCTCAATGTGTGGACCAGGCAAAGAATGTAAGAAATACTTGCCATAGCTTGATTCAATCACACGATTATCATAAATAATGACGACTCCTCGATCTGTCGCTCTGCGTACCAAACGCCCAAATCCTTGTTTGAATCGAATGACGGCTTGAGGTAACGAATATTTCATGAATGGATTCTCATTACGTTTTTTGATCTTCTCACATTTTGCTTCGATGATCGGATGATTCGGTGGTTGAAAAGGAAGCTTCACAATCGCTAGACAACTAAGTGCGTCACCGGGTATATCGACTCCTTCCCAAAAAGAATTCGTTCCTAATAATACACTAGCCGGACGTTCTTGGAATAATCGAGTGAGCTTGCTGCGATTTCCACTGCCTACGCCTTGACCTAATACTTCAATACCATGAGGCTGTAATCTTTCTTTTAGACCCGTATATATTTCTTTGAGCATGCGATTGGACGTGAATAATACAAGCATACGCCCTTTGGTTATAATGGCTATATCGCTCAACGATTCAAGAAGCTTCTGAACAAACACACGTTCACCTACACTGCTTTTAATATCCGGGAAATCCTTAGGGATACATACAAGTGCTTGATGTTTGAAATCAAACGGTGACTCGAGTTGAAGCGTTTTTAATTTGTTCGATTGTTCGTCTTCAGGTATATGTAACCCGAGCTGTTGAGCTGAATACTGGAACGATTGATTAACAGCAAGTGTTGCAGACGTCATCACAATACTGTCTTTGATCTCAAATAACTGGGATTGTAATAATTGACTCACATCAATCGGTACACTATGAAGTTGCAAGCTTTTCGATTTGGCGTATTGACTGACTTCAATCCAATACACATAGTTGTCGTTCTCAAGCTTAACAAAAAATTGCAATGCTTCCACAGACGCACTCAGATCCTTCATCACTCCACTTAAGTCCGTTAGCGAACTCTGCATCTCATACTCTTCGCAGTGCTCTTTCCACTGCTGCCAGAGCTTCTCTAGCGCTTTCAAGATGCCCGTACTCAGCAACAAGATATCTTGTGCTGAATCCACAAAATCTTGCCAATCTTTAGGTAACTGCTCTTGTTTGATTCTAAGTACATACTGCCCTGCATCTGTAGGTAAGTAATCACTGTTGGCGATGACATTCATACACAGCTTTTCACTTAACAAGTCCCATCGTTCTTTGGTTTCGACTAACTGGGGATATAACTGGTCAATCGCCGAAATCCATGAAGGCTGTAAATTGTGCTCTTCAAGCTTTTGTAATCGAAATCGCATCATAGGCAAATACCCACTGCGATTATCTTTGTATAGCCTTACTAAAGAATGGACAAATCGATGCGCATGAAATGCGGTTCCTAGATGTTTGCTAGCTACTTCTTCAAAATGATGTGCTTCATCAATGACAAGATGCTTATAATGTGGCAATAAGCGATGATCTGCTTTCATGTCTGTAAATAACAACGAATGATTCGTAATAATTAAGTCTGCTTCGTTCGATTGAAACTTGGCACGATGATAGAAACATTTTTTGAACCAAGGGCATTGACGATTCAAGCAAGAATCCGTGTCACTGGCTACATTTTGCCAAAACTGAGCACCTTTATTCCCAAAATGGAGTTCTTCTTCGTCTCCTTGCTTCGTTTCGCTTAACCACACTACCATTTGCGCTGCAGTGATTGAATCTTCTTTACGATATTCAAAATCTTTCATGTTGATTTTGTTTTCGAATTTACGTAAACACAAATAATGGCTTCGCCCTTTTAGAACCGCAGCTCGAAAATCAACAGGAAACAATTCATGTAAAAGAGGAATATCTCGATCCCACAGCTGTTCTTGTAAATTAATGGTGTGTGTGCTTACAATTACTTTCTTGTCATGTTTGACTGCATAATACAAAGAAGGAATGAGGTATCCTAATGATTTTCCTGTCCCTGTGCCTGCTTCAACCATGAGATGACGACCCGCTTCGAACGATGCAGCTACTTCGGCAATCATTTGTTCTTGAGCATCTCGATCTTCATACAGTTGGAATTTCTCTTGTAACGTTTGTTTGAATTTGGTGTAGAATGTATGAAATACATCATCTGCATCGGGTGGATTCCGCTGAAGTTGCTGATCTGTCGTTGTTGTATCGTCATCCCAATCCTGGACATTGATGGTGAATTGGCGAAAATAGCGGGACGTGTCCTGATCAACAGCTGTGTTCATTTCTTTGAATTGACGAATTTCATGAAAAAACCAACCCAAATCGTTGGTATCATCATCCATTACCTGGCATAGACGTTGAACCGTCATGATCGGTAGCAACAGCAGTCGTTGCATGCAAACCAACCAAATCTCAGCTGTTACTTCAGCATCACTATCTGCTTGATGAGGTCGCTCATGAGCAATTCCAAAATACTCAGCTACAAGACTAAGTTGAAACGAATGCATCGATGGAAATAAAATGCGTAAAGCCTCAATGGTATCTAGAACTCTTCCCGAAAAGCGAGGGAATCCCGATTGCACTAAACTTTTTTGGAGAAAGCCAAGGTCAAATGAAACGTGATGACCCACAAGAACACAATCTGCAATCAACGGGTGCAGTTCTTTCATCACTTGTACCAAAGAAGGAGAATCTTTGACGACATGGTCATTAATACCTGTTAACAAAGTAATCGAATAAGGTATACTTCTCGTTGGTTTAACAAACGATGCATACGATTGAACGATTTGTAAATCATCTATAATAACAAGTCCAACTTGAATGATTTCATCATGTGCTAAACTTCCTGTAGTTTCAAAATCTACAACTGCAAATTTCATTTGAATATTTCAACCCCTTTGTTTCTTAACATACCTAGTGTAACAAATCTAATAGCCAAAGGGGAATAGCTGATTATCCCAAAACATTGAAATCTAGTGATTGGCTTCGTGAATTAGCCAATCGTGGAGTGATGCTCTGCATTCAAAAGCTGTGAAACATGGTTATGTTCATCCATTATGGCAATAACCGGTTGATGCTTCTGTGCTTCTTCATCTGTCATCCATGCATAAGAAACAATAATAATGATATCACCGGTTTGCACGAGTCGAGCTGCTGCTCCATTCAAACAAATCATACCCGACCCGCGTGGTCCTGCAATGATATACGTATCTAATCTAGCACCGTTGTGATTATTCACGATTTGTACTTTTTCGTTAGGGTACATGCCTACAAGATCTATGATATCCTCATCAATCGTAATACTACCAATATATTGCAAATTGGCTTCTGTTACCACAGCGCGATGAATTTTAGCTTTCATCATATGTCGAAACATGTCGTTTACCTCCGTATGGGAATGATTAGATTATCAATCAGTCGCGTTTGCCCGAAAAAAACAGCTAATGCAATGATACACGTGTTATGATTTGGATTCAATGTTTGAAAGGATGGGTATGCTGCAACGTGTATATAATCGATATGCGCCAAAGGTGCGGAATTGATCTGTTTCGTCGCTATGCGAATGAGCTCTTCTGGTTGAGGATTTTGCATATTTTCCATATAATGCTCAAGTAACTTCAGTGCTTGTGACAAAACCACAGCTTGTGCACGTTGTTCAGGATTCAAATAGACGTTGCGTGAACTCATCGCTAAGCCATCTGCTTCACGCCAGGTTGGGCAAGCAACAATGTCGATGTGCATGTTCAAATCGTACACCATTTGCTGAATCATTGCTACTTGTTGTGCATCCTTCAATCCAAAGTAGGCTTTATCCGGTTTCACTATATGAAATAATTTCAATACGACTGTAGCTACACCATCAAAATGTCCCGGTCTTGAGGTACCTTCGCAGGTTTCCGTTAATCCACTTACCCTTACAAGAGTTTGTGTAGGTTGCGGATACATCATATGTCGATCAGGCAAAAACACGACATCAACGCCAGCAGCTTCAGCGAACGCACAATCTCGCTCATGATCTCGCGGATAATGGTCATAGTCCTCATGTGGAGCAAACTGTAAGGGATTCACAAAAATACTCATAATCACGAAATCACATTGCATTTTCGCTTGTTGAATTAAACTCATATGG
>CAMCVV010000030.1 GCA_945881905.1 Paenibacillus alvei
AAAAAAAAGGAAAAGAAGTGGAGTTTGGCAAGCTTGTTGCGATGAAAGCAGTAGAAGCTATCTTCTATCCCATTTATCCTGAAATCGTCATTCAAAAACATGATTTTGGTTCGGTTACGCCGATTTCTTTATATCGAAAGTACATGCACATCAATCAAGCCGAGCAAGCCATTGTTGATTCCATCGAAGAGTTGGTTCATTTTCCATTACAGGAACTTCCGACGCAAGAACAATTGCTAGCTGAAATCCATCGTCGCGAGCTAGAAATGTCTCAATTAAAAGAGCAATCCGCTTCACGCTCCTTGACCAATCCGATTCAATACCATATCGATTGGGCGAAAACCATGTTACGCAAAATAGCGGATGGCACCTATTCTAATGTCGTCGTGGCACCTTTGCAAGCGATTCGCATTGGCGGGATTGGCATTTGCGCTGCGCCAGGTGAAATTTTCAATGAAATTGGTTTAGCTGTCAAAGCACGTTCGCAAGCGAAGATGACGATGTATGCAGGGTACTCTAATGGATTGCTCGGGTATTTCGCTACAGCTGACGAGTATCCACATCGCGGCTATGAACCGTATGTTTCGCATCGAGGATTTTCACAACCTGCTCCGTTTGACCCTAGCTGTGAGCAGTTGCTTGTAGACAAAGGATCGGCATTAGTCAATCGTTTATTTCCATTGGGAATAAAATAAATGAACCTCACATTCCATGTATCTCATTATTGTTCTTATAAAGAGGAGACTTACATTCATGAAAATCCGCAGCATAGAAGCGATTCCGATCAAGTACACAGAACCGAATGATTTTAACAATACGCGACATACATTAGTCGTCAAAGTCATGACCGAGGATGGAATCATCGGATGGGGCGAAGCTGTAGCGATGTGGCCGGAAGCTATAATCGGAGTGAAAGCTATCATCGAACGCGGCTTTGCACCATTACTCATCGGGGAAGACGCACTAAACACAGAAGCCAATTGGACGAAAATGAAGAAGCACACGTGGTGGTATGGGGAAGGTGGACTCGCTTCGTTCGCGATCAGTGGAGTTGACATGGCTCTATGGGATATCAAAGGCAAAGCACTCGGTGTGCCTCTCTATCAGTTATTTGGTGGTCCAATCTGGGATCGGCTTCCTGCATGTGCAAGCACACATCCGTCTAAACCTTCTAACCAAGCAAATGCAGAGGAAATCGCACAATACATTTTACAGGATGGTTATCAATCCATCAAAATAGGCTTTGGTAAAAAAGGCCATGCAGGACTAGGGAAAAATCACCAACACGACATTGATTTCGTAAAAACCGTGCGCCATGCCATTGGCGATGCAGGGTTCATGGTGGATATCGGAAATGCTGTGGAATGGGATATTCCTACTGCGATTCGCATGACACAAGAATTCGAAAAATATAACATCACATGGATCGAAGAACCGCTCCATCCGAACAATATGCGTGGTTATGCGGAATTGCGTGCGCAAAGCAAGACATTGATTGCGGCAGGGGAGAGAGAATTCACGGTACATGGCTATTATCGGTTAGTTCAATCAGGACTCATCGATGTCATCGGTATCGATCCAGCTCGCGCAGAGGGGATTACTGGTTTCTTGAAAATTCGTGACATGATTGGTCGTGAAGGGCGTAAGTTCAATGCGCATTGCTGGAGTACAGCGATCACGTCAGCTGCAAGCTTACATCTATCGATATCTTCTCCACATTGTATGGTTCTAGAGTTCAAGCCTATTCCGAATCCGATGCAACATGAAATCGTAGCGGAACCGATCGAGCATAAAGCTGGTTGGATAGGCGCGCTAGATAAACCAGGATTAGGCATTGAAATCCTTGAAGAGGTATTACTTTCATATCGCATGGAATGAGGAGATCATTGATGAACCCACCTAAATACCGAATAGGTCTTGCTGCTTCGTATTTCAAATTATTTGATGAAGTGATGCCGCCTACGTATCGCAAAAGCAAAGAAGCTTTTGTGCAATCCTTTATCGATCTGCTTTCTCCTCATGTGGAAGTGATATATACAGAGTTACTTGACGATGACGCCAAAGGAGAACGTGCGAGAGAGCTATTCCTTCAAAAACAAGTCGATCTCATTTTATTGGCGCCTGCGATGGCTGCTCCACCAAGTTATGGGGCGAAAGTCGTAGAACGCACAGACATTCCCATTATCATCTGGTGTGTCCCGACGGTAGATAGGTTCATGGAAGATTTGTCACAAACAGAAGCCACGAAACATAGCACGTTGGTCGGAAGTATTATGTTAGGAAATGCGTTAGTCCGAGAAGGCAAAGTGTTCCAAACCGTGAACGCAGCGCTCAATCATCAAGAAGGGTGCGATCGACTGATTCGTACGATACTTGCTGCTTGTGCAGCGCATCGCATGAAACAAACGCGATTTGTCCGAATAGGTGGAATTATTCCTGGCTATCTCGATGTCGATGTATCGCAACAACAATTCCTAGATGGACTCGGTGCACAATTGATCGATATGGATCAAACCGAAGTGAACGACGCTTTTCATCGAGTGACAGACAGCGAAATTCATGCACTTCTTGAGGAGTTGAAACAACGCAAGTGGCAAGTTGCGGATCTAGCTCCTGACTTACTTAACCGAAGTGCACGATTAGCTGTAGCTTTGGAACATCTTACGAAAGAGCATAATCTAACAGGTGGCGCGATCAATTGCCATGGAGCGTGTTTTCGCAATAATCATGAAGTAGGAATCGTAGGATGCTTAGGCGTATCTCGTCTGACTTCGATGGGAATTCCACTTGCCTGCACGGGTGATGTCTTGACAGGGGCTGTTATGTGGATCGGTCAAGAAATCGCAGGTTCAGCGCTATACTGCGAATGTTATGCGATGGAGTCGGATACCGGACTGATGCTATTAGCTGCTGGTGGCGAAGGAGATACGCGCATGGTAGAACCAGGAGGATCCATCGAAGTTCGTGCCAATGTGCATTATCGAGGTGTACAAGGTGCAGGAGCAGGCGTGAATTTTCCTGTGAAGAAAGGACCAGGCACATTACTGAGTTTGTCTCCGACTCAAACTACACCTTCAGGTTGGGTTCTCACGTGGGCGACTGGAGAAGTTGTGGAATCGCGTTATCGCAATATGGGTGGGCCCAATGCGATGTTTCGATTCGACCATCGGGATGTGAACAAAGCATGTGAAGCTTGGATTGCTTCAGGTGCGACGCATCACAACGCCTATATCCCAGGGAGAAGAGATATAGAAATCATCAGTTTTGCTACAGCACTAGGGATAGATCATATACGTGTATCTGAGTAAGCATGTTTTTTTATTAAGGAGGATTATTCATGTCACATCATAAAGAACCGATCTTACCCCCAAGCGGGAAATTAACAACTGCTAGACCGAAAGCATCGAATGAAGAACTGGTCGCGTTGCTGACAGATATGGTTCGAATTCGCGAATTTGAAGAGAAAGTGCAGCGACTGTTCATGAAAGGGTTGATTCATGGCACGACACATTTATGCCAAGGCCAGGAAGCTGTTTCGATAGGGGTAGCACGAGTCATGGAACCTCAAGACTATGTAACCATGACGTATCGTTCTCATGGTCACGCGATTGCAAGAGGCATGGATTTAGAAGCCATTTTTGCAGAATTAATGGGCAGAGTGACAGGCATTTGCCGTGGCAAAGGAGGTTCGATGCATTTGACGGATTTCACCAAAAATGTCATCGGTTCGTTCGGCATTATTGGTGCAGGCATGCCGGTAGGGTTAGGGGCAGCGATGTCTGCAAAGCTTCAAGGCCAAGATCGCGTTTCGGTCAGTTTCTTTGGTGATGGTACAACCAACATCGGAGCGTTTCATGAAACGATGAATATGGCTTCTGTGTGGAAAGCTCCTGTGGTGTTTGTTTGTGAGAACAATATCTACGGGGAATTCAGTCGCATCGATGAAACAACAGCAGTATTGAAATTATCTGAGCGAGCTGCTTCTTACCAGATGCCTAGTGTGACAATCGATGGCAACAATGTCCTTGAAGTTATGGAAACGGTTCGACAAGCGATAGAAGCCGCACGTCGTGGGGATGGCCCGTCATTTATCGAATGTATGACGTATCGCCATCGAGGACACTCTCGCACGGACCCTGCAAAATACCGCCCTGAAGCGGAAGTGCAAGCATGGTTAGCCTATGATCCGATTCATCTGTACGCAGATTGGCTCATTGAACACAACATCTGTGGACAAGCAGACGTCGATCAAATCACCGAAACAATAAGAGCAGAGATCGATGTTGCAGCAGATCGCGCAGAACAAGCTCCCTGGCCAGAAGAAGTAGAAGTGCTGTCCGACGTCTATGCATAAGCATAATGAACCATTAATCGCGTGCAGAAAGGATAAAAAGCATGTCAATCGATCATTCAAATGAATTACCCATCTGGACCTATCGGGAAGCCATTCGCAATGCTTTAATCGATGAAATGAAAAGCGATGACAGCATCGTGCTATTAGGAGAAGACATCGGACATGCGGGAGGCCCTTTCAAAGTAACCGAAGGGTTAATCGACTTGTTCGGTGCCCATCGTGTCCTCGACACCCCGATCGCTGAAACGGGAATAACCGGAACAGCAATCGGCATGTCGATTACAGGGCTTCGGCCTATAGCAGAAATTATGTTTGCTGATTTTCTAGCTGTATGTAGTGATCAAATCATCAACTCGATGGCGAAATATCGCTATATGAGTGCAGGTCAAGTGTCACTTCCTATTGTTATTCGCACAGCAGGTGGAGGTGGAGCGCGATTTGCTGCACAACACTCACAGACGGGGGAATCGTGGTTCATCCAATTCCCAGGATTGAAGATCGTGATGCCCAGTAATCCGCATGATGCTTATCATCTGACACGAGGTTCCATCCGAGATAATAACCCTGTCATTCTCTATGAACACAAAGTGCTCTATTCACAAAAAGGTGCTGTAGATGTGACGAAAGTAGCAGACCAAGAGTTAGGGAAAGCTAAAGTATGCAAAGCAGGTCAGCACGTTACATTGGTCGCTACAATGGCGATGGTCGATAAAGCGTTACGAGCTTCGGAGCAATTAGAGCAGCTAGGTATTTCAGCAGAAGTGATTGATTTGCGTTGTTTGAAACCCTTAGACATAGAAACCGTTCTCGAAAGCGTGAGAAAAACCAATTATTTGATTACTGTGGAAGAACAACATGCTGCAGGTGGCTGGGGTGGGGATATCGTATCGCTTGTCGTGGATCAAGCTTTTGATTATCTTGATGCACCGCCAAAACGCATCACATTGCCTGATGCACCCTTAGGATTTAGCCCTATATTAGAAGATGCAGCAATCCCATCACCTGAGAAGATTGTTCGCGTTGTGCAGGCTCTATTAGCCTAATTTTGAGAGAATCGTGTTGAATTCAGAATAGAAGCGGGTGGAATCATTTGAAATTAATACTCCCCAAATTAAGTGCAACCATGGAAGAAGGAACCATCGCGAAATGGTTCAAGAAAGCAGGCGACTCGATTCGAGAAGGCGAAATTCTCTATGAAGTCGAGACAGATAAAACAACGATGGAAGTAGAATCTTCTGTGACGGGTGTGATTGCGCATATCTTGATTCCAGAAGGGAATCCGATAGCAGTAGGTACAGAAATCTGTGAAATTACGCTAGACGCTGTGAAAGATACATGGACAGCGAAAGTGACAGAGAAAGTGAACCTTACGATGGCTCCTTCAAACAGTTCAATCGTGAAACCAGTCGTTCCACTTGGGACAACGGAACAAGACCGCATTCGAATTTCACCTTCTGCACGCAGATTAGCTCGAGTATGGAATATTGACATTCGTCAAATTACAGGAAGCGGTCCGATGGGTCGTTTGCGTAACCGAGATATCGAAGCATTTGTCGAGCAACTCGCTTCGCCACCTGCTAGTCAGCCATTTCCACCTGCTAGTCAGCCAATTCCAGCTGCTGTACAATCCTCAACGTCAGTTCGCGGTGACATCTCAAAGATGAGAATGACTTTGGCCAAGGAATTGTTGAGAAGTACGCAAACGATTCCATCGTTTTGGGTCGAAAAATGGGTAAATGCAGAAGTGCTTCTAAACTGGAAGGATTTATTAAAACAAACCCAAGGACAAGCTTTTTCACAGCTGACGATCACCGATTTTCTGTTGCATGCGATTGGATTAGCTTTACGCGAGATGCCTTCTGTCAATCGGCGTTGGGTCGTCAATGCGCAAGGCCAAGCTAGTATTCTAGCTGTTTCCGGTAGTCATGTAGGTCTCGCTGTAAGCGTAGAAGACGGCATCATTTCACCGATTGTCCCTCATGTAGGTGAACGGTTACTCAGTGAATTGATCGTGATGCGAAATGACGCTGTGCAATCGTCACGAAACTATAAACCATATGGACTTCAAGAACCAGCTGCCATCACGTTGTCGAATCTAGGGAACACAGGAATTGACCGATTTCAAGCGATTATTAAACCGGATGAAGCGATGATTTTAGCAGTCGGTGGGATTAGCGAAAAAGCATCTTACGTGAACGGTCAAGTGGTCATGCATCGTGGATTAAATCTGGTATTGTCAGCAGATCACCGGGTACTCGATGGAGTCGATGCTGCGAAGTTTCTCATGAAGATTGCTGACATTTTGGAAACAGGTGCTTGGAGAATTGCGTAAAGGAGAAGTGTTTCTCATGGAGCTCGGTTTACAAGGCAAAGTCGCTATCGTCACAGGCGCAGGTGGAGGAATAGGCCGTCAAATCGCGAAAGCCTTTTCAGCTTATGGCATGAAAGTCGTCATCTGCGACATCAACGAACTAACCGCACATGAGACGATGCAGATGATTTCTGGAGACCATCTCGTCAGTGTGAAAGATCTCGCGAAGGTGGACCAGTGCCGTTCACTTGTCGAGGAAACCGTAAACAAATACGGGCGACTAGATGTCTTAGTGAATACAGCAGGTATCTTAAGACGCATCGCAATCGAGGAAGTCGATGAAGCGACGTGGGACCTGGTCTTTGACGTCAATCTCAAAAGTCTATTTTTCTTATCGCGCGAAGCATGTGTATATATGAAATCTCATGGTGGCGGAAGAGTAATCAACTTCAGTTCCCAAGGTGGATTTACAGGTGGTTTCTCGCAATCTGCTGTGTATAATGCGACGAAAGGCGCCATTCTCACGTTAACCAAATCTTTTGCACGTACCTACGCGACGGATGGAATTTGTGTCAATGCGATAGCGCCAGGCATGGTCGATACAGAAATGATGAAATTGCCACAGGCTGAGTTAGATAAGATTATCAATTTAGTTCCTATGCAGCGCTTAGGTCGTCCAGATGAAATGGCAGGTACCGTTCTGTTTTTAGCTAGTGATTGGTCATCATACATCACAGGTGCCACGATTGATGTCACAGGTGGACAATTGATGCGCTAGACACAGATGCGGTGAGGTATTTGTCGGGATATCCAATGATCGGCTATTCGAACAATTTTGCCACGCGATGGAACGTCCGGAATGGCTAATAGAGGACAGCTCTATGTTAACTCTAAGATAGAAAGTAGGAACTTCGAATGCGGGAAGTCCATGTATCCAACATCAGTAAGCAAGTGGCTATCCTATGTGGGAAAGCAGCTACCGAGTTACCAGATGATGTTGAGCAAGCATTGCGTTTTGCGAAGACACGAGAAAGTAGTGAATTAGCCAAGTTTGTTTTGGATCAGCTGATCACCAATGCGGAAATTTCAAGAAATGAGAAACTTCCGCTATGTCAAGATACAGGATATACCGTCGTCTATGCAGACATTGGACAAGACGTTCATGTCGTAGGTGGGAATTTCAATGATGCGATTCACGAAGGGGTTCGCCAAGGGTATCAGCAAAATTACTTACGTGCGTCTGTCATTGACATGCCGTTTGGCGGAAAAAATACAGGCGATAACACACCAGCGATTATTCACAGTAACATCGTACCTGGGGAACAGATTCATCTGACAGTCGTTCCGAAAGGGATGGGTTGTGAAAATACGAGTCGATTAAAGATGGTGAAACCGTCCGAAGGATGGGAAGGTGTCATTGATTTCATCGTCGAAACCGTGCGTCAAGCAGGACCGAACGCTTGCCCTCCCTTGATCGTCGGAGTGGGTATCGGAGGGACATTTGATTACTGTGCTTATTTAGCGAAAAAAGCAATTTTGCGAAAAGTTGGAACGCGCAGTGATTTTCCTGAAGTAGCAGAAATCGAAGAAAAAATCGAGCAACGAATCCTTGAACTGAAGATCGGTCCTCAAGGACTTGGTGGAGAAACGACAGCACTCGGTGTGCATCTTATTGTAAAGCCATGTCATATCGCTTCTGTACCTGTCGCAGTCAACATCCAATGCCATTCAGCTCGACAAAAATCGGCGGTGATTTGATGGATACAGAGCAGCGATTAGGTGAACGAGACATCATTTCGTTACAGACACCGATTACGGAAGACATTGCGATGTCCTTGCAAGCAGGCGATCGGGTCTTGCTTTCAGGCTATGTCTACACTGCTCGCGATGCTGCACACCATAACATGTTTAAAAACTGGGAAAGCGGGGGACAATTCCCGATACCGCTAGAGAATGAGACGATTTATTACGTCGGACCTACCCCTAGTTTTGGTGAACATATCATTGGTTCAGCTGGGCCTACCACGGCTTTGCGGATGGATAAATACACCCCGCTGCTCTACCATATGGGCTTGAGAGCGACGATAGGCAAAGGTGATCGTTCTGAAATCGTTCGCAAAGCGATCATCGACACCAAGTCCGTGTATTTCGCGGCATTAGGTGGTACGGGAGCGTTATTATCTCGCCATATCTCCAGTGTAGAAGTAATCGCTTATCCAGAATTAGGCACAGAAGCAATCCATCGCTTACAGTTTACGCAGTTTCCAGTCATCGTGATCTATGATTGTCATGGCAACGATTATTATCGCTATGTCCAAAAATAACTTACCCTATCCTAAAAGGAGTGTTGAGCATGTCATCAAAAATCAGAAGTATCGAATTCACACCGATTAAAGTCCCATTAAAACGAAAGTTCAGTGGAAGTCATTATCACATGACGCACCGATGTACGATTATCACGAAGATCACAACAGAAGACGGTATCATCGGAGAAATATATAACGGTGATGAGATGGATGCCCAGAAGGAAATTCTCGATATGTTGACGAATCGCATGGGACCCTTGATTATCGGCGAAGATATATTCTCGGTCCATAAGATTTGGAACAAAATCTTGTCGTTCACGTTTGATATCCTTGCAGACCGCAAAATCGCTTTACAAGCGATGGCCAATATCGATAGTGCAATATATGATGCGATCGGTAAGACATTAAACACACCGTTATATAAATTATGGGGTGGTGATCGGACTTCGATGCCACTGATGATTATCGGTGGATACTACCAAGATGGTGTCGAGTTCGATGAGACAGCGATTCGCAAAGAGATGGAAAATTTCATCGAGATGGGTGCTTCGGGTTGCAAGTTCAAAGTGGGTGGAAGAACACCTGAAATTGATGCTAAGCGTGTCGAAATCGTAAGAAAAACAGTAGGGGATCAATTCGCGGTTGCCGTAGATGCCAATCAAGCATGGTCACGACTAGAAGCCATTCGATTCGCAGAAAGAGTCAAGCATCTAAACATCCGTTGGTTCGAAGAACCGTGTCATTGGTTCAATGATCGAGCCGCTATGCGTGATGTTCGTTATATGTCAGGAATTCCTGTCAATGCAGGACAAAGTGAAGTTTCTGCTGCAGCTTGTATTGAACTGATGACGAGTGGTGCGATCGATGTATGTAATTACGATGCGAGTTGGGGTGGTGGACCTACTTCGTGGCGTCAAGTCGCTCAAGCTGCAGCTGCCTTAGGAATAGATATGGCACATCATGAAGAACCACAGATTGCTGGTCATTTACTATCTGCAGCGCCTACTGCGACCTTCGTCGAAGTGTTTCATCCGGATCGAGATCCACTATTCTATGAAATCGTGGCAAATCGCAAGCCATTTGCTAATGGATGTTATGACATTCCTTTAGGACCAGGGTGGGGAATTGAGCTTGATCGTTCTGTCATTGCGAAATACAGAGTGGATTAATGATGAATGCGAGATCGCTATTATTCATTCCAGCTTCTCCACAAATATCTGTGCGAATTAATGGAATTCGGAATCAACAAGAAAAGTCTAGCAAGGAGGAGTAAAAATGCCATCCATCCCAACAAAATCGGATGTTGTGATTATCGGTGGAGGTCCTGGCGGTTATGTCGCAGCGATTCGTTTAGCGAAGCTAGGCAAACAAGTCACCATCATTGAACAGTCTCAATTAGGTGGAGTATGTCTCCATCAAGGGTGCATCCCTTCGAAAGCTTTGATTTCCGCTGCAAGTATATACACGAAAATGAAATCTGCTCACGTGATGGGAATTCATACCTCACACATCGACATTCGATTTGATGAAATGCAAAATTGGAAAAATCAAATCGTCGAGCAATTACATAGCGGAATTCGTGCACTCATGAAAACGAACCGAATCCATGTTGGATACGGGACTGCTGCTTTCGTTTCAGCTACGGAAGTGTTGGTTACCCATGCGGAGGGAAGCAAGACATATTCATTTACCGATTGCATCATCGCGACTGGTTCTCGACCTGCTAGTTTGAAGACTATTCAACTCGACGGGCACTATGTGATATCTTCTACGGAAGCTCTCTCTATGCAAGAAATTCCAAAACGATTGCTCGTGATTGGTGCAGGATACATCGGGATTGAACTCGGCACAGCGTATCGCAAATTAGGAAGTGAAGTGACGATGGTCGAAGCTGGTGCAACGATACTTCCTGGAATTGAACCTGCGATGAGTTCGATCATTCATCGAAAATTAGAACAACTGCAAGTCAAGGTTCACACAGAAGCGAAAGTCATAAAGACACAAATCATCGATCAGGAAGTACATACGACTGTCGAGCTTTCATCTGCACATGGAGTGAACATCCAAACCATCGTCTCTGATCGGGTATTAGTTGCTGTCGGTAGAGTACCCAATAGTGAACAATTGAACTTACAACAAATCGGAGTGAACGTAAACGAGCGAGGGTTTGTGATTACCAATCCCAAGTTACAAACTTCAGTACCGCATATTTATGCGATTGGGGATATCGTAGGCGAACCACTTTTGGCACATAAAGCGTCTTACCAAGGAAACATCGCAGCTGAAGTAATTGCAGGGAATCCATCTGCTGAAGCGGATTACCTCACCATGCCTTTCGTAATTTTTAGTGATCCGGAAATTGCAATGGTCGGCTATACCGCAGAACAAGCGAAGAAGCTAGGTTACGAAGTTGAAGTCGGGAAGTATTCCTTTCAAGCGAATGGGCGTGCGTTGACGTTAAACGAAAAAGAAGGTTTCGCGCAAATCGTATGTGACAAGAAACAAGGCACAATTCTCGGTGTGCAAATGGTCGGACCTGAAGTATCTGATCTTATTGCAGAATCTGGACTAGCGATGGAAATGGGCGCGAATGTCACAGACCTCGCCCTAACGATCCATGCACATCCTACTTTATCTGAAATCATGATGGACGTCGCACAATCTTTGAGAACTAGATGAGGGATCATTCGAGCTTCAACATATGTCTAGGGAAGCGTGGCAATCAGATGGCCGTCGTGTTCGATCACTTCAAAATGTGCTAGCTTTGCCTCACGTACAATCAAGCAGTCACCTGTGGAAGGTTCGAACGTCCACATATGCAATGGACATACTAATTTCGCTTGATGTATGACGACTTGGCCTCCTGCATGCGGACAAATGGAAGACAACAAACGGTACTTCTCGTCACATCTTGTTAAGAAGTAAGCTTCGCCTTCGATGACCACTTGGTAAGGAAAAGTGGTAAACGCTGTAACTTGACCGATGATCACGTGTTTTGGGATTGGTGTTTCATTCATAGACATCATCCTCCTAAAAGATTGCAAATGTATTTACATAGCAATGTATATATTGAGTTATGTTAACATAAGTGTCGAGAAAATGAACATCAGAGTCCGATTTCATCTTGAATTCGGATATAAGAAATAAAGTAGGCATGGAATGAAATCATTAAATCTTAAGTTAGCTTTGCTGCTTACTGTGTATTGTTTGCGTTTCTAGGATTTGTCTGGTTTCTTGGAGTAGCGATCCGTAGCCATCGAATGAATCGATAAATACATGTAATGAATTACACATCGATCTCACGCAATCGCTATGAATCGTACCATTAAGGTTGGCGGGATAAGCCATCGCCCAATTAAAGCAGTTCCATTTTTTTAGCCATAGCCATCAAAGCTAATCGCGCTGTTCTTCCATCATCAAATCCCCATTGAGGTAGAAGTGATTTGTTGACGATGACACCATCATACTGGGCATCAGCACCCATAAACCATAATCGCTTCGGTTGATGAGCGATAGCATCTTCGATGATCATTCGCCATTCATCAAGAAGAGGACGAGGCTCTAGAAATGTCATCACGCCACGAGAAAGGTAATTCACATCGAAGCCTAATTGTTTGGGGATGTCTATGCAGAACTCCATACTGCTTCTTCGGTTCACTCTCGGATCATATATACCGTCATATGTAACCAACGACCAGTTAGGAATTAGTTCGCTCAGCATGTTCAGGTTGGTGTTGCCGATTACGACCATATTGCTGTTTTCCAGCTCATTAATGGTAGATAGTTCGCCTTGAAAGCCCTTTTTCCGAATAGCAGCTTCAAGATGCGTTAAGGAAACGATTCGTCGTTCAGTCGTAAAATCTCGCCAGTGTCTAAATGGAAAGCTTCGAGGTTGCAAATCAATTTTCTTGATTTCATCGAAGGACGGGCGGTTATTTTTTTGAGCCCATTCGTTATACACTGGTATTCGATGTGTATCAGCACGGTCACAAAATTCCAATTCAACGACAATTCCGTGTGCATATTCGCCGAATAATTCAACGACTTCTTCTAATAACAAAGTCATTCGATCGAGTAGACCTGGATGGTCCAAATCATAATATCCTGCATCCATTTTATAGAAATCACGACAATATTCAATGGATTCTTTCCATGGTGATTCCGAACCAAATGGCTTGGTCGCAAAAATCGTGCCGACAACGAGTAACCACGTTTGGATTCCACGCTTTCGTGCTTCTTGCAGAGCATAATGCAAGGTCTGGTTATCGGATGCTATCGTAGCTGCTTCACTGTCTTGATCTAACCAGCTGTATCGGGAGCGGTAACCAGTGGTAATCCACTTGACGCCAAGCACCAATGATTTGAATTCACCTTCAGCGATATCGTCTAATAATATATCCCAGTCTTCTTTTGTATACTTATCAATTGAACCATGGCTTGGGCATGTATAATCCCAAAAACCTACTTCTATAGCCATATAGCACCCTTCTTTCCAATGATGTGAGATAATTTAATTGAACCTTAATTCATCATAATCGAAGAACAACGCAAATCAACAACGATGATATTTTTTGCCATTACGTATGGACTCGGTGCAATGATCGGTAACTTCAGTGGCGGTATCCTTAGTAACATGTATGGGGTTCGGACGATGATGATCATCGAGAACTGTTTTGCGTTTCTAGGATTTGTCTGGTTTCTTGGAGTAGCGATCCGTAGCAATCGCTATGAATCGTACCATTAAGGTTGGCGGGATAAGCCATCGCCCAATTAAAGCAGTTCCATTTTTTTAGCCATAGCCATCAAAGCTAATCGTGCTGTTCTTCCATCATCAAATCCCCATTGAGGTAGAAGTGATTTGTTGCAGATGGCACCATCATACTGGGCATCAGCACCCATAAACCATAATCGCTTCGGTTGATGAGCGATAGCATCTTCGATGGTCATTCGCCATTCATCAAGAATAGGACGAGGCTCTAGAAATGTCATCACGCCACGAGAAAGGTAATTCACATCGAAGCCTAATTGTTTGGGGATGTCTATGCAGAACTCCATACTGCTTCTTCGGTTCAGTCTCCGATCATATACACCGTCATATGTAACCAACGACCAGTTGGGAATTTGTTCGCTCAGCATGTTCAGGTTGGTGTTGCCGATTACGACCATATTGCTGTTTTCCATCTCATTAATGGTAGATAGTTCGCCTTGAAAGCCCTTTTTCCGAATAGCAGCTTCAAGATGCGTTAAGGCAACGATTCGTCGTTCAGTCGTAAAATCTCGCCAGTGTCTAAATGGAAAGCTTCGAGGTTGCAAATCAATTTTCTTGATTTCATCGAAGGACGGGCGGTTATTTTTTTGAGCCCATTCGTTATACAGTGGTATTCGATGCGTTTCAGCGCGGTCACAAAATTCCAATTCAACGACAATTCCGTGTGCATATTCGCCGAATAATTCAACAACTTCTTCTAATAACAAAGTCATCCGATCGAGTAGACCTGGATGGTCCAAATCATAATATCCGGCATCCATTTTATAGAAATCACGACAAAATTCAATGGCTTCTTTCCATGGTGGTTCCGGACCAAATGGCTTGGTCGCAAAAATCGTGCCGACAACGAGTAACCACGTTTGGATTCCACGCTTTCGTGCTTCTTGCAGAGCATAATGCAAGGTCTGGTTATCGGATGCTATCGTAGCTGCTTCACTGTCTTGATCTAACCAACTGTATCGGGAGCGGTAACCAGTAGTCAGCCACTTGACGCCAAGCACCAATGATTTGAATTCACCTTCAGCGATATCGTCTAATAATATATCCCAGTCTTCTTTTGTATACTTATCAATTGAACCATGTTTGGGGCATGTATAATCCCAAAAACCTACTTCTATAGCCATATAACACCCTTCTTTCCAATGATGTGAGATGATTTAATTGAACCTTAATTCATCATACATGTCAATCTATTAAAGTTAATTCATATGATGTATAATAATTGTAAAAATAACAACTGCATTTTTTGGAAAACGAGAAATCATAAATGGAGGCATTTCATGAACTATTCAGATCACAGACCATATCCTGCTTTTCGAATGGAAGCGACAGATTTGGGCATCGTCTTGCGATATGGGAGTTTAGAAGAAGACGGATATGGATTAAGAGAACCCATTGTTTTTGAACATGAAGGTCATTATTTTATGCATTATGATGGTTCAGACAAGACGACAGGGTGGAGTTGTTATCTTGCGACTAGCAGTGATTTACTTCATTGGACCAAACGAGACAGGATTCTCACACCAGCTAAACATCCAGATGAGACCAATTATGCGTATGATCGCAGTGGAGCTATTTATAACTATCCTTTTTATGAGAACGGCGTATGGCACGGTTTTTATGTCGGTAGCAATTACGCGTATACCCACATTCATGATGTCTTGGGTTTTCCTTATCTTACATTAAAGACAACGGCGACTTCGCCTTATGGACCTTGGAAAAAAGAAGAAGTGATTCCATTTACGATTCAAAAAGGTACCTATTATGAAACAACAGCAAGTCCAGGAGTTGTCGTAAAGAACGGAGATACATATTATCAGTTTTTCAGTGCATCTGTCGATTATCCTGAATTAAAACAAGTTAAACGCTCGTTGTCCATTGCACGGACGAAAGATCTGACAGGATCATGGCAGGTGGATAAACAACCTATTTTACCGATGGATGAACAAATCGAGAACAGTGCTATGTATTACCAAAAAGAAACAAATACATGGTTTTTGTTTACCAATCATGTCGGTATTTATGAGACAGGCGAAGTGACAGATGGAGTTTGGGTGTATTGGACTAATGATTTAGACCAATGGAATCCACAACACAAAGCAGTTGTTGTCGATGGAGCGAGCAGCAGCTGGTCAAAACAAGTGATTGGGGCACCAAGTGTGATTGCCAAGGATGGTCAACTGTATATCTTTTATGACGGTATCGAGGATGATCGGATATCCCATTATCATCGCCATATCGGAGTCGCCACACTTGATTTGCCGATTCAAGTCCCTTGACCTACAAGTCGTATATCCTAAAAAATTAAAATACAATCATGAGTGGAGGCAGATTTATATTGATAAATGAAAACTTCAAAATTGTATTTATTGGAGCAGGTAGCATTGAATTTACGAGACGATTGCTGAGAGATTTACTAGCCAATCAGGAATTTCGTCATATCGAAGTAGCGTTTACAGACATCGATGAACATAATTTGCAGATGGTCACAGAAATCTGTCAACGAGACATTCGTGAAAATGGCTTGTCGATACAGATTCAGTCCACGACAAACCGAAGACAAGCTCTTCAAGACGCTAAATATATTTTTTGTACGATACGTGTCGGGGGATTAGAGGCGTTTGCAACGGATATCCATATTCCTCTGCAATATGGAGTGGACCAATGCGTGGGAGATACGCTATGTGCAGGCGGAATCATGTATGCACAGCGTGGAATCTCAGTCATGATGGATATTTGCAAAGATATTCGCGAAGTAGCTGTGCAAGAAGCAATATTATTTAATTATTCGAATCCAATGGCGATGTTGACTTGGGCTTGCAATAAATATGGTGGGGTACGAACAATAGGGCTATGCCATGGAGTTCAACACGGTCATCAGCAAATTGCTGAAGTGTTTGGATATCCACAAGATGAAGTAGATATCATTTGCGCAGGAATTAATCATCAAACCTGGTATGTTCAAATCAAGCATCAAGGGCAAGACTTAACGGGGAAGCTCTTGGACGCTTTTGAGCGCCATCCTACGTTTCAACAAACCGAGAAAGTTCGCATCGATATGTTACGTCGATTTGGCTATTACAGCACCGAGTCCAATGGTCATCTCAGTGAATATGTACCTTGGTACCGTAAAAGAGCAGATGAAATCAAAGACTGGATCGATTTGAGTGTGTGGATCAATGGAGAAACAGCAGGCTACCTCAGATGTTGTACGGAAAATCGCAACTGGTTTGAAACAGATTTCCCTACATGGATGCAACAACCTGCATGGGGATATACACAAGACAAAAGAAGCGAAGAACATGTAAGTTATATGATCGAAGCGCTAGAAACAGGGCGAGTGTATCGAGGACATTTTAACATCGTTAATCAAGGCGTCATCTCGAATTTACCTCCTGATGCGATTGTAGAGGTACCTGGTTATGTGGATGCAAATGGAATCAACATTCCACAAATTGGAGAACTACCGCTCGGACCTGCAGCTGTATGTAATGCAAGTATATCTGTCCAACGATTAGGAGTAGAAGCAGCCGTGCATGGCAATGATATGTATTTGCGTCAAGCGTTCATGATGGATCCATTAGTCGGTGCAGTATGCAATCCCAAAGAAATTTGGCAGATGGTCGACGAAATGCTCGTCGCTCAAGCACAATGGTTGCCACAGTACACGCAAGCCATTTCAGAAGCAAAGCAGAGATTAGCGGAAGGTAAAAAAGTTCCCACACGCGAAAACTATCTCGGAGCAGCTCGTCTGCAAGTAAAGTCCATCGAGGAAATTCGCTTAGATCGTCAAACAACGCATTAACCCAAACAAACACCAAATTCATAGAAATGATAGATGAGGTGAAAACGACTTATGATAAGTTCTATGGAAAACAGTGGATTTGTAAAAGGTTCTTACCATGTCGGGATTACCGTTCAAGATATGGATCGATCCCTTCAGTTTTATCGTGGACAGCTTGGGTTGGAACTTATTTTGGACACGATTTTTGACAAAGAGTATATCTTGCAGATTGTTTCGATTTCCGGTCTGAAGTGTATGCGAATTGCATTGCTAAGGATACCTGACTCTGAGCTTGTCATTGAGTTATTGGAATATCGTGAGGTAGAGAGATTTTCAAGTAGTAGTAGACCATGTGACCCTGGTTCGGGACATTTGTGTCTCTATGTCGTAAATATTGATCAGTTGCATCACAAATTAAAAGCTAGTGGCGTTCGATTTAGGTCTGAACATCCCATAGAAGTGACTCATGGCCCTAACGCAGGTGCAAAAGTGATGTATATGATGGATCCTGATGGCTTCATTATCGAATTATTCGAAAAAAATATAAGAGGTGAACAACATGAGGTATGAACAATTATTTCCACAAGAACTGAAAGAAATCTTAGCAAAAGCTCCAATTGCTTACATACCTATGGGTCCTCTTGAATATCATGATGCACATTTGCCTTATGGGTTAGATGCAATGAAAGCACATGCTATTTGTCTGAGAACATGTCAACTGACAGGGGGAGTTGTGCTTCCTCCCTATTATCTCTCAACAAATTCGCTGTACTGGTATTTGGGTACGATTGATGCTTCACTTGAGCTTGTGCGAAATGTCGTGCGAACGTTACTCGAACAATTAAAGCTTCAAGGATTTAAAACAGTGATCGTGATGTCTGGACACGGTGCAATGGATCAAAATCTCTCATTTAAAGAAGAAGCTGAAGCAGCCAGCACGGATGATTTTAAGGTCATATCAACGATAGAGTGGGAATTCGTGCCTGATCAAGGTTATTTAGGGGAACATGCAGCAAAGTGGGAGACGGCTTTATTTATGGAGTTGTATCCTGATCTAGTGAAAATGGAGCGATTGAAGGATACGCCATTGGAGCAATTAAATGGAATCTATGGGGAAGATCCAAGGCTCACTGCTAGTCGCGAATTAGGAAAACGAACCATTGATTTGATTGTTGAACGATTAGCTAACGAAGTGAAAGCTGTAAGTTCAGGAGGACAACCGAAAAATCCAGAAAGACATTTGAATTGGGTGTCTACTGCATGGCCTGAGCCTCTTGAATATGTATCAGATTCTTTACTTCCCTTGGACAATGGATTTCAGCTATCCTTCCATAATCCACATCTGAAGTCTCGCTATATCACAGGGATCCAATTGAAAATAAGTGGAAAAGTTGTGAATAACGAAACGGTGATGCTATATAATCTCAAGGAAAATAAAGCACTGCAATGTAGTCAGATTGATGCATTACATGGGTTTTACATTCGCAGATTACAACAATGCGAATTGGTCATTGCGGGATATTCGAAACCTGAAATTGCTGAGATTGAAGTAGAGTTTCAGTATGGTGCAGTACTTAGTTCTAAGATGGTGATTAAAGGATGAATTCAAGCGAAAATGAGTTTAAAGATCAAGTATTAGTCGTAACAGGTGCTGCAAGTGGAATCGGAAAATCTGTGGTGACGAGCTTACTTCATACCGAAGCATACATCGTTGCAGTAGATGCCAATTACTGTATCCAAAGTCGAAAGTTGAACAATGAATCCCATAACGAAAGAGGTGCTTTTTTTTGAAAAAAACAACAGCTCATATTATTTCCCACACACATTGGGATCGCGAATGGTACATGCCCTATGAGAAGCATCACTTCTATCTCGTGAAATTAATGGATTCTTTACTAGATCTCCTGCAGAAAGACCCTGAGTATAAAAGTTTTCATCTAGATGGCCAAACCATTATATTGGAGGATTACTTACAAGTTCGCCCAGAAATGAAGCCAATTCTTGATCGATTTATTCGAGAAGGTAGATTGCATATCGGTCCTTGGTATGTTTTACAAGATGAATTTTTGACAAGTAGTGAAGCGAATCTGCGAAATCTTTTACTTGGACATGAACAAGCCAGTGAGTACGGGGTCATATGTCATGCTGGCTATTTACCGGATTCATTTGGGAATATGGGACAAGCTCCACAAATATTTAAGCAAGCACACATCGATAGTGCGATATTTGGTCGTGGAGTCAGAGCAACAGGCAAAGCTAACGCTGATCAATCTCTGGAGTCATATATGTCTCATTATTCAGAAATGTTCTGGGAATCGCCTGATGGTTCTCGTGTCATCGGGATATTGTTTGCCAATTGGTATCACAATGGATGGGAAATTCCTACTGACAAAAAAGGTTCCTTGGAATATTGGCAACAACATCTCCAAGATGTGGAGAAATATGCATCTACTTCGGAATTGTTGTTCATGAATGGCTGTGATCATCAACCGGTGCAACTTGATTTATCTGAAGCTTTGCGGACAGCAAGGGAACTTTACCCGGACATTGAATTTGTTCATTCGAACTTCGATCACTATATTCAAGAAATAAAGAAGTCCATTCCTTCGAACTTAGCTGTAATTCAAGGGGAATTACGAAATCAACGCACACATGGATTAGACTCTTTAGTAAATACTGCGTCGAGTCGCATTTACCTCAAACAATGGAATCAAAAGTGTCAAACGGCACTTGAAAAAGTCGCAGAGCCACTTGCAGTGATGCTATATCCGCAAAGTGGATCCTACCCACATGATCATTTGCGTTATGCGTGGAAGACGCTAATGCAAAATCATCCTCATGATAGTATTTGTGGATGTAGTCTAGATGAAGTTCATCGTGAAATGGAGACGCGGTTTGAAAAATCTTATCATTACACGCAAACCATCATCGAAGAAAGCAAACGCCATTTGGCAGAACAGATCAACACGACTTGTTTTGAGAAGTACCAAGGTCGAGTCGTTCCTTTTGTTGTAGTGAACACGACAGGCGATGATCGATCAGCTGTGGTCAGCATAGAACTTGAATTGGATCGCGGAGTGTTAGGGTATGACCGCAGGAAACAATTAATTGACGAACTCGAGCAATTATCGATAGGCCTAGGTGCGATTGTCGATGCAAGTGGGAATCCTGTAGATGCTACAATCGAACATCTTGGCGTGAAGTATGGACTCGCATTACCAGAGCGCACTTTCCGTATTCCTTACTTTGCGAGAACTATTCGCGTGACTTTCCAAGCGGAACACATGTCTGGCTTAAGTTATCAGACGTATGCGTGGGTCGAGCAATCTATTCTCACATCGTCATCCTCTCAAGAGAAAATGACAGCAAAAAATACGACTATATCGCATAGCCATAGCAAACCAACCCTAGAAAATGAACATCTCAAAGTGTTGATTCATGAAAATGGTACATTGGAAATTACACACAAAGCGTCGAATACAACATATAAAGATGCGTTATTATTCGAAGATGTAGGCGACCTCGGGAACGGATATATGTTTTTTCAACCGAAGGGAGAGAAGCCACTGACTACCCTTCAGCAAAAAGCAGAAATTACATTCATTGAGCAACAATCTTATCGAACCGTCTACGAAATCAAACTAAATTGGCAACTCCCAGTGTCTGCAAATGACACGCTTCTTGCAGAACAGTTGAAAATAGTTCCGATTTGGGATCGCGAAGCACAACGAGCCATCCAAACGGTTTCTATTGCGATGACTACACAAGTCATATTAGAAAAAAATAGTACGATGGTAAAATTCAAAACGACTCTCCACAATCACGCGAAGGATCATCGAATACGTGTATGCTTTCCTACCGACATCGAAACAACAGTGCATTATGCAGACTCGATATTTGAAATTCCGATGCGTCAAAACACTCCACACGCAGTTTGGGAGAACCCTAGTCATTGTCAACACCAGCAAGCGTTTGTGAATGTAAGAAATGACAGCTATGGGTTAACGATCGCGAACCAAGGACTTCCTGAATACGAGATCTTGCGCGATGGTCGCAATACCATTGCAGTTACATTGCTAAGAGCTGTTGGTGAATTAGGGGACTTTGGCTATTTCCCTACCCCTGAAGGACAATGCCAAGGAGAGTACACGTTTGAATATGCCTTTATCCCGCATGGCAAATCGCTTGGAGAAATAGAAGACACGTATAAGGTGGCTTATCAATACCAAGTTCCAATGACGACTCAGCAAACAACGCTACACACCGGGTCAGTAACACCATGTCACCAGTTTTTCAATTGGTCTGGAGAACATCTTGCTATGACTGCAGTGAAAATGAATGCAACTACACATGGCTATGTGTACAGATGGTTCAACATGAGTACACAACCGACAACATTACGAGTTGAATCTATGCACACCAATGGCAAGTGGTATCGAAGCAATGTACTTGAAGAGAAACTAGAGCTCATCCCCTTGTATGAAACAAACCAATTAAAAGTTGAC
Source organism: Paenibacillus alvei (assembly GCA_945881905.1). GTDB lineage: Bacteria > Bacillota > Bacilli > Paenibacillales > NBRC-103111 > CAMCVV01. The sequence goes on from CAMCVV010000030.1 coordinate 22,029, forward strand.
ATACGACCTGCAGAGATTGTGACTTTGTTGCAAATCGTAGAAAACTAGAGCGCATCATTTTGAATTAGTATTTAGCTTAGAATCAAGTAACTGTTGAATGATGTCGTAACTTCAATGGGAGACATCAATGTAATGTGTAGATCCACAGTTTGTCCGAGTGGAGAAGGATCAACGTGGATACGCCAAGCTTGCCAATTACATGGCAAAGACCAATTACGCACAACAGGTTCATGAGAATAAGGCAAGTGATTCATCCTTACTTCATTCGCAAAGAAATTCCCTATATCAGTAATCATATAGGCATCGTGACCTAAATACAGTTGGCAACATACGACAAGTTGACCACCTATGATTAAAGGAGGGATGTCTATATGAATCGTCCAACTTCGTTTTGGAGGCAATGGGTTGATGTTTTTTTGTTTGGCAGCATCGGCTTGAGTCATTTGATATGCATGGACAGCTTCTTGAGGCACGCGAAGCGCTTGTTGGTCAGATTGTGACATGACGTCAACTTGTAGCGCGCTACTAGACTGTGTAAAGCTGTGCGTCAATGTATCATCACTAACTTGATTCGTTAAGATACTATGCTCACCTAATGGAACGATTTCGATACAAATCACATCAAAAGGACGCATTGCGATGGTAAATGGTTCTGAAATCGTATTGTTCATTTGTGACGGGTTGAAGTTGATTTTGGCTGGGTGTGGATAATGACGGTAGACTTCACACGAATGCACGTCATCTGCCATGAATTGTTTGAAATCAATCGGGCAAAGGTAATCTTGCCATGTACAATTGAACAATACGATAAACGCTCGGCGACCAGTGGAGGCGATATATCCGTAAGCTTCATGTTCCCAGGGATGCCCGACAAACAATCGAGCATGAAGGAAACAATCGGTGTGTTCACGCAGTATTCGTATGAAATGCGCCATTTGGATCGCTTCAGATTCAGTCAACCAATCTTCATTTGCCCACGGTTGAGCTAATAATCCTCCACGAAACATATCCATGAGGAAAGCTTCTTGCCATCGTTCTTTGCCTATCGAACTATTCCATGGCCAATCGGATAACCAGACACCTAAGGAATCTTTGCCGACTTGAGGGATATCCTTGCTCCACCAATGCGCTTGATCTAATCCTTTGATAACACTATCTCGCACATATAATGTAGGGACGGATCCAGGATGAGAGGCTTCCAAGTGAAGTCCCGGTTCAAATAACGTATCGCCATGCAATAACCACCAAGGCGAACGGTAACCCCAGTATAGCATTAAGAACAGATCTGAATTTTCTTGATCTAAGCGGTTTAAGAATTCAATCACATGGGATTGAATGGCTTCAGTTGAATAAATACCTGACAAATGATCATGGTGTGAATTGTAACAAATCGCAAATAAATTATCGAATTTCAACAATCCGACGCGATTGTGACGGATATGGTGCAAGAACCCATTCGTAAATAACGAATGAATCGGTTCAGAAGCTCTACAAAACCCGATGTAATCTTCTGTTCCATAATCCATCAGGAATTGTAAGGACGGCTGGGTAACTGGATTTTTGCCGATACTCCATATATTCCATGAGCTATCGATCCACAAACCGAACTTCATATTCAGCGCTTCGACATCTCGGATGACATATGCTAAATCATGCGGAAAGTCATAAGGATCTGCTGTTGTGAGGTCTCCTCTAGGATTAACCCAAAACTGTAAACAATAGTAATCGAAATGCGAAGGATGTTGGCGTTCCACCTTGGCTAATTTATCTAAATTGTCTAACAGGAAATCTTCTGATTCATAGAGAATAAAGGGCGGGGGACCTTCTGATTCCTCCATTTTTTTGGCTCCAAAGGGTTCAAAAATAGCATAGGTGTGTAAGTGATTGCGTACCACTCGTCTCATCCGCGATTGGACATGATCTATGAAGCATGGTCTTGCTTTAGAAGCACTGGATACACCATAGACGGTTTCCATGCATGGGAATGAATCATTCGGTTGGATCCATTTACCGGGATATTGTTTCATTGTAACGGTTTGATTTTGGCCGATTGCCCATCCAGATGGGTGTGCTAGTGTCATGAAGTATTGGTCAGCAATATAGACAGGGAAACCTTGCTCTCCACTAGAGACATCTTGGTTGAGGGTATATTGACCTTGACGCACATGAAGTAACATGAGGGAATGATCTTCTTGATTGTTCAAAGTCACAAATTTATGTAAAGTAGGTTGATTAGCGTTCCATGTATACACGATTTGTGCATGAAGGTTGACTTGTGGTGACTGCAAATGAATGACAAGCTCAGCATGATCTATTCTATGAGTTTGATGGACTGCTTGTACGTCAAACGTCACTGTCTGCACGTGTTTGCGAATAGTCACATATTGTTCGAATTGACAAGGCCACCAATTTTTATAGGGCAAGTTTTTTGTTTTCTGTGGATCAATTTCTTTGAGTTCGTCTGTGCGTGTAATGAGTCCCGAAAGTTGCAAAGCCAAGATATTATCGCCACCAAACCTTAATTGCGCATAAGCGGGATGTTGCGGTGTGATTTCGATTTCTCCTGGGTGGGTCCATCTCTGTGTTTGTTCATGTACACCAATTTCCAAGCCATTGATGAATACTCGGATATAAGCATAATTGAATAGACCAACACCACCAGTCGTGAATGTGACTGATTGATTCATGGCATCATTGGGCAAAAACACATGAGTGCGAGCCCAGTGAAAATGATCTTCAAGTTGAACACTAAATGGTTCATTTAATCGGAAGGGTACGGGAGTAATTCGACCTGTCCAATCCTGATCATCAAATGCATAATTCGCATAACCATTCTGATATCCGTGTTCATCATTTGGATCGGATTTGAATTGCTGTGAAGCCGTTGCTTTCCAGCCCACAATATCGATTCGTTGTTTGGAATAATCCAAATCGACTTCCAATTCGATCCCTTGAGCAAATTCTAAGGTGTCTTCTGTTAAGAGGTTTTTCCAAGCGATACTTCTCAACCCATCTTCTTGGCTCAGATGATATTCAAAATATGGCGAAACGAGCTTGATTTCGTCTCCTTGAATTTCTGTATAGCAACTAGCTGTTGACTCAGCTTCGCGGGTATTTACTTGACTTGTTCGATTGTCCATGTTGCCACCTCCATAGCAGATAATGTGAAGGATATGTAGAGTTGATGAGCGGATTGTCGAGTTCCAGCTTGTTGCGAAGTTCCTTGTTGAGTGAACAGTGTCATGATGAGATCTGTATGTATGAGTTGGGGGTACTGATGAAGATCGATAGTCAATTCAATATGGCGTGTTTGATTGGTTTCATCTGCAACAATGACGCCCAATCCATGCGTCGCTTCGAAGATGTAAGCACGAATCTCAATGGGTGCCTGTAGTCCATGAATGTATCGGAATGTGGCTTTCGTAGTGAAATCAGCAGTTATCTTACGTAAAGTAACAAGCTCTGAGACGCGCTTGCCAAACTCAGGGTATGATGCCAGTGTTTTTTCTAATTCACAGGTGGTAAATGCGACTAAAGCACCTAATGCAAACGCACGATTCAGTATTTCCGGTTGACGATCAACGATTATGAATATCAGCGCTTCAGGAAACGTATATCGCATTATTTCTGGTGCGAGCACGGACATCTCCCAAATCCAAGAAATATCGATGTGTTGCATAGCAAAAACTTCACTTAGCTCACCAATGATGTATGACTCTGGGTCGTGTTCTTTGAAATACCGAATGGCTTCGACTACCCATTCCAAGGCAGCTTCATGAGTGTCGTCTGGTAATTCATGGTTGTGTTCATCGGATAAACATAGTTGATAATCAAAGGGTTGATCTATAAAATGAGAAGTAAAGCCTAATTCTTTGGTTGTGCGCGTAATAGCGAGAGCTCGTTGTTGGAATTCAAGAGTTTTTTGACACAACGCACGACCATCATGTGATAAGTAGTTAGACAAAAGTTCTGCATGGTGGTAACTATAGTGAGATGCATCCTCGGTGGTGGGAGTACCAGATACATTACGCATCACCATCTGCTCTCCAATTTGCTGATAGAGCGTAGATTTCTCTCGTAGTAAGCGAACATTAACCATCGTGTTGATATGGACACCGAGTGACTTCGTGAGTTCAACTTGTTTTTTAAGTTCTGCTAATGGTTGCGTTTCATCAATGACGTCCCAGATATCTCCATCATCAGGTCGCATATAGACTTGTGAATTGACATCCCAAATACTTAAGTCTTCAATACCACAAGCGAGTCCATCTTTTGCGATTTGAGGGATATCTTCATACCTAAAGAGGGGTTTTCCATCCAAACCACGGATTTGCACAGTTTGCATACCGAGAATTTCATATAGTCTAGTAGGTGATACAGGAGGTTTCCACCATGAATTTGCCCAAGTTCTGAATCGATCTGCAGTTTGTTGCCAGTTTCCTTGATGAACACCGATTCCAATGATTGGGGAAGTCCATGATTGATGGGGTTTGACAAATGGGTAATGCACCCAAGCCCAACTCATTGACATGTGATTGGGTTCTCGATCTAGATTTTCAATCAACAACCCACCAAGCTTGGGTTTTTCTTGATAACAGATATAAGATAACCCTCCTTTTTCACCGGAAACATCGAAGAAAGGAAGTTGCATACCTACTGTATATTTAATGAATTTTCGTTTTCGTGAACCTCCGATGTTATGTGTGTAAGTCTCAGGCACATCAGGATATAATGTAACCGGAACAATCCCTGCATAAGCGCGATCGATCTCAGGTCCATCGAAACCTTTCCATCCACCTACCCAAGGGAATCGAATTTCTTGCAATCGAATCGCACTGTGATTAGTCACTTCTAGTTGGAATCTAGCTTCTGCGCTATCGTGAGGCAAGGTAACGAAGAGATTCACAGCTATAGGTGCTTCTCCATCTTGCGTAGATAAGTGATCATAGTGAAAGATGATCTGTTGGGCGTGTTCAAGATCGATTCGTTGCATATGCGTTACTTTCGAATCTTGAGAGTCCGCATAACGGGAATACCATTTGTGGTTTGGACACATAATCCGGAACATCCTTGCTCGCTCTGGATCGTGTAACATGGGTTTCTTCGCAACCAGATCTTGAATTTGTAACAAACTCCCTGTATAGGCATCAAATTCAAATTCAACATAAGCATTCCTTAGTTTTACTTGCGTCATGAAAGAATATCTCCCTTTCGAATTTTGAAATACATGTTCTGAAAACAAGTTGGCACAATATCATTTCTACTATATAATTAAATCAATAAATCATCTTATTTGTCAACCAGAAAAACACTATTCATCCGATGATTAATCCACATACCATCCTAAGAATAGAGAGGAATATCGCTATGAATCATAAAACACGACTAATCCATGATCCTCATGATGAACGACATTTTGGTGCTGTAACACACCCTATATACCAAAACAGTTTATTTACATTTGCGACTTGCGAAGACTTAGAACAAGCGTTCACTTCTTTGCAAGATAACTATGTCTACATGCGCGGTAAGAATCCTACCGTTCGTCAATTAGAAAGGAAATTAGCTGAATTAGAAGGAGGAGAAGATGCACTTGCTTTTGCTTCAGGGATGGCGGCGATCACAGCAGGGCTATTTACTTTTTTGCAGCAAGGTGCACATGTGATTTGTGTCAAAGATGTGTATCCACCAGTCAAAGATTGGTTGGATCGTGTGATGTCAAAATTCGGAGTAGAAAGCAGCTATGTCGAAGGAACAGACCTCGATCAATTCATACAGACTTTACGACCTCATACTCGTCTCATTTATTTAGAGAGTCCGTCTAGTTTTACATTTCGATTACAAGATATCCAAGCGATCACCCAGGTCGCTAAAGAAAGAGGAATTCTGACGATGATCGATAACACGTGGGCAACTCCGTTGTTCCAACAACCGATCTCACTAGGAGTCGACTTGGTGGCACATTCGTTATCCAAATATGCAGGAGGACATAGCGATACGGTAGGAGGCGCATTAATCGGTAGCCGTGAATTATTGTCCGAAGTGTTCTATACTACATATTTGCCGCATGGTGGGATCATGAGTCCATCGACAGCATCTTTGGTTACTCGAGGGTTACGCACATTACCTCTGCGAATGGATCAACATCGCAAAAGCAGCTTACTGATTGCACAATGGTTATCAGATAAAGCCTTTATTCTAGAAATCAATCATCCAGGTTTAGTGACTCATCCACAGTACACACTAGCTACCGAGCAGATGTCGGGTACTTCAGGATTATTCTCTATAAAAATAAATAAACCCATAGCTGAAGCGCGAAAATGGCTCAATGGGTTGAACATATTTAGAATTGGTATTAGTTGGGGTGGATATGAAAGTCTTGCAGTGCTTCGTCCAGCTGAAACGGATCAAATGACATTCATACGATTTTCTATCGGTTTAGAAGATACTAATGATTTAATAGATGATTTACAACAAGCTTGTCCATGGAAATTAGAGTAGGTTCAGTTTACATCATCATGGTATAAACTTACTGTTAATGCACCATCGATGGTTATGCACTCACCTGTAAGCGATTTACTTTTATCTGAAGCTAGAAAAGCGGCTAGGTCAGCAATTTCTTCAGGTTCCACAATTGCTCCTGTAGGGTGAAAAGCGAGTATGGATGCTTCAAATTCTTTTGGATGAGAGGAGTCATTTATCCATTTTCTCAAGTGAGGTGTGTTGGTAAACCCAGGAGCAATGGCATTAACACGAATATGATTTCGTCCAAAACTTAATGCCAACGCACGTGTCATCCCTTGTATGCCACTTTTGGCAGCAGCATACATCTCAGCGTGCGGAATCGTAGATTCTGCATTCACAGAAGAAATATTGACGATAGAACCCTTTCCTTGAGCAATCATGTGAGGGATGACAGCTTTTGCCATAAATAAACTACCCCTTAAGTCAATATTCATCACATGATTCCAATCTTCTTCTGTAATT
>CAMCVV010000031.1 GCA_945881905.1 Paenibacillus alvei
GATGCAACACCATCTGATGAACAGAACCCATCAAAGCGAAGCAAACGAGCGATAGAAACAGTTGCTGACGCTGCTAGCTTAGGACATAGTATATATGAGTACAACAAGAAACCCACATTAACCAATGGTTTATTCATGGCATGGGATGCAGCAGCAACCGCTATCCCATTTGTTCCTGGATCTTACGCGGCTAAAGGTGTTAAAGCCATAGCGGATAAAGTAACAGGCGCTAAACAAGTTGATAATTCAGGACGCGGGATAAACAATATGAAGTATGACTCCACTGCTACTGGTAATCATACAGTAATCAGGCGAGATCCGATTACGCAAGAAGTCACTCATTGGCAGGCATTTAACAAACCTGTAAATCAAAATCCGAATCCATTTGCACCCGGTAATGCTTATCATGGGAGAGCTGAAGCTAACAGGCCACACCATAATTCCGCAACAAATGAAAAATTTTATGCACCTCATGTCCATGATCGAACTGTTCCTGGTGGGGTAAGACATCCAAGACCCGACGAAATGCCACGAAAACCATAACATTAGGAGGTCATGATGAATTTTTGGGAACCTCACCAGTTTCAACTTTGGAAGCCGAACCGCATTCAACAGTGGTACGCCAATCAACTGGAGGTAAGGCTGAACCCTTTGAACTGGCTTCAACAGTGGTACTCCGATCAACTATGCCAACATGACGGCAACATTGTGGATATTAAGATTGAAAATTGTGCTAATCCAGGTTGGGGGTTGGATATTAAACTGAAGGATACTGCCTTAGAGGCAGTACCTTTCAAAGAAATTAAAATAAACCGAAGCGAACATGAATGGTTATTTTGCAGAGTGCGTGACGGGGAATTTTATGCAGCAGGCGACACGTTCAAGTTGTTTGAACTCCTTCAAACGTATCAGAACTGGGTAACCTTAACAGGGTCAATCGTGAACGTAGATGATACGAGAAATAGACACCTATTGCTTAATTGGCTTCAAGAGTGGTTTTACGCCCAAGGTGATGGGTATTATAGTGAATTTGTATGTGGTATCACTATATCAACTAATGGGAATCAAGGTTGGACGCTGAAGATTGGTATTGAAGAAACAGAGTTAGAAGCTTGTTCATTTGAAGCGTTGTCGATCTATCATAGTGAACAGGATTGGTTACAATGTTCCGTTAAGGATCTCAAGTTCCAAGGATCATGTGCTCCACTCAACCTGACACAACTTCTAGAGGTCTTCCGCACATGGGTCGAAGACGTGTCTTCAGATCCCGTGTGATCATTTCTTCCTGAAGATATATGTTTAACATTAGGAGGCAATGATGGATTTCCTGAATAAACACCAGTTTCAACTTTGGAAGCCGAACCGCATTCAACAGCGGTACGCCAATCAACTGGAGGTAAGGCTGAATCCTTTGAACTGGCTTCAACAGTGGTACTCCGATCAACTATGCCATCATGGCGGTAATTCTGTGGATATTAGTATTGAAGCTACAGCTAATCCAGGGTGGCGGATGGAAATTAACCTGAAGGGTACTGCTTTAGAAGCAGTACCTTTCAAAGAAATTCATATTAACCGCAGTGAACATGAATGGTTCTTTTGCAGAGTACGTGAAGGGGAATTTATTGGATCAGGCGATATGTTCAAGTTATTTGAAATTCATCAAACGTATCAGGACTGGGTAACTTCAACACCCCACACTTCATACCTCGCACGTCATCTATCATTTTCTTTGAGCATTTTACCTTGTAAATATACCAAAATTTGGTTATAATCATACATGGAGAGTGTGATGTGATTGAATTCTTTTCTAGAGAGACATCAATTACCTCGTACTGTTCATCACAACTTGAAGTGAATGATTCGGTGATCCCACCATGTGCTAGCTTGAGAATGAAGTGAACGCTTTACCACAGGAAGGATGCAGGTTAGATGCTAAGTGCTTTTGTTCAGGGGTTGGTTCTGGCATTCGGTTTGATACTTCCTTTAGGCATTCAGAATGTTTTCATATTCAACCAAGGCGTCACGCAACCGCGATTTTCCAAAGTGCTCCCTGTACTGTTTACAGCATCGATCTGCGATTCGCTACTCATTGGTTCAGCTATTGGGGGAGTTTCTCTTCTTGTGTTCAGCTTGCCCTTGATCGAAACTTCGATCATGGTCATCGGTATTCTTTTCTTACTCTATATGGGTGTGGTCATGTGGCGCAGTAAGCCACCAGGTGAGTCCTCGTCTGGCACTGCACTTTCTCCAAGAAAACAGATCCTCTTTGCGGCTTCTGTATCGTTATTGAATCCACATGCGATTATCGATTCCATCGGCGTGATTGGTACAAGTTCTATCGGTTATGAAGGAGCGGAGAAAGTGGTCTTTGCTGTGACGTGTATCTGTGTGTCTTGGGTGTGGTTCTTCAGTCTTGGCTTCGCAGGTAGTCGCGTGAAGCAATTCACTGATTCCACCAAATTTATACGTATCTTTAATAAAGTGTCTTCACTCATTATGTGGGGGACTGCACTATATCTAGCTTATAGGCTAAGTTCAGGGTAATATCCCCTACGCGATGATGATCAACAAGAATATACATCTATGGAGGTTAATCGATGAACACGATGTCTTGGTTTAGCAAAATGATGATGATTACGTTAGTGATGCTTGTCGTTATACCTAGCACTTCAGTATTAGGCAAGGAACCCTTGCCGCAATATCAGGAGTCTTCAACTGATATTATGCACATCCTCGATTTCAAGAATTGGCATAATAATATTTGGTTTTACCTCAATAGAGGATGTAGTGCCATATCATGTTCCTACGAAGAAAGTGGGTTAGAAGCTTTCTCTTATGCTTCTAACGAACAATCTGCAGGTAACGATGACGAAGAACCTACCTGGGAACCTCAACATTCACCACAGTCAACTCTCATTTCGCCTGATCCAGAGCCAAGGTATACAGCTTCCGGCGAACGAATATTGATTCGCAAAAAACGGATCTAAGTCAACGAAAAGATTGAGCGAACTTCGCTAGAACTTGTGCGTGCGTATTCATCTATAATCGCTCGTGCAATTGCACTTGCACGAGCAACATGCAAGAAGAGCTGTCACGAGGGATACATCCCCTAACGTGACAGCTCTTCTTTACCCCTATATACAATTACACTTCTAGTGTTCTGATCACTGTGATGATCTGCTCTGTTTTCTGCAAAGCGATCATGGCTTTCCCAGGCGATACGCGTGCATCAAGTGGAACTTTGGCTACTGGGAATTGTACTTGTCCACCTGAAGAGATGACAGCAGTCAACTGATGCTTCGTCTTCACGATACATGAACGAATCAATAAGGTACCATTGGATCTTTGTTTGGGGCCATGTTTGAATTCGAAGGTTTGCAGTCCTTTGCCACCGCGCCCTTGCATCGGATAATCACTCAACACCGTGCGTTTGCTGTGACCTATATTCGATACGACTAAGAGCTGGTCCTCATGATCATGCACCCATAGTGCCGAGATCACTTGATCGTCTTCTTTGAGTGCAATTCCTCTAACACCACTTGCAACACGACCCATCGAATTCACTTCTTGTTCACGAAAATGTATCGCCATGCCTTGTTGCGTCACGAGCAATATTTCCTGGGAATTATCGCTAAGTTCAACATGTATGACTTCGTCTTGCTCCTGTAACTTGCACGCCACGATAGCTACTAACCGATTAGTGACATATTCCTTTAATTCAGTGCGTTTCACTTGACCTAGACGAGTCACAAACACGAGGTACTTGTTCGGAGTGTCGAAGTCTTTGATTGAGATCACTTGCACAATGCGATCATCTTTGGCGATTGGAATGACGTTCACGATCGGTGTTCCATTTTCCTTCCACTTATACTCAGGTATTTGATGAACAGGAAGCAAGAAGTACTGCCCTTTGTTCGTGAAGATCAGTAGACTTTCGATGGTATTGATATCCATCAAGTATTTCAAGAAGTCTCCTTCTTTCATTCCTGCGTTGATGAGGTCTCCACCAGAACGTGTGAAGGATAGCTTGCTAGTTCGCTTGATGTATCCTTCGTTAGATATGGTCACCCAGACGTCTTCAGCTGTGACCATTACTTCGAGATTGACTTTCAGTTCTTCGATTTCACCTTGAATATCGGAACGGCGGTCTATGCCATATTTGGTGCGTATCTCCATTAATTCATCTTTGATGACTTTCATCAGTTTGTGCATCTGACCTAATATGCTTCGCAAATACGCGATCTTCTTCTCGATCTCTGATAATTCTTTCTCGAGTGCTGTGATTTCGAGATTCGTTAAGCGATACAGCTGTAACACCAAGATGGAATCCGCTTGACGTTCAGTGAATGCGAATCGATCGACGAGATTGGCTTGTGCGTCTTGACGATTTTTGGAAGCTTTGATTGTAGAGATGACTTCATCGAGTATGTTGAGAGCTTTCACTAGTCCTGCGAGCACATGCGCACGATCTTCGGCTTTCTCGAGATCATATTGCGAACGATACGTCACGACTTCTTTCTGGTGTGCGATGTACGCTTCGAGTATAGCTTTCAGACCCAGTTGGCGAGGTGCTTTATTCACGATCGCGACCATATTGAAATGATAAGCAACTTGCAGGTCAGTCTTCTTCAGCAAATACGCGAGGATGCCTTGTGCATCTGCATCTTTCTTCAACTCGATGACGATACGCAATCCTTGACGACCACTTTCGTCACGAACTTCTGCGATCCCTTCTATTCTCTTCTCGAGGCGAATGGTTTCGATTACGGTAACCAATTTGGATTTGACTACTTGGAAAGGTATTTCAGTAATGACGATTTGTTGTCTTCCTCCACGCATATCTTCAATCGTGGTTCGCGAGCGAATGAAGATGCGTCCTCTTCCCGTCTGATATGCTTCTTGAATCCCTTCTCCACCCATGATAATGCCACCTGTAGGGAAATCCGGGCCTTTCACTGTATGCATCAGTTGTTCAAGTGTAATCTCAGGTTGGTCGATCATTGCGATACAGGCATCGATCACTTCTCGCAAATTATGAGAAGGTATTTCTGTCGCGAAGCCCGATGAAATCCCACTAGAACCATTCACGAGTAAATTCGGGAAACGTGCAGGTAACACGACAGGTTCTTGGATCGTGTTATCGAAGTTATCTTTGAATTGAACGGTTCGCTTATCGATATCACGCAGCAACTCTGCTGCGATGTAAGATATTCGCGCTTCGGTATAACGCATCGCTGCAGCAGGATCATCGTCTTGTGATCCCCAGTTGCCTTGACCATCGATCAACGTATGCCCCATCTTCCATGGTTGTGCCATACGCACCATACCGTCATATATCGATGAATCTCCATGAGGATGGTAGTTCCCCATAACATCTCCTACGGTTTTCGCTGATTTGCGATATGCTTTATCTGCCGTATTCCCTGCATCAAACATGGCATAGAGAATTCGGCGCTGAACAGGTTTAAGACCATCACGTACATCAGGAATCGCGCGATCTTGAATAATGTATTTGGAATAGCGACCGAAGCGATCGCCTACGAGTTCTTCTAAGTAAGCCGGCAAAAATTGATCTAGGATGCTCATGGATTCACCACTCTTTTCATGTCACTAACCTGCTTTATGCTTCAAAATCAGTAAAATCAACATTTTCGATAATCCAGTGCTTACGCGGATCGACTTTATCTCCCATCAAGGTAGAAATCCGCTTCTCCGTCTTCGCGAGATCATCGATTTGCACTCGCAATAATACACGTGTCTCCGGATCCATCGTGGTTTCCCATAATTGCTCTGCATTCATCTCACCAAGACCCTTGTAACGCTGAATCTCCACTTGACTCCCATACTCAGTTAGCGTTTGCTTAAGCTCTGCTTCAGTCCATGCATAACGGCTGATCGAGTTTTTGCTAGATTTCTTAGAGATTTTGTAGAGTGGCGGTTGTGCAATGAATACTTTGTCTGCATCGATCAACTGGCGCATGTGACGATAAAAGAACGTCAGCAGCAACACTTGAATATGAGCACCATCGGTATCTGCGTCTGTCATGATAATGATTTTGCCGTATTTGCAGTCTTCAACATCGAATTCAGGTCCGATGCCAGCACCAATCGCCGAAATGATCGCTTTGAATTCCTCGTTCTTGAGGACATCGATAAGTTTCGATTTCTCGGTGTTAAGCGGCTTTCCTTTCAGTGGTAGAATCGCTTGATGTCGAGAATCTCGACCTAACTTCGCAGAACCACCTGCTGAATCACCTTCAACGATAAATAACTCATTCTTTGCGAAATCTTTGGATTGCGCAGGGGTCAGCTTGCCATTCAGGTTGGAGCTTTCACTTCTGCCTTTCTTCCCGCTACGAATTTCTTCACGTGCTTTGCGTGCTGCTTCTCTTGCTCTAGATGCTTGCACAGCTTTCTTGAGAATCAACTGCGCGATTTGCGGATTTTCTTCTAGAAATACGGCCATCTTATCAGAGACAGCAGCGTCTACAGCACTTCTTGCTAATGAACTGCCGAGTTGGTCTTTCGTTTGACCGACGAACTCCACATCACTCATCTTAATATTGACGACAGCCATCATGCCTTCACGCAAATCCGCACCATCTAGATTTTTTTCTTTGTCTTTCAAGATGCTTGCTTTGCGCGCATAATCGTTCCATACCCGTGTGTATCCACTTCTGAATCCTGTTTCGTGCGTACCGCCACCTCGTGTAGGAATCGAATTCACGAACGAAGCAAGTGTTTCCGTGTATCCATCGTTATATTGAATGGCTATCTCGATTTCAATGTCTTCTTTTTCGGTAGCGAAATGAATGACGGGATGCAGTACGGCTTTATCTTCGTTCAGGAATTCTACGAATTGTTTGGCACCACCTGCATATTCGAACGCAACTTCTTTCTGGGTTCGCTCATCTTTCAAGCTCACGTGAAGTCCTGAATTGAGAAAGGCGATTTCTTGAAGTCGCTCTGCTAGCGTATCATAATTCATGTGAATCCCGCCGGTGAACACGCGCTTATCTGGCTTGAATGTTACTTTGGTTCCTGTGCGGTTCGTATTACCCATGATCTCTAGACTTGAAGCAGCTTCACCTACATGCTCTTTGCCATCTGCATCTATCCAATAAGCAAATCGTTGCTTGTGAATCTTACCTTCACGGTAGATCTCGACTTCCAACCATTCAGACAACGCATTCGTTACGGAAGCTCCTACACCATGCAAGCCGCCAGACTTCTTGTATCCACCGCCTCCGAATTTACCTCCCGCGTGGAGAATCGTGAATACCACTTGCGGGGTCGGGACTCCTGTCTTATGCATACCTGTTGGAATGCCTCGACCATTGTCGATTACAGTAATCGATTGATCCGTATGGATGATCAATTGGATCTTAGAACAATATTTCGCCAAATGTTCATCTACAGCGTTGTCTATAATTTCCCAGACGAGATGATGCAGTCCAGAAGAACTCGTACTACCGATGTACATCCCTGGTCTTTTGCGGACAGCGACGAGACCTTCGAGAACTTGGATATCATCAGCATTATAATCCGAGGCTTGCCCGCTTTTATTCGTAAATAAATCTAGCTGCTCGGTCATCACTGAGCCTCCTTTTTTGCAATGGACAAGCTTAATTCAAAATATCTCTACGAGTAAAAGAAACAAATGACACAACCAAAGAAACAAGTAACCATGACGTCAAGACAAGTAATGAGAAGGATAGCGTCATTCCTTTGATCGGAGACATTGCTCCTGTCAAGTAATTAGTCAATTCAAGATTCACCATGAAGAAGTATTTCGCTGTTTCCCAGGATGCGACCATATTCGCGAGAATCCCCCCTGCAATGAGGACAGCTAACATCGTACCCATGACTGCAGCTGTAGAGCGGATTAATACAGACAACATGAGCGTCATCAATGCAACGACCATTGCTGCATACCAGACTAACCCGACTTCCATAAGAATAAATAACCATTGATCAATGGTACGCACATTACTGAAATCAACTTCTTGTCCTGTCGTATTAATACCAATAATCGTCGGCATATTCCATCCACCATATCCAAACACAATGCCAGAAATCAGATAACAGATCAAGCCTGTTGCAAGAACAGTGAGTGATGTAAACAATACCAACGTAATCATCTTACTTAATAGGATTTTCCAACGCCGAACAGGTCTTGTCAACAATAATTTAATTGTACCAGCAGTATGCTCCCCAGAAACGATGTCTGCAGCAATCACCATGATGATCAGTGGGATGAACAAGGTAACTGCGTTTTTGATGAAATCACGAGTGAACGTCACTGCATTCGGTGATGCCGGATTAATATCATTGTCCAAATAATACGAAGCAATTTGCGTCTGCACGCGTATATTTTGCTTCCACTCTTCAGGAATTCGCGGACTTGAAAGTGTCTTTTGCCAATCGATGATCCGTTGGCGTTGTTCTGCTTTCCAATCCGTTGTGCCAAATTGTTTGATGTTGTTTTGCGAAACTTTCATTTGTGCATAAGTGAAGATTGATACAATCGCTATTAGAATAATGATGACAACGAGAAACCTTTTCTTTTTGAACATTTTGATACATTCATTCGCGACTAAGGCAACCAAATTATTCAATGACTTCACCCTCCGTCAAACCCAGGAATAAATCTTCGAGTGTTGGGTTTTTTAGTTCTACAGCGTATAGCTGAACTCCTGCTTGGATCAGTTCGTTACTTAATAGAGGAACGTGTTCGCGATTCATGGACGTAACCACACGAAGCCGAGAAACACCTGATTTGGGATCATGCTCGATGCTTGACTCTTCCCATTTCAGTAGAACAGAGGATTTCTTAATAGTGAATTCTGCGAGCTTAGCGGGAGCGCAAGTCCAGATGACTTTCCCTTCTGCTTGTCCAATTAATTCATCCACGACACCAACTTGGATGACTTTCCCGTGACTGATAATGGCCACACGATCACACATCAATTGAATTTCACTGAGCAAATGACTCGAAACAAATACACTTAATCCACCATCCGCGAGTTGACGCAGAAATTCACGCATTTCTTTGATCCCTTGTGGGTCTAGTCCATTCGTAGGTTCATCAAGGATAAGCAGCTTCGGTCGACCGAGCAAAGCTTGAGCGATGCCTAAGCGTTGTCTCATGCCAAGTGAATACGTGCTGACTTTATCTTGGATACGATGCTCCATCCCTACGATCTTCACGACTTCGGCAATGCGTTGGTCTCCGATACCAGACAGCATGCGCGCAAAATGCTGGAGGTTCTCATAGCCTGTCAAGTAGCTATAGAGCTCAGGATTCTCCACGATACAACCGATTTGGCTGAGTGCTTCATTATGCTGCTTGTGTACATCATATCCACAGACCTGTATCTTGCCTTCGGTTGGTTTAATCAAGTCGACGAGCATCCGAATCGTCGTCGTTTTACCTGATCCATTGGGTCCTAAGAAACCGAATATTTCGCCTGCATACACATCAAAAGAAATCCCTTTTATGATTTCTTTATTTTTAATGCGTTTCTTCACATTTTGTACAGAAAGTACGAGCTCAGCTGTATTCACTTTGTTGATCCCCCTCTCTTATTTCAGGATTTGTACAATGCGATCTGCGATACGTTCATACCCATCACCATTTGGATGAAAATCATCAGCAGCTAGAAAACGATCCTGTTCTTTCACAAAAATATCGTAGGTCGGGACGAGGAAGACATTGTCAAAGCGATTTATAATTTTGAATACTTCTGCATTCCATGATTGAATCGCAAGTGATCCTGTTTTCTTCGTGTCTAATGGTAAATAAGGGTTATATAGGCCTACGTATACAATCGTCGCACTTGCATTGCTAGCACGGATTTCAGTTAAGATCTGCTCTACACTTCTGAGAGCAGCAGGAGTACGTTCAACGATAACTGCTGCGTTGAATTCGTCGGGTTTCTCCTCTACAAATATCCCCATTCCACCTAAGAAAAGATCATTACCCCCGATGGATAATAGAATCAACTCTGCTTCTGCTAAAGCATCACGCGTGCGTTGATTACTCAATTCCTGTAACACTTGTTCAGTGCGATAACCGGGTATGGCGAGATTATTCAAGATGTAGACCGGCTGTCCTGATTGCTCTTCAAGCTTCTGTCTCACGTGTCCTACATAACCTAAGCCTGTGAGATCACCTGTTCCTGCAGTAAGTGAGTCCCCAAGTGCAATGATTTGCGTTGAAGTTGAATGATTGGCTATAGGTTCTTGTGTCGGTTCAGGTACTTGATTCAGCTGTTGCGTCTGCGCTTGTGGGTACAAAATTTGATTCGTTGCATAGACGAATCCGCTCACGAAGACAATTGTCGTGATCAGTCCTACGATCGCCATACTGCTCCAGAACCAGTTCGATCTGTTCATTGGCGTGTCCTCCTCTATTCCATCATATTATGTTACATTAAGATTATCGGTTTATCTGAAATTTTGCAAATCTATGGAAAAGATATACGCCAACACATGACACTTGTCATACTTCAGAGTTGACGATTATGACTATGAAACGTCGAGTCGAATTTCTATAATTGAACAATAAGTTGTTACGTGTGTATCTTTTAGCGTCAGACTGAGGAGGAATAACTTAATGGCAGACACTAGACTATTAAAATTAAAAAAAGATATTGCTCCTTTTGAGAAAACAGATTTGAGATTGAGTATTCGTCAAATAATCAACACATTGGGACCCCTGCTGTTGCTGTGGATTGCTGCTTATGCATCACTTTCCGTTTCCTATTGGCTTACATTACCCTTTACTATAGTTGCTGCTGGATTCTTGATTCGCACTTTTATTATTTTCCATGATTGCTGTCACCAATCTTTCTTCAAGAGTAAGCTTGCGAACGACATTCTCGGTAACATCACAGGTGTATTAACTGTGATTCCATATGAACAATGGAAGAGCGAGCATGCGATTCATCATTCCTCTAGTAGCAATCTAGATAGACGCGGAATCGGCGATGTATGGATTATGACTGTAGATGAATATCTTGCTTCATCGTTTTGGCAAAAACTAACGTATCGTATTTACCGTAACCCGTTCATCATGTTTGGTGTAGGTCCCATATTCTTGTTCTTAGTGGCTTACCGCTTCAATCGCAAAGGCGTCAGGCGCAAAGAACGTATCAATACGCATCTGATCAATACATATATCGTATTGCTGTATACATTTCTCTGTTGGCTTATCGGTTGGCAAGCATTCGTCATGATCCAAGGACCGATCTTCTTTATCTCTGGTTTGTTCGGTATTTGGTTGTTTTATGTGCAACATCAATTCGAGGATTCTTACTTCGAGAATGAAGCTGAGTGGAATTATGTGCAAGCAGCTGTAGAAGGTAGTTCTTATTATCAACTTCCCAAAGTCTTACAGTGGTTAACTGGAAATATCGGGTTCCATCATGTTCATCATTTTAGTACGCGAGTACCTAATTATCATTTAGAGAAAGCACATAATGCAACTCCACCACTACAGCAAGCGACTACGATAACCATACGCACTAGCTTAAAATCAATGAAATTCCGTCTATGGGATGATCGCAATAAGATGTTTGTTGGATTTCGAGATATCAAGGTAAAATAGATTCAATTCACTGTGAGGGTGATCATGGATGAACAAATGGTATCAGATTTTCCAAAAAAACACAGGTATCAGTCCCTATGTGTGGGTCATTTTCTATATTCTTCCTTTTTACTTCATATTTAGTGTCACGTCCACTATTCAAGTAGTTATTGGCATTGTGATGATTGTTGTGTTTTTTGCATGCTATGTTCTATCCTTTATTTCAAAAGGATGGTTAGTGTATTTCTGGACAAGTGTGCAAATTATTATATCTGTCACGATGACTTTGCTGTTTAGTTATGTTTACTTTTCTTTATTCCTTGCTTTTTTTATAGGCAATATTCAGAATCGGAGCGCTTATTTCACTTTATATACGATTCACTTGATCACTACATTTGCAGCGATTAACTATGGATTTGCCAAACAAACGACTGTGTTCGTTACTCAATTTCCATTCATCTTGGTTTGTTTAATCGGCGTAATTCTATTACCGATCAATATGCACAACAAAAACAAGCGCGATCTGCTCGAAGTCAAGCTTGAAGATGCCAATAAGCGCATATCTGAACTTGTCAAACTCGAAGAACGGCAGCGAATTGCTCGTGATCTACATGATACCTTAGGTCAGAAACTATCCCTCATCGGATTGAAAAGTGACTTGGCTGGAAAGCTAATCAACAAAAACCCGAATAAAGCTAGAGCAGAGATCGAGGATGTCAGCCAAACTGCAAGAAGCGCATTGAAGGAAGTTCGGGAAATGGTCACGGAAATGAGAGGCATGCGGTTAGAAGATGCCTTGTTTCGCGCAGATCAAATCCTCAAAGCCGCGCAGATTGATTTCCGGATACTTGGTGAAGTGAAGGTCAGTCATACTTCCTTGATGAATGAGAACGTCTTAAGTATGTGTATCATGGAAGCAGTAACCAATGTCGTCAAGCACAGCCAAGCCAAACGCTGCATCATATCGATCGAACCGACCCTTAGTGAATTGGTGGTCATTGTGCAAGATAATGGTATCGGTATATCCAAAAAATATCGTGAATCCCGAGGAAATGGGATTCGAGGGATGAAGGAACGGCTCGAGTTTGTCAATGGTAGCTTCAGTATTTCTTCTGAAGACGGAACATCAATTACGATTATCGTGCCCAACATTGTAAATCAAATGAAGGATGAGGTGACCGAATAATTATGATACGTATCGTAATCGCAGAAGATCAGAGGATGCTCTTAGGTGCTCTGGCTTCACTGCTTGATTTGGAAGAAGATATGCAAGTTGTGGGTAGAGCTCATAATGGCGAAGAAGCTGTACAGCAAGTCCATACGCTTCAACCTGACATATGTATCATGGATATTGAAATGCCGCTAATGACTGGCCTCGATGCTGCTCATGCACTCAAGGGCTACGAATGCAAAGTCATCATCTTGACTACATTCGCACGCTCTGGGTATTTCGAGCGTGCCATTGAAGCTGGTGTAAGTGGGTATATGCTTAAAGATAGTCCTAGTGATGAACTAGCAGCATCCATACGCCAAGTGATGGCAGGACGCCGAATCTACGCTTCTGAGCTGATGGATGGCGCATTCGGTCAGACAAACCCACTTACTGATCGCGAGAAAGAAGTTCTCAGTATGATCGCAGAAGGGAAGAACACGAAAGAAATCGCAGGTGAATTGTTCTTGACCACAGGCACAGTTCGTAATTATATTTCCACGATTCTCGAGAAATTAGATGTTAGAGATCGCATCGAAGCCATCAAGCGGATCAAAGAAAAAGGTTGGTTCAGATAAATGAGAATCATCCATGCTCAAATGAGCGTAACTGAGAGTCAACTGAACGTCTACTGAACTGTTTAATGAACCGCCACGGTTTCTTCTGTGCCACATGGGCCACCCCAAGGATTCCATTCGACTTCGATCTTCTCTTGATTATAGCGATAGATCGACTTATAATACTCACTGATTTGCTGAGTGGAAATTCCTGCATAATGACATATAAATGATCTGCGGAAACGGTCTTTCGATCGATTCGGATAAGAACCGTGAATCAAGCTTCCATTGAAGAACAATACATCACCAGCTTGCATCAGAATAGGGATTGGGCTTAACCCCTCGGGTACATCCACTTCTTGATCAGTGAATGACATCGTCAAGTCAGCAGGGTGTGGGCATTGGATCTCTGCTTGATTCGTACGAGGTACGACAAATAATCCTCCATTGTCTTCATCAGTTACATCTAATGCTGTCCAAGCCGCAATACAAGTCCCCGGTGATACACGTAAATAATAATTATCTTGATGCAATGCTTGACCTCTCGCACCAGGTGGTTTGAAATAGAACATACTTTGCGTTGCAATCGGTTCCTCATTGAATAAATCAGCGAGAACATCGATCACTCTACGATCGAGCATCAAACTCATCGATAACGTATCGATTTTGTGAGGATGCATCATACGTGGATAGCGCTTCAAGATGTCGCCAGCTGCAGCTTCTTCTGTCAAAGGATCAAAACAATCAGGAATGGGTCCTCTGGCATGTAGATCCATGAAATGTTGTGCAATCTCCGGAGCTTCCTGTTGAAATAAGCTTTTTTTTATGAGAAATCCATCTTGATGAAACTGCTTTTTTTCCTCTTCATTTAGCACTCCACCCAAGTTCATTCCGGACATGGTTGTTTCTCCTTATCTTAATATATATTGTTATTATTATAATATTATACTAGAATAAGTAGCGATAAGGAGGAATATATAGAATGGCTATAAACCTTAATGATTCTGCTGTTTTTCAAGAAAGTGGTGAAGATGTCGAAGATCTGAGCACGCCTGCTACAGGAATGTTAATTGCTGGACATTTTGCGAAACCACATGGTTATATGACTTATCGTGCCAAAGGTACGCGTGATTGGTTGTTAACGTATACGATATCGGGTCGAGGCGCATATGTCCTAGACGGTGAAACCATTACTTGCTTCGAAGGGGATATCGTCCTGCTTGCACCTGGAACGATGCATCATTATTTCACACCTCACGATGTGACATGGGAATTTTATTGGGTACATTTCACTCCCACATCAATATGGCATGACATGATGAAGCTGCTTGAACCTCATAGAGATCTTCATTTCTTAACCGTTCAACCTCTTTCGCTTCGACACAGAATTATACAATCGTTTCAACGACTATTGCTCGATAGCTTACTGCTAGGTGATGTTCACTATCGGTTAGCGATGAATGCTGTCGAAGAAATCTTGTTACTGATTTCACAATCAGAAGGCTTATCGAAGAAACCTTCACGGGATCCGAGAATACAAGAAGTATTACACCTTCTGCACAATCACATGAAAGAACCCCACTCGATCGACCAACTCGCACGACATGTATCCCTCTCTGCATCTCGTCTTGCCCATTTGTTCAAAGCTGAAGTCGGTGATTCGATCTTACACACATTATTGAAACTTAGATTACATCGTGCAACACAATTATTAGAATTAAGTGAACGCCAAATCTCTGAAATTGCTGAAGATGTAGGATTCCTCGATCCCTTCTACTTCACTAAGCAATTCCAAGCGCATTACCGCATGAGTCCCAGTCAATATCGTAAGAAAATGACCGACACCTTTGATAAAGGCTAAGTATAAGCCAGGCATAGGTAAATAAGAGAACACAGCGAACAAATAATCACTGGAAGACTCATGAGAAGTAACGTTCGATTCGAATCATACCATCGTAAAACTTCATGAATATCAACATATCACATTGAGCTGTATAAGCTAATCATGTATACGTTTTGCAGACAAGGTGCTAATTAATCCAGTCACTTGTCTTCTTGATGTACTTGAAAAGCCCACAAAAAAATCTCCTTCTATGTGAGAAGAGAGATCTTCTTATTCATGATTAGGTATACCTGATCTATTCCTGTAAAAATGTGTATTGGGCTTGAATCAACCCGTAATACGTTCGTTGTAATTTCATTAACTCATCATGATTACCTGTTTCCATGATATTTCCGTGATCGAGGACAATAATCCGGTCTGCGTTACGAATCGTCGACAGTCGGTGAGCAACGATGAATGATGTACGTCCCTTGAGTAATATCTTCAATGCATCTTGAATCTTCAATTCGGTTTCTGTGTCAATACTTGCTGTGGCTTCATCGAGAATGAGAATTCTCGGATCTGCAAGAAGTGCACGAGCAAATGAAATTAATTGTCGTTGACCCATCGATAGTGCATTACCTCGTTCTTGCACTTCGGTTAGATAACCTTGAGGCAACTCCTGGATGAAGGCATCCACGCCTACAGCTTGAGCCACTCGTATGACTTCTTCATCTGTAGCATTCAATCTACCAAACCGTATATTATCTAGCAGCGTTCCTGCAAAAATGAACGTATCTTGTAATACCACGCCAATTTGCGAACGAAGACTTTGTAAAGTAACGTCTCGAATAGGGATGCCGTCGACTAAGATTCGGCCTTCTGTCGGATCATAGAAGCGACTTAGCATATTCATGATTGTGCTTTTACCCGATCCTGTGTGCCCTACTAAAGCGATGGATTCTCCTGCACGCACTACGAGATTGATTCCTTTCAGTGCCGGTCTCCCAGGCTCATACTCAAAAACAAGATTCTCGAATGTGACATCTCCTCGAATTAGCGGAAGATCTTCGGCATTGGGTTGATCAGGAACTGAGATTTTCTCATCTATGTATTCAAATATCCGCTCAGCTGAAGCCATGGCCACTAATAATTGTGAATACAGTGCCCCGATGCGATTGATTGGATCCCAGAAATAACCGATATATGTCGCAAAAGCAACCAGAAGCCCTATTGTGATTTCTTCCGTTTGGATCAAATAGGTTCCGAACCAAAACAGAATACAGTAGCCTAAAGCACCTGTCACTTCGATAATGGGTCCGAACGTCTGGTTGGTTGTGGATGCTTTGTCCCAGGATTGTTTATTTTGATCATTCATTTTCTCGAAATATTCAAAGTTTGTTTTCTCCTGTGTGTAGGCTTGCGTGATCCGAATACCTTGAATCGATTCATTCAAATGCGCATTTAATCGGGATTGTCGAGTTGTCACTTCTTGCCATGCTTTCCGAATTTTCTTGCGCAATTTGGTGGATATGATGAACATCAAGGGGACGGTGATGATGATCGCTGCACCTAGCTTGATATTGAAGAACAAGAGGACGACCATAATTCCTAACAATTGCACAATATCAATCACGAGATTCACAGCGCCATTCGTGAGAATATCTTGAAGGCCATTCACATAGTTCGTGATTTTGACAAGAATTGAACCTGCAGGTCGTTTGTCAAAAAATACAAGTGACAATTTCTGCACGTGTTTGAATAACTCGTCACGCAAATCATAGATCACTTGTTGACCAATCCGATTCATATAGCGAATGCGAAATCCATTTGTGATCCAATTGATTAGATACAATCCTAGCATAGCCATAGCAAGCATGAATAACAAGGATCCGTCCTTGTTTTTGATGGCAACATCGATCGCTGTACTGATGAGCAGAGGCACCAGAAGTTTCGTCAATCCACCAATCAACATAATCAAGATGATAGCTGGAAGGATTTTCGCTCGATAGGGTGTCAGATACGTCGCAAGTCGTTTGATTTGGTTCCAATCAAATGTTTTTTCTAAGTCGTCATCATCGATGTACACGAAGCGTTCTTGCGCGCTTGTTGGTTCTTGATGCTTATCCACTTGATTCGACTGCTGCATAGATCCCTTCGAGTTTCGGAATAATTTCGACAGCATGTTCAATTTCATGACCTTCTCTCATGTGGTTGATCCGAATATTGGATATCATAGGTGGTACGATAAGGTCCTGGTTGCGCAAGCAATTGAAGATGCGTCCCTCGTTGTACAACACGTCCTTGGTCTAACACAATGATTTCATCAGCATGCTTCAAAGAGGATATCCGATGAGCAATAATAAATGTCGTTCTGCCTGCCATCACTTCTCGGAAACCTGCTTGAATTTCATGTTCGGTTCCCATATCCACTGCACTTGTCGCATCATCGAGAATCAAGATTTTGGGGTCCTTAAGAAGTGCCCTTGCAATAGAAATCCGCTGTTTTTGGCCACCTGATAATCCCAGACCACGTTCACCCACAATCGTCTCGTACCCTTTGGGTAATTCAGAGATGAATTCATGCGCTTGCGCGAGTTTCGATACACGTATGATCTCTTCCATCGGGATATCTTTCGAACCATAAGCAATATTATTTCGAATCGTTGATGAGAATAAGAATGTTTCTTGAAATACCGTAGATATCGTTGTTCTTAAGCTTTCAAGTTGAATCGTAGCGATATCTTGCCCATCTAGTAAAATCCTGCCTTGATTGATATTATAAGCGCGCATCAATAAGCTAACTGCTGTTGATTTCCCAGAACCTGTCGCACCTAGTAATCCTATGACAGACCCCGGTTTGGCGTCGAGATCCAAATCATATAGTGCGGGAGCTTTATCCGAATAAGCAAATGTCACATGTTCAAAACGCACATGTCCACGAATATGTAATGGGTTAAGCTTCTTCGCATGAACTTGATCATTCACATGCACATATTGATGAAGCAGTTCGAGTATTTTCTCACCTGATGCTTTTGCATGGGTATATTGATTAATGTGAAACCCAAGTCCCCACATAGGTGCAATGATATACCAGATTAAACCGAAAAAAGCGACTAATTCACCAAGCGTGATTTGTTCGAGAATCACCATATACCCACCCACACCTAGTAAAATCACGACGCACGTGTTCGCGATGAATTCCATCAATGGGAAGAATTTACCCCAGATGAGAGCGTTGCTCAGATTCACATCTTTATATGTTTCATTTCGAACTGTGAATTTGTCGACTTCGTGAGGTTCACGAGCAAATGATTTAATGGTGCGCATCCCTGTGATGTTCTCTTGCACGAAGGTATTAAGCTCGCTCATCGAGGAGCGAACACGTTGAAAAGCAGGATATGCTTTACCTTCGAAACGCACAGTAACGAATCCCAAAATCGGCATAAAC
This sequence comes from Paenibacillus alvei, assembly GCA_945881905.1. Taxonomy (GTDB): domain Bacteria; phylum Bacillota; class Bacilli; order Paenibacillales; family NBRC-103111; genus CAMCVV01. Next base: position 18,631 of record CAMCVV010000031.1, read on the forward strand.
ACTAATGTAAGTAAGGTAAGCCTCCAATCGATGGAGATCATCATGATCATGCCAAAAATAAACATCAGGCACACATTCAAAATTTGCGCAAAGCCATACCCGATAAAATGGCGAATCGCATCTAAATCAGCAGTAAGTCGAGACATCAAGTCACCTGTTCTCGCTTGATCGTAATACTGAAAAGAAAGCTGATGCAACTTTTGATACAGTGAATTTCTCATGAGATACGCTACTTTATTGCCGAGGCGTCCTCCTGTAAATCCATGTAGAAACGTGAATATCGCTTTGACGCTCATCACGAACATCACCAGGAGCGCTAACCCAGGAACAAGATCATACTTGTTTTTGGATATCACCTCATCTATCAAATATCTCAATAAATTAGGATAAATCAACCCGATTGCTGTAGAGATGATTAAACAACTAATCGAGATAAATAATAACCTTCGCTCAGGCCAATAAAAAATACGGAGTTCCCGAAAAATGTTCAAATGTACATGGCCTCCTATAAATCTATTACGGCATATCCAAATGAATACTACCATGATTTAACTCGATGTACAATGACAGGAATACTGAAATTAATCGCAAAATAACTCATATGTATAGTGATAGTTTAACTTTGCGAGTTCTAGCTTATATATCGTCTCACGATCCCGATTTATCTCATATATATACGAATTTCGGCTCCTGCGTTAATATAGAATATAGTTAGACCGCTGTTTACATAACGTTATATCAATTAGCTCATTACACATCACAACAAACATCGGAGGAATGACATTGGAACACGTGAGCTTGTGGAACATCTTTCTCAATTATGCCCGCATTGGTTTGCAAGGATGGGGTGGCCCTGTGGCACAAATCCAATTGATCCATGAAGATGCAGTTATTCAGAAGCAGTGGATGGATCCCGAGAGATTCAAAGATGCTTATGCGATCTGTAGTATGCTACCTGGACCCGAAGCTGCTGAGTTATGTATCTATATAGGCGTTCACAAGAGAGGGGTCTGGGGCGGGATTTGTGCGGGATTAGGATTTATGTTACCTAATTTCCTCATGATTACAGCGTTAGCTTGGTTGTATTTCACGTATACCGTTTCTTCAGATATGATTCAATCACTGTTGTTCGGAGTTAAACCCGCGATGATCGCGATTGTTACCTATAGTTTGTATCGTTTATCCGATAAATTTGGTGTGATGCAAGATCGCAAATTGCTTGCAATGGCCATACTGATGCTGACATTGAGTTTTGTGCCACGGTTTGATCTCGTATTTCTCTTACTGCTCATTGGCGTCGTCTACTTACTCCTTATCACCTTGATCGAACGAAACAATCACCAATCTCCTGGAGATTCGACTTTGCTAAGCACTACTCCTTGGTTGTTGTTCACAAGCATGGGACTTGGACAACACTTCGTTCCCTGGCAAGTGTCATGGTTGTTTTTGAAAATTGGTGCTTTGAGTTTTGGTGGCGCTTATACCGTTCTGGCGCTATTACAATCTGAAGCTGTTGACCACTATGCGTGGTTAAGTACTGAGCAATATATCGATGGATTAGCGATCAATGAACTCACACCAGGACCCTTGATTATGGTAGCTGCTTTCGTTGGTTTTGCCGCATATGGATTTTGGGGTGCCACACTAGCTACTTTTTTTATTTTCTTACCTGCTTTTTTGTTTATTTTACTGGGTGTACCGTACTTCGAGAAAATCCGACAACGTCCATGGGTCAAAATCTATCTGGCTGGTGTAAGTGCAGCAGTAGTAGGATTAACAGCAAATTTCTTGATTCGATTATCCGTTGATGTATTTCACGATTGGGTAAGTCCGGGTATCGCTCTGCTTTCGCTATTACTACTCGGGAAATGGAAGTTTCCGATCTGGTCAGTATTTATGATCGGTCTCGTGCTCGGTTCATGTTATATGTTTGTCTTGAACGGTTCGTTCATTAATTGATGTAATTGTTGCAATGTGGATTGAAGTTGAGGGATATCCATCTTCATGTCTAAAGCATCACACATGCCTTTGGTGTGCTCGTATATGCTTGCATACATGCGCTCTCGGCGCGCTTCTAAGTGCGACTGGCATACCTCTTCATACTTGCATATTAATTCCTCGACTTGCTGTGTCATCCACAATTCCACAGAATTCGTCCAATGCTGTTCAATTTCATTTCTCAATTGCTTATTGCCTTCGGCTTCGAAGAAATACGTGCTATTCTTGAAATACCCGAAGAGAAGCTTATCTGTAAGTTCTGGAAGTTGGATCGGTGTATGCAGTTCAGGTGTGTCAAATGATTGCTTCTCATCCTCAGTCCATGAAATATCCGTGATGAGCATATTGACTTGTTTCTCCCACACTTGCTGGAGTTGTGCTGCTATAGCATGTATCGAATTCTCGATGCGAAGCGTCGTAGCTAATACTTCTTGGTGGATATGTCGAGCGATCATTCGATGTAATTCATCACTACTTAATCGCAAAAAAACTTTGGGTTGGTTCGCATATTCTCGAAAAGATGATGGATTAAATACTATCTGGTATAACTCCCCAAAACGATACATCGTTCGTTGTTTGACATAATACAAGAGTTCCTGGATTTCTTTGCGCACATCACGATGTGCCAAAAGAAAGTCTACGTGCTGTAGTTCTTGAATCGCTTGTGTTTGCGCAAGTTGGAGTTGTTCGATTCTGGCTTTGCGCTGATGCTCATGATCTCGAGCGCCATCTATCCATTGGTTCATCCGAAAGATCGCTTGCTCGATGTCTTGGTCCGCTGCACGAAGTGCGATATCTCGAAGTTCATCAATGATGAATGTATTGAAATCAGCTTCGAATGCTTGTATGCCTGACGCTTGCACACGATCGATGTCTCCATCGAGTCTAGCTTCGAGTGCCAGCAGACTTGACACTGGATATATTCGCGGATAACGAATCCCATGGTGAAGCAAGTTATTATCCATATGTGTGAGAACTTGAGCGAGTTCTGCTGCATCCGAAGCAAGATCAGATGCATTCACGATGAAGAACATTTTATCCATCTCGAAGCTGTCTTTCACTCGACCGAGCTGTAATAAAAATTCGCGATCAGCTTGTGAAAAAGCGTGGTTATAGTAGGTAACAAACAAGATCGCGTCCGCGTTTTTCATATATGTAAATGCAACGCCTGTATGACGTGCATTGATGGAATCTGCACCTGGTGTATCCACAAGAACAATGTTTTGCTTCGTCCATGCGTTCTCATCATATAATTCAATGGATTCAATGAAGCACGACATGCTTTCTTTGGCTACATAATCTGCAAACTGTACACTAGTGATGCGCACTTCACTCCCTAACTGGGATTCCATCTGCTTCCAACCCATTTCTACTGAACGCAAGAAGTGAAGATGCGTTCGTCCTTTGGAGGAAGTGGTTGCCGGATTAAGCGAAGGGATTAAGCGAAGTGCCGCAGATAGTTCTGTAACATCGTATCCTAGAATCTTGAACGAATATTGCATGTCTTGAAAGATGGCTTCATGTGATTTCATTTTCACTTTGGCTGTACCCTGTGGCCAATTAGGCTGTGGCCATACAATGCGATTAATTGCAGCTGTAGTGGGATTTGGCGAAACAGGCAAGGTTCGAGATCCAAGTAAAGCATTAGCAAACGAAGATTTCCCTGCACTGAAAGCACCAAATAAAGCAATCGTGAACGATTGCTTCGCAAGACGCTCAGCTTTCGAACGCATCGCAAGTGAGAGAGATTTCATCGAAGGAATATTTTCGATGAGCGCAGATGCTGCTTGCAATGCTAAAGCTTTGAGTTCTGATCGATTCCCTTCGTCACGAGTTGCTGCAAGCACGCTTGTATTCATCGTTGGGCTAGGTTCGAGTTGATGAAGTGTGACAGCTTCTGCACCCGATGTGGTATCCTGCTTATGTGCAGGCTCTATACCTGCTTGTTCTGCTTGTTCTGCTTGTTCTGCTTGTTCTGCATGTTCTAATTGAATGTGATGTACCTGAGCCTGCAGCTTCAGCTTGATGGACATAAGCTCTTCTTGCCAGGTCCCCACGCTCAGTGCATGCAATTGCTCTTTTCTTTCTATAACGCGTGCATCAATGAGTTGTAGCTCCTGAATCGCATGTAGACGCGTGCGCCACATTTCGAGTTGATTCTCCACAGTGATCATTGCATTCTGGTTGTCATGACGCAGAAGTTCAACGAGATGATCTACAACTTCGTATGACTTTTTGCGATAGATTTGCTTGCATGCTGATGCAACTTGTTTCATATAATTCAACGTATATTCATGACTCATCGTAGCACTTGAGAGCACTTGTTCAGCTAACCATGTTGGCGACACATCCCAGGACAAACTTTCAATTTCTAAGTCGATCGGCGTGTCAAATCGTTCATGAACTTGCACAATTTTCTTCAACATATCTTTCAAATGCCAATCGAGCTGAGCTTGCACTTGTGCAGCAAAATCAGAACGAAAGGCTTCCATCCGTTTCTCGGCTTCAGCTAAGGTTTGTGCATGACGATTCAGAAACCCTACTTTAAATCCAGGCTTTCGCGTTTCTAGATACACATGTGCACGATCCCTCGTCAATGCAGGTGTAATATTCGCATTTTCTATGGTTTTACTTATCTCTTGACGGATTTTATTATCGAAATCTTCAATAAAATGTTGTAAGAATTGATGCCTTTGGTTCAATCGATCGATTTCAGCTTCTAAGGTGATGGGGTCATCACCTACAGACAGTTGTTCTCTCCACTGAACACGTAACGACTCATGGTTGTCATCGATCCAGACGATATGTTCGCTGATCAAATAGCGAAATGATCCATCTATACTCGACAAACCCCATAACTCTCGTTGTTTCAAGAGCTGATGAAGTAATGAAGTCAACACGACCCAGTCATTGTGCAGATGTGTTGGTTGTTTAGTGGATACATACAGAAATCCATCTGCTGCTATCCCATATTGTGCAAACGCTTCACGCGTGGTTTGTTGGAATTGCAAGAAGGGGATTTCCTGTTCTTTGTGCTTATCAATCATATTCACGATGAGATAAAGCGGTTTTCCCCAATCTTTCATTTTCTTAGCAAAAGCTAAATTCAATTCTGATTGAACATAATTATAATCCATGACATAAAAAACGACATCGGCTAGATGTAATATCGAGTCCGTTGCTTGAAAGTGAGCTTCGTCTGTGGAGTCAATACCTGGTGTATCGATCAATATCCCTTTATCGCCTAACCAAGGAAGTGGATACGAAAGCTCTACTTCTTCAATGTCATCACCGTTTTTGCAATAGGCTTCGATCTCATCCATGCGAATAGCTTGATAAGACGAGTTCTGCTGTTCTGCATCATCAGTTGATTTATTCTTCAATCGCACACGAGCGAGCGGTTCGCCATTACGAATGCTCACGATATTAGCGCTCGTGGGTCTAGGACTTGAAGGCAACATGGGGTGAGTGCAAAGTAAATTAAGAATAGAAGACTTCCCTGCTGAGAAATGACCACAAAAAGCAATTTGAAAAACCCCGACGTGTTTCTTCTCAATTAATTGCTGTAATTTCGCCGCTGCATGATGATCTTCTTGCGCTTCGAAACGTTCTCTGACTTTCTCCATGGCTTCGGTCAGTTTCTGACTTACCTCATACGTATTCACGTTCATCTCCAAACTCCTACGTTCTTTATCTACATGATTGCATGAAAAAAATCCCCAACCCTCGGAGATTAGAAGTTAACCTTTATTCTTGTTCTGGTAAGAAGATTTCGAATATATCGCGATGTTGTAATATAGTAATATCTGAATTTTTGACACGCATCACAACAACTTCTGTCTTCACTTTCATTTTATCGATATAGTTTTGTGGCACGCTTCCTACTTCACTAATCATGACGCCAGAAATTTCTTTCTCTTCTTGATCTTTAAGGGGTGTGTTAATAATTTCCTCATAAATATCTGAAAATAGTTCGAAATCTTTTGTATATACAGTAACACATTTCATAATAATCCCATCCTTCATTTAAGGTCTAATTTCCATGTTTCTTATGTTGCAGAGGTGTTTGTGAAGAAATCGATTTTAATCTTTTCGTTCCTTCGCGGCACCCATCGCGTAGCGGACATAGCTCACATTTGGGTTGAAGTGCTTTACAATGATAACGTCCAAAGAAAATGAAGCGATGATGCGTAAGTGACCACTCATCTCGAGGAACTTGCTTCATCAGTTTTTTTTCGACTTCAAGTACACTGTCTTTGAGATTGACTAATCCCAAACGTTTGGATACTCGCTCTACATGCGTATCCACAGCAATGGCCGGAACGCCAAATGCAGTAGAAACAATGACATTGGCTGTTTTTCGTCCTATGCCCGGTAGTTTCATTAGTTCTTCGTGAGCATGAGGGAGTTCACCATGGTATTGCTCGATGAGTATTGCTGATAAATGTTGAATATGCTTCGCTTTGTTACGGAAAAGACCGATTTGACGAATGTCTTGTTGAAGTTCTTCTAGAGACACGGATACATAATCGTAAGGGGTTTTATACTTTTGGAATAGTCGTTGCGTCACTTTATTGACAGTTACATCCGTACATTGTGCAGACAATAGAACTGCAATCGCTAATTCGAATGCATTGTTGTGATGAAGCTCACAATGTGCATCAGGAAATAAATATCCAATTGTATCCAAAATATGTCTGACTTGCTTACGATTCATTATACATATCTGCTTCCTATCTGCGTCGTAGCTTCATACATCATCTACCTATGTAACCAAACAAAAAACAAACTAACATGTTCTAGTGTAACGAATATTGACAACATAATCAATGCTTCTCGAGAATAAAAATCATTTGTTCACTGATCATATTATTTGATAACTATAATCCGCTTAACTTTTTGTTCGACGATTTCTAGCTCTACGCGATCGTTGTATTTGATATCCGCTAATCGCAATTCCAGAATATCAAGTAATGTCACTTTGTAGGAAGGATCCAAATAGTAAGAGGAAAGTTTCCCCGGTTCGACTTCCACAGTAATGATGAGAGATTTGAGGTTACTAGAAATCAACACCCCTTCTACATAATTCACTTTTTTGACCTTCTGCAAGATAATAATCTTCACAATTTCACTATCTACAACTTCCATACTTAACTGGTCACCGACTTCGATGCTTGAGATTTCAGCAATTTTTGCATTTGCATAAGTTGACATAACTTTATTTGATATCGGCAAATCCACAGAAAGATTGGATGTCTCTTCTAGAATTTTGATTTCGCGCTGAACGACATTCATCCCTTGCACAATACCTTTTAATGATTTATTCATTGGAGGTTGCATGACGATGATTTCTGTAATCTTAAGATCCGAAGAAAGCTTATTTCTCTTCAACACGAGATATGTTCCTCGATTCAAGGAGTTGAAGCTTAATCCTCTTCCATTGACATCTGTGATACCAACAGCAGGAGAAAGTATGGATGTAGTCATCTTGCCTTTGTGTAACACGTCTACTTGTAAATTATCGAGTCGAAGCGCTTGCAAATAACCTTCAAAGACTTCTAGACTCGTTTGCGGATTCGTAATTTCGATATAGTAAATTATTCCTTCAAATTGAACGATCGTCACTTCGACAAGTGCTTGAATATCTTTCAAACCAATCTTTACATCTGATTTTAAACCATAGAGATGCGCTTCTGGATGAATCAACCATGAAGAAACAACACCGTTATTCATTTCTAGCGTTATGCTTTTTGAAGTTATCGCTTTAACGATCCCTTTACTTACACGAGACGGTAATTGATCTGCATGCACTTGCGCACGACTCATCAAGGTAGCGATTTGCGCACGAGTAACTTCTTGCAAAGGTGCAAAAGAGCCATCTGTGAACCCTGTCACAAGTCCTAAGCTTTGCGCTGCATTCACATATCCCCACGAATTAGGATTCATGGTTTTGGCATCAATGAAACTCGGGGTTTTGTCAGAAAGTCCATTCGCGAGATTTTGTTTTTGAATTGCTCTGATCATAATTTTGACCAACCATTCGCGCGTCGCATCTCGAATTCCCCAATTCTGTTTGGAAGATACCGCTAATTCTTTCTCTTCTTGCTGCAAGATAAGACCTCTGTCTAGCGCAACTGTCATATAATTATGAGCATATTCACTAACGATGAATTCCTTAGGCAATAGTTTCTTCGATTTGATGGCATCCACTTCTGGTTGCAGTCCCATCATTCTAATCGCAATAATGATCGCGTCTTGCTGGGAGACTGAATTCTCAGGCATATAGAGTCCTGTGTCGTTTCCGATTATAATACTCTCAGTAGCTAGCTTAACAATATGCCGATAAGCCCAGTGCGTCGATTTCACATCAGGAAATTTCCACTTTACTAGACTTTTCACATCGAGTGGATTTGTCGTTTCTGCAGATGTGTGTGGAGCCATAAGACAGACCGCTAGACTACAACACATGAGCAGGTATACGTATTTCCTTAGCAGCATAGCCATGTTATCTCCTCTATAATCGCGATAAATGATTTCGTGTCAATGCCCCGATCTATATTTAATACGCTCGTGGAAGGATTGAACACCACCGAGTGATAGTCAATCGCTGTGGTTAGACTAATTAAATCGGGATCCGCACTTTGATACAATGCTTCTAGCGCTAGAGAGATTTTTTGTTGAACATTCTGATACGTAATCATCAATTCTTGTTCAACTAAAGTATCTGCATTCGCATTCGTGAAGTACGCACTGATCTGCTGCTGTGTATATACCGTATCGGGAGGTTGCGTGTGAACAAGTTGTGGAGATGTCGATGGGTTAGCAGTTGACTGTGAGGTAAGTGAGATTGCTTCGCTGCAAGCTGTTCCTAGTAACAGGAAACACGTAAGTGAACCTATACAGCGTGCTTTCTTCATCATAAGTGTGTTACCTTTCACGGGATTCAACATACTGGATAATCGAAGCAGCCAGCGAAGTAGCAAGTCGTTGTTGAACGGATGCCTGCATCAACGCCTTTGCATCATTCGCATTTGACAGATATCCAAGCTCAAGGAGAACTGCAGGCATCGTAGTGTTGCGCGTTACTCGGTGTGAAGAAATACGAACTGATCGATCAGGAAATCCCGTCGCTTGAAGCACAACGCGATGAAGTGCTTGAGCTAAATCCACACTGTCTCCGCGCGCATAAAAAGTCTCAACACCACGAGTCTTCGAATCAATATACGAATTTGCATGAATCGAAATAAATACATCTGCACCTAGCGTGTTTGCGATATCTACGCGATCATTCAAGCTAATAAAGCGATCATCTGAACGTGTTAATGTGATCTTCATTCGACTATCTTGAGCTAATATATCTCTAAGTTGTTTGGAGACTGACAGATTGAAGTCCTTCTCTGCTACACCTGAATAGACTTCTGAGCCCGGGTCTTTGCCTCCATGCCCTGGATCAATCACTATATGATACGCTGACTTGGTGAGATTTGCTCGAAATACATGAGATTCCGAAGTCGGCACAACGATATAACTAGCTGGCTCAATTAAGTCGAGGGTAACTCTTACTGTCATGGGATCATCAGAGAAATTCGAGAATCGTATTTTCTTTACATTCGGGTGTGTGGAAGAGAATTCGCCAATCCCTTTAGATAATAAAGGTAACAAGGAAGACTCTAATGTTGAATTAGGAAAATCAAAGACGAGCCGGTTGGGATTCGTTAATTTCATCATGGTAGGCTTCAGTTCACCCGAGCGAGCTTCAACAACTAAGCCTTGTGAAGTCATCTTGATCCCATGGATAAAGCTGATTGCAAGATCTGATGAAGTCGTCGATTGAGATGGATCCGTATCGTCCTCGACATCACCAAAATGAACTACAGTTTCCGATTCCCCTTCAGCAATAAGCAGCTCATCTACTTTCGGAGAAGCTAGCGTCTCGATTTTCTTGAACATATATACCGAGTGAGTGAAACTATCGTAGATAAACTTAACGTCAAGTTGTTCACCAATGAAGCGAAGCGGAAGAATCGTCTTCTGATCGATAATCAAAGGTGAAACATTCATTACAATGGGAACACCATTGACTAGAGCTGTTTTCTGATTAATAAAAATTTCTATGATCTTGTCATTTTT
>CAMCVV010000032.1 GCA_945881905.1 Paenibacillus alvei
GCGTAGTTGCTCTTTATGGAGGAAGCACAGAACGATTTGAGCAAGGTGATATTACTATCGCGACGACACATCAACTATTTCGTTTTCACAAAGCTTTTGATTTAGCAATTATTGATGAAATGGATGCATTTCCCTATCATAATAATCCAATGCTAGAGTTCGCTGTTGATCAAGTAGTGAAAGACGAAGGACAGTATCTTCTTCTCTCTGCGACACCACCTGCATATATGAGAAAACAAGTAAGTTCAGGTAAACTTCCACATGTTCGTGTACCCGTGAGATTTCATCGATATCCACTTCCTGTTCCCCAATTTATTACTACCCAAACAGTTAACCAATATATCTCCAAGCAAGAGATTCCTAAAAAAGTTGAAATAAAATTACAAATATCTGTGGAAAGAGGGGCACAGTTATTTATCTTCGTGCCTGCAATCAAGCTTGTTGAACCGATGGTAAATCTCATCAGAAAAATATATCGCGCACAACATTTTTCTTTGAATCACGAACAAATAGAAGGAACATCATCTAAGGATCCCGATCGACAAGCAAAAGTTAATCGATTTCGCGAGAAACAGATAAGGATTCTAGTGACCACTACGATTCTTGAACGAGGGATTACGATACCATTTTCCGATGTGTATATATTTGACGCGGATTCGAGGTTGTTTGATGAAGCGGCACTTGTACAAATGGCAGGAAGAGCTGGCAGATCGATTGAAGATCCCTCGGGGAAAGTGTATTTTATAGCAAATGAAGTTTCGAAGTCACAGTCTGATGCCAAAAAGCAAATTGTACAAATGAACCGATGGGCAAAACGATTAGGGTATTTGAGAGGGAAAAATGATGAATAAAAACGAAAAGGGATTCAGATATAAGATCGACCAATGGTTTAAACATATATGGGGATATATGAAACCAATGGAAGAAAGATGCTTGTATTGCAAACAAAGTTCGTGCCTACAACCTCAGAAATGGGGATTGTGTGATCCGTGTTATCAAAAGATTCCCTGGATTCAAAAAACCTTATGCTCAATCTGTGGGAGGAGCATAGCGTGTTATGATTGTAAAAGAAGAGCTTCAACTTTCTTTACAATGAATCGGAGTGCAGTTCAGTACAATGATGATATGAAAAAAATGTTAATTCAATATAAATATCGTGGGGATGAAAGACTTCAAGTCATATTAGGCAATATGGTGAAGCAAGCATTTCAATTACTGATCATTGAAAACCCAAAGCTTACATTAGCACAATTACCGATCCTTACCTATGTACCAATTAGTGACATGCGTTATGAAGAAAGAGGGTTTAATCAAGCGAAACAACTAGCTCAAGTAGTAAGTTCTTTAACAGGCATTCCTGTTATCCCTCTGTTAAAACGTTCTCGTCACACAGACAAACAAAGTCAAAGTTCGAGAGTGAAACGCGAAGAAAATCTGAAAAACATATTTGAAGTAAATCGAGAAATCATTTCCGAATATCTATATCAAATGGGGAAAAGAAAAGAAGACATCGATGTCATATTTATTGTTGATGATGTGTACACTACAGGAAGTACATTAAATGAATGCGCAAAAACTTTAAAGAATTATGCAGAAGTTAAAATTTATGGGATTTCATGGGCGAGATCTTAAAAGTTCCTTATATTTTGTTTGAATGTGTATAATTAAAGTTTGAAAAGAATGAATTCTGTGGATAGTGTGTATAACTTTGTGTATAACTAATGAAAATAAGCTTTCACACGAATGCTATTTATACAAAAAATGTTGATAGAATGGGAATGAATATGTATAAGTGGATTATTCAACAGGATTGACAGTCGCTCTTGCCCAGTGGTATAGTCAAATTGTAAAGCGTATGATTTAATTTTTAATAAGAGGAGAATGTTCGTTATGCAAGGAAAAGTAAAATGGTTTAATGCAGAAAAAGGATATGGATTTATTGAAAGCAACCAAGGCGGAGATGTGTTTGTTCACTTCTCAGCAATTCAAACGGATGGATTTAAGTCTTTAGACGAAGGTCAATCTGTGGAATTTGATATCGTTGAAGGAGCAAGAGGTCCACAAGCTGCGAATGTTATCAAATTATAAACTAAAGACATAATTTAGGATAGATAGAGGGATGAGATTAAAAACCCATAAGTAAATATATGGGTTTTTTTACATTTATAAATATATATTTAATTTTTTTACATAAATAAAGGATTTTGCTACTGGTCTATAGAATATTGGTAATGTTATTATGTATGAAATTTAGTTAGGAGGAGGATGTGCATCATGAAATTTAATATTCGAGGACAAAATCTCCAAGTAACAGAAGCGCTCAAGGAATATATTGAGAAAAAACTAAGTAAGTTAGAAAAGTATTTCGAGTCACCTGTTGAATCAGATGTTCATGTGACGCTGAGCGTCGTCAAAAACATACAAACGATTGAAGTCACGATTCCGTTATCCGGTGTTATGTTGCGCGCAGAAGAACGAAATTCAGATATGTATGCTTCGATCGACCTTGTTGTAGATAAACTAGAGAGACAAATTCGTAAACATAAGACGAAAGTAAATCGAAAAATTCGTTTAGCAGGCGGAAAGAGGGATTTATTTAAAGTTGAATATAGCAATAGCATTGGAATTCATGAAGATGAAGATACATTTGAAGTGTTTAGGACAAAAAACTTCACACTTAAGCCTATGGATGTTGAAGAAGCGATTTTGCAAATGAATCTAATCGGTCATAATTTCTTTGTCTTTCAAAACATGGATACCAATCAAGTAAATGTCGTGTACATGAGAAATGATGGCAGGTATGGGTTAATTGAATCCATGAAATGAAAGAACACAGGATGGATTTGTCGTAATTACTAAGAAGCTATGACCTCGAGTAAGAAGTAGGTCAAGCTTTTTTATATGTGCGCTTTATCAGATTTGTATAGCGTTGAGTTGCGACAACTTCATCAAACTGATACAATTTATTTATATATGAAGAATCGAAAGGGGTTCACCGATGTTAGGAATTGTTAAGAAAATTTTTGGTGATGCCAATGAACGCGAAATCAAACGAATGATGAAAACTGTTGAGCAAATCAATCAACTGGAACCTCTCATGATGGCGTTAACTGATGAAGAGTTATCTGGAAAGACACAAGAGTTTAAGAATAGGTTAGCGAATGGTAACACGATTGACGAGTTACTTCCGGAGGTATTTTCAGTTGTTCGCGAGACTTCAAGGAGAGTCCTCAACAAAAGACACTATGACGTTCAACTGATTGGAGGAATTGTTCTTCATGAAGGTAGGATAGCTGAGATGAGAACCGGCGAAGGGAAGACACTTGTTGGTACATTGGCTGTATATCTGAATGCTTTATTAGGTAAAGGTGTACATGTGGTTACAGTGAATGACTACTTAGCTAAACGTGATAGTATAGAAATGGGAAAGATATATCAATTCTTAGAATTAACGGTGGGGCTTAATTTACACGACTTACCCCATGAAGAAAAACAAGCGGCATATCAATGTGATATCACGTATGGCACGAACAATGAATATGGTTTTGATAATTTGCGTGACAATATGGTGCTATATACAGAACAAATGGTCCAACGTCCATTGCATTTTGCAGTGATCGATGAGGTGGACTCTATTCTCATTGATGAAGCAAGAACACCTCTTATTATTTCAGGTCAAGCAGCAAAGTCAACAGATCTCTATTATACAGCTGATCGGTTTATTCAAAGAATCCAGGAAGAGGATTACTTAATTGACGTTAAAGCTCGCAGTGTGGCGTTAACTGATTCAGGAGTAGCCAAAGCAGAAAAAGCTTTCGCCATCGAAAATTTATTTGACCACGAAAATATTACGTTTAATCATCACATTACACAAGCGTTAAAAGCACATATGATCATGAAATGTGATGTGGATTACGTCGTGCAAGATGAACAAATAATTATCGTTGATGAGTTCACCGGTAGATTAATGACAGGGCGTCGATATAGTGAAGGCTTACATCAAGCTATTGAATCGAAAGAGTCGCTTAAAGTTCAAAATGAAAGTATGACAATGGCAACGATAACGTTCCAAAACTACTTCCGTATGTACCGCAAACTTTCGGGAATGACAGGTACAGCAAAGACGGAAGAAGAAGAATTCAAAAAAATATATGGACTTGACGTTGTAGTTGTTCCAACGAATCGGCCAATGGTTCGAGATGATTTACCGGATTTGATTTTCAAATCAACCAAAGGGAAATTCACAATGGTTGTTGACGAAATCATTTTACGCAACAAAAATAAACAGCCTTTATTAGTCGGAACGGTCTCCATTGAGAATTCCGAGTTATTGTCAGAGTTATTGAAGAAAAAGGGAATCGCTCACAAAGTGCTTAACGCTAAATATCACGCAGAAGAAGCAGAAATTATTTCGAGAGCTGGGCAAATAGGGTCAGTGACGATTGCAACGAATATGGCAGGACGAGGAACGGATATCGTATTAGGTGATGGCGTTGTACAACTAGGTGGACTGCATATTATCGGTACTGAGCGTCATGAAAGCAGACGAATTGACAATCAATTACGTGGACGGTCTGGACGACAAGGTGATCCTGGGTCCTCACAGTTTTATTTATCTCTAGAGGATGAATTAATGAGGCGATTCGGCGGAGAAAATATCATGGCGATGATGAATCGCTTCGGCATGGAAGAAGATCAGCCTATAGAAAGCAAATTAGTTACGCGAGCTGTAGAATCTGCTCAACGACGAGTCGAAGGAAATAACTTTGATATTCGTAAGATTGTTTTGCAATATGACGATGTGATGAATCAACAAAGAGAAATTATCTATAAACAACGTAAGCAGGTACTGAGTTCATTAAATATTCGGCAGATTGTCGAGGATATGCTTGCAACAGTCATCAAACGGAAAGTTCTTCTGCATTGTCCAAATGATCAAATACCTGAGGATTGGGAATTTGAGGAAACCACGGCTTACATGAATAACGTATTCTTTCAAGAAGATCCTATCGAGGAAAAGGACCTATGGAACCTCGAACAAGAGGATATGATTCAATTCATACAACAACGTGTAAATCAAAGATATGATGAACGCGAGAAAGAAATTGGTGAAGAATTAATCCGTGAGTTCGAAAAAGTATTAGTGTTACGAGCAGTTGATAGTAAGTGGACCGACCATATTGATGCGATGGAGCAGCTACGTCAAGGTATTCACTTGAGAGGATATGGTGGTACAGACCCGCTTCGAGAATATCAATTTGAAGGTTTTGAAATGTTTCAAGAAATGGTGAATAGCATTCAAGAAGAAGTCGCTACGTATATTATGAAAGCACATGTTCAAAACAATATAGAGCGACAAGCAGTAGCTCAAGGACAAGCAGTTGATAACAAGACGGAAGTGATCAAAAAGCCAACTGTTCGCGATGAGAGAGTGGGCAGAAACGATCCTTGTCCATGTGGTAGTGGGAAGAAGTATAAATTATGCCATGGGAAATAATCGTATATTTATGAAATTGGGGTGTAGGGAATGTTGGATCCGGAATTAAAACAAGACTTGAAAGAATCAGCTCAAAGATTAAGTGAATTAAGGGGGTCCCTTTGACTTAGAACATAAACTTGAAATCATTGATGATTATGCAGAAAAGATGGGGGATCCGAGTTTTTGGGATGAACCAGAACGTGCCCAAAAATTAATTGCAGATATGAATGATATCAAGAATTCAGTAGATCAATTCGAGGTACTTTCAAATGAGTTTGAAGATATTGCATTGATGGCTCAACTAGCTGATGAAGAGAATGATGAATCTCTCGCTCAAGATATGATTTCTAGTATTTCCACGTTCATGAAGAAGTTAAAAGAGTTTGAATTGCAATTATTATTGAACCAACCCTATGATCGATTAAATGCGATTGTGGAACTCCATCCTGGAGCGGGTGGAACTGAATCGCAAGACTGGGCTGAGATGCTTTTGCGGATGTACCGGCGCTATGCAGAAAATCAAAATTTTAAAGTAGAAATACTTGACTACTTACCTGGTGACGAAGCAGGAGTTAAAAGTGTAACATTGCTAGTAAAAGGTTTTAATGCATATGGCTACTTAAAAGCAGAGAAAGGAGTTCACCGACTCGTCAGAATTTCTCCATTTGATTCCTCGGGCCGTCGACATACATCTTTTGTGTCATGTGATGTCATACCTGAAATTGAAGATGATGTCGAGATTGATATTCGATCAGAAGATTTAAAGGTAGATACATTTCGCTCTAGCGGTGCAGGTGGACAACATATCAATACTACGGATTCGGCAGTTCGCATCACTCATATGCCAAGCGGAATAATTGTTGGCTGCCAGACGGAACGATCACAGATAAAAAACAGAGAACGTGCAATGAAGATGCTTCGATCTAAACTGTATGAAAAGAAGATCAAAGAACAATTGAAGCACATCAATGATATACGAGGAGATCAGTCAGATATTGCATGGGGAAGTCAAATACGTTCGTATGTATTCCATCCTTATAGCATGGTGAAAGATCATCGTACTTTGACCGAGTCTGGCAATGTAGGAGCAGTTATGGATGGTGAAATCGAGCCATTTGTTGACGCATATTTGCGAACTCAGATTAAGTTAAATGGAAGAGAACCTGGATAGTGCTAGAATTCATCTTACTCACTTTGTGTGTAGGATTTTTTTGTGAAGAGGGTCTAAATATAATTTGAATTATTATTCTTAAAAATGTATAATCATACATATTGATCAATAAACTTGGAGGAAGTATGGATGTCTAAAGTAGTTCGAGTAGCAATTGTAGGTTCAACAGGATATGGTGGTGTCGAGTTACTCCGATTACTGCTGACTCATCCCAAAGCGGAAATTACTTCTGTGATTTCTACATCAACTGCAGGAGTATCAATGGCAGAGGGATACCCTCATTTACAGGGTATTGTGGTGGATCTACTTGATGAATTGGATGTAACCAGAATTGCTCAGGAAGCTGACGTGGTCTTCCTTGCTTCTCCACCAGGAGTTAGTACCACGCTATCTCCTCAATTATTAGACCTTGGATTGAAAGTAATTGATTTATCGGGGGATTTCCGTATTAAGTTACCAGAAGTATACGAGCAATGGTACAACAAAAAAGCTGCTTCTCTAAATGACTTAGCTAAGTCAGTCTATGGGTTAAGTGAAGTTTTCACAAATGAAATACGTCACACTGACTTTATCGCAAATCCGGGATGCTACGCAACGGCAACGCTTCTAGGACTTATTCCTGCTGTACAAGCGGAATGGATTGATGTGAATACGATTATTATTGATGCGAAATCCGGTGTTTCTGGAGCAGGTAGAGGAGTAAGTCTAGGTGTTCATTATGCTGAAGTAAACGAGAATTTATCTGCATACAAACTAAATAAACATCAGCATATTCCTGAAATCGAACAAGCGCTAAGTCGAATCGCCAACCAAAAGGTCATTACAACGTTTTCTACGCATCTAGTTCCGATGACACGAGGGATTATGTCCACGATGTATGCAACTTTGAACAAGAATCTAACCAATGAGCAATTTATTCATCTCTATCAAGAATATTATAAGAATCGAATATTTGTGAGAGTGAGAGATATCGGGAAATGGCCTGCAACCAAAGAAGTGATGGGCTCGAATTACTGCGATATTGGATTTTCAGTGGATGAACGTACCAATCGTATCACGATCATTTCGGTGATAGATAATTTAGTCAAGGGTGCAGCTGGTCAAGCGATTCAAAATCTCAATCTGATGTACGGTTGGGATGAATCACTAGGTCTTACATTTACTCCAATCTATCCATGATACACTAAACGATACTTCATTCGAAAAGAATAGAAAAAAGCACTCTTTCGTCATATGGATATAAGGTAAATGATTAAGAGGCATAATTAACGGTAGAATGGGACGGGTGGCTATCGGCAATGTCAAATCGGACAAAACATGTTGAGTTCACAAGTGGGGGAATCACTACACCTAAAGGGTTTAAAGCGGGAGGGCTTCATTGTGGATTAAAGAAAGTCGAGCGAAATGATTTAGGTGTGATTTGGTGTGAGGTTCCAGCAGCTGTAGCCGCGGTATACACGCGTAATATTTTTCAAGCAGCACCATTACGCGTTACACAAGAAAGCATTACTTCCTCCCAAAGACTACAAGCCATGGTTGTGAATAGTGGCAATGCGAATGCATGCACAGGTGAACAAGGAGTTCTAGATGCGAGACGAATGCGTTCTGCTACAGCAGAGGCTTTTGGTATTGCGGAACACTTAGTCGGTGTTACTTCAACTGGAGTTATCGGTGTAAGTCTTCCTATGGAAAAGGTATTAACAGGCATCTCTGAATTACCCCAACGAGTCAAGCTTGATGGAGCTGAGGATTTTTGCCAATCGATCTTAACTACAGATCTTGTGCAAAAAATGACCTGCGTGCAATTACAAATAGATGGTATACCCGTACATATTGCAGGAGCAGCAAAAGGTTCAGGGATGATTCATCCAAATATGGCTACCATGTTGGGTTTTATCACTACTGATGCACAAATCGAAAGCCAAGAGCTACAACTGATCTTAAGTTATATTACAGAAAAAACATTTAATATGGTTTCTGTTGATGGGGATACGAGTACGAACGACATGGTAATTGCTATGGCAAGTGGTTTTGCGAAGCATAATCCCTTACAACCCGATCATCCTGATTGGGAAGTATTTCGTTCAGCGTTCTATGCTGTTGCTGAATATTTAGCTAAAGCGATTGCTCGTGATGGAGAAGGTGCAACAAAGCTCATTGAAGTGAATGTTTCCAATGCCTCAACTGATCTCGCAGCTCAAGTGATCGCAAAAACAGTGATTGGTTCAAGTCTTGTAAAAACTGCTTGCTTCGGTGCTGATGCTAACTGGGGAAGAATTATTGCTGCTATTGGTCGCGCCGAACAGCCGATAAACCCAGACACTGTTGATATTCGTCTTGGAGATATCATGGTACTGAAAGCATCAAGTCCAGTCTTATTCGATGAGGAGCAAGCAACCATATATTTGAAAACCGAACATATTTCGATTCATATCGACCTCCATATGGGTGAAGGCAATGCTACGAGTTGGGGCTGTGACTTGACTTATGATTATGTAAAAATCAATGGGTCATATCGCTCGTAATACATACAAAATTGTTGAAGAAGGGGTATTTTATGTATGTCGCGACACTGTTTTGTGATTAAATGTGGAGGAAGCACTTTAGCTGCTTTGCCGGACTCTTTTTTTAAAGACATCCAACACCTTCAGCAACAAGGGATTATGGCCGTAATCGTCCACGGTGGCGGACCAGCAATAACAGATATGCTGAGTAAACTAAACATTGAATCTTCATTTGTTGAAGGTTTACGAGTTACGGATGATGCTACGCTGGATGTAGTTGAAATGGTGCTAAGTGGTCAGATGAATAAACAAATTGTAAGGCGAATACAATCGACAGGTATTCGTGCAATAGGTCTCTCCGGAGTAGATGGTCATTTGATCGAAGCAGAACCTGTCACGAATCACGAGAAAATAGGTTTTGTTGGTGATGTGATTCAGGTGAATGTAACTCTTCTTCAACAAATACTCGACATGGGATACATCCCTGTGATAGCGCCTATCGGAATATCACCAGATGGCAAACAACGTTTCAATATTAATGCAGATACAGTTGCAGGATCAGTTGCATCATTCCTGAAAGCTGACCCACTGATTGTTGTTACAGACGTACCTGGGATCATGAGAACCATCGAAGGCCAAAACGTAGTCTGTCCTACAGTTACAGTTCAAGAAGCCGAAGAGATGATGACGAATGGTGAGATATATGGAGGGATGATCCCCAAAGTTCGAGCCGCTATGCAGTGCATACAAGGTCATGTGAAAGAAGTCATTATCGTACACGGAGCCGAGCCCTATATTTTGAGTAAGGTATTGCAAAAAGAAAACATCGGCACACGTATAATGAGATAGCTACTTGTTATGAATTCTAATGGAAAGAGGTGTAAACGTGAATACAGATCCTATCAAACCAAGCGCGCTCTTTCCAACATACGCAAGATTTCCGATCACCTTAGTGAAAGGAGAAGGTAGCCGATTATGGGATGATCAAGGTAAGGAATATATTGACTTTATGAGCGGAATAGCCGTTACCAACCTTGGTCATGTTCCCCAGCAAGTTAAAGATAAACTTATCGATCAACTTCACCAATTATGGCATGTGAGCAACTTATTCCATATTCCAAATCAAGAAAAACTAGCTCAAATGCTTACTGAACATAGCTGTTTGGATGCAGTATTCTTTTGTTCTACAGGTGCTGAAGCGAACGAAGCTGCTATAAAACTAGCGAGAAGATACTCAAGCAAAATACGCAAACAAGAAAACCGTATAGAAATCATTACTTTCCACATGTCGTTTCATGGGCGAACCTTGGCTACACTTACTGCAACTGGTCAAGAGAAAGTCAAAGATGGCTTTCATCCTTTGCCTGCAGGGTTTTTGTACGCTAACTTTAATGATATTCAGTCTGTGTATGATGTCATTACTCCGAATACGTGTGCGATTATGATTGAAGCTGTGCAAGGTGAGGGTGGGGTATTGCCAGCAGACCCAACATTCATGGCTGAAATTGCTCAGATTTGTAAACAGCAGGAGATATTATTAATCGTCGATGAAATTCAAACAGGTATGGGGCGAACAGGGAAATTATTTGCATATGAACACTATGATATCGAACCGGATATCATTACCCTTGCAAAGGGTCTTGGCAGCGGGTTTCCGATTGGTGCTATGTTAGGAAAAGCAAAATTGATTGAAGCATTTTCGGCTGGAACGCATGGTTCAACATTTGGGGGAACACCGATTGCAACAGCAGCGAGCTTAGCTACATTAGAAACGATCTTAGATCAAGGATTAATATTACGCGCTGCGACTCTTGGTGAATATGTGATTCAACAATTAAGAGAGAGGTTGAAAGCCAACTCGCTTGTCAAAGAAATACGGGGAAAAGGTTTATTGATCGGTATTGTATGTACAATAGCTGTATCGGAGCTGATTACAAATATGCATAACCAAGGGATACTAACCATTTCTGCGGGAACGTATGTGATTCGTTTGGCACCAAGTCTGAATATACCGCAATGTGATCTTGAACGAGGATTAGATGTCATTTGTGAAGTATTGGAAGCGAAGTTAATGAATATAGATTAAGCATAGATCAACTGTTCAGGATAGATGATGTTGAAAGGAATGATATTTATGGAGCAGTCGACGAAAGAACAAATCGCATTCCAATTGAAAGGTAGAGATTTCATTGGACTTGTTGATTATACATCAGAAGAAATTGAATACTTACTTCAATCAGCTATAGAATTAAAGCTACAACAAAGGAACGGTATCGTTCACCATCTGTTAAAAGGAAAAACACTTGGAATGATTTTTGAAAAATCTTCAACTCGCACGAGAGTGTCTTTTGAAGTGGGAATTTACCAATTAGGCGGGCATGCACTATTTTTGAGCAAAAATGATCTTCAATTAGGTCGAGGCGAAACCATCATGGATACAGCACAAGTCATGTCACGGTATGTCGACGGAATTATGATTCGAACGTATGGACATCGGACGGTTATTGAACTTGCACGAGGAGCTAAGGTGCCTGTGATTAATGGGTTAACGGATCTCTCACATCCTTGTCAAGCTCTAGCTGATTATCAAACGATATTAGAGAAAAAGGGCAGACTGAAAGGACTCAAAATTGCCTATATCGGTGATGGTAACAATATGGCACACTCTTTGATGATTGGCGGTGCTAAACTAGGGATGGATGTTACTGTTGCAACACCAGAGGGGTATGAACCCCATCAAGAAGTGACTTCTATGGCACGAGAATATGCGAATCAATCGGGAGGCAGCATTCATGTCTATCGCGACCCTCGCGAAGCCATCGAACAAGCAGACATCATATATACAGATGTGTGGACAAGTATGGGACATGAGAAAGAGCAAGCAGATCGAGTGCTCGTTTTCAAAAACTACCAAGTGAATGAAAACTTAGTGAAAATAGCCAAAAAAGATTATTTGTTTATGCACTGTTTACCTGCTCATCGAGGAGAAGAAGTGTCGGAAGGCATTATCGACGGGGGACATTCCATTGTTTTCGATCAAGCGGAAAACAGACTGCATGCGCAAAAAGCGATTATGGCTGCAATTATGTGAAATAAGAATGGAGAAACGAAAATATGTCTAAAGAGAAAATTATACTTGCTTATTCAGGTGGACTAGATACATCCGTTATTTTGAAATGGCTTAAGGAAACGTATGATGCCGAAATTATTGCGTTTACAGCAGATATTGGTCAAAAAGAAGAACTTGAAGGTTTAGAAGAAAAGGCGTTACAAACAGGTGCATCCAAAATATATATTGAAGACTTACGTGAAGAATTTGCCAAGGACTTTATTTACCCCATGTTCTGCTCAGGTGCATTGTATGAAGGTCAATATTTATTGGGTACATCGATTGCTAGGCCATTAATTTCCAAGAAAATGGTTGAAATTGCGCGAAAAGAAGGAGCAACAGCGATTGCTCATGGAGCAACAGGGAAAGGTAATGATCAAGTGCGTTTTGAATTAACAGCTGCAGCACTTGCACCGGAACTACAATGTATCGCTCCTTGGCGAATGGAGGAGTTTCGCGAGAAATTTCCTGGTCGAGCAGAAATGATTGCTTATGCGTCTAAGCACCAAATTCCTGTACAAGCCTCCATAGCTAAACCCTATTCCACGGATCGTAATTTGTTGCACATTAGTTTTGAAAGTGGCGTCCTTGAAGATCCATGGTTTGACTCTAGTGCTGAAACGAACAAAAATATGTTTGTTTTAACAGTTTCTCCGGAGGATGCACCTAACCAAGCTGAGTATATTGAACTTGATTTTCAAGAAGGTAGATGTGTAGCAGTAAACGGACAATCCTTATCACCCTTACAAGTTATGGAACAACTGAATACGCTAGGCGGGAAGCACGGTATTGGAAGAGTAGATATGGTAGAAAATCGATTCGTAGGAATGAAGAGTCGCGGCGTCTATGAAACGCCAGGGGGCAGTATCTTATTTACTGCGCATCGGATCATGGAATCATTAACGATGGACCGAGATGTTATGCATGTTCGAGATGCATTAATTCCAAAATACAGTTCACTCGTATATAATGGATTTTGGTTTGCTCCTGAACGCTATGCAATTCAAGCACTTGTGACAGAAAGCCAAAAAAATGTAACAGGCACAGTCCGCTTAAAACTATACAAAGGTAATGTAATCGCTGCAGGTGTAAAGAGTCATGTGAGTCTCTATAATCCTGAAATTGCTACCATGGAAGCAGATCCGACAAAAGCGTATAACCAGTCAGATGCTACAGGATTTATTCATTTACACGCACTGCGATTGAAAGTCGCTTCGATGGTCGAACAAAGAAATAGCTAGATCTTGCTTTTATAGAATGAATGAGAGGTGAGTACATATTGTCAAAACTGTGGGGAGGACGATTCACCAAACCAACGGAACAACTTGTAGAGGATTATACGGCGTCCATATTTTTTGATAAAGAACTTGCCGAAGAAGACATCCAAGGAAGCATAGCCCATGTATTGATGTTAGGTAAATGTGGCATATTGAACATGGAAGAAGTAAATAAAATTAAAGAGGGACTCATTGATGTTTTAGGACAAATTCGACTTGGGGAGTTCGTCTACACCTCACAAAATGAAGACATTCACATGAGTATCGAAAAAAAATTAATTGAGCAAATTGGTCCAACAGGGGGAAAACTGCATACAGGTAGAAGTCGCAATGATCAAGTTGCTACAGACATGCATCTGTATTTACGTAGACGGGTAGTAGAGCTCATCGGATTACTAGTGAAATTACAAGTTGCCATCATCGGTCAAGCCAAGGAACACGTTGAGACGATATTCCCAGGGTACACTCATTTACAACGAGCGCAGCCGATCGTATTCTCGCATCACTTGATGGCTTATGTAGCTATGTTTAATAGAGATATTGAGCGATTACAGGATAGTTACAAACGCATTAATATACTTCCGCTTGGAGCGGGAGCTTTGGCAGGAACTACATTTCCTATCGATCGACACTTCGTTGCAGAACAATTAGGGTTTGATGGATTATATGAAAACAGCTTAGATGCGGTTAGTGATCGTGATTTTATTTTAGAATTTTTGGCCAACGCTTCGTTTATCATGCTTCATTTATCGCGATTGTCAGAAGAGCTTGTTTTATGGTCAAGTACAGAATTCTCATTCATCGAACTCGACGATGCTTTTTGCACAGGCAGTTCCATTATGCCACAGAAGAAAAACCCTGATGTACCTGAACTGATCCGTGGGAAGACAGGGCGAGTGTTTGGTAATCTCATCGGTCTCTTAACGGTTTTGAAAGCTCTACCTCTAGCATACAACAAAGACATGCAAGAAGATAAAGAAGGCATGTTTGACACTCTCAATACGCTTGTAGGCGCATTACAGTTATATGCACCGATGATTTCGACTATGAAAATTAACACAGAGCGAATGAATCAAGCGGTGAAACAAGATTTCTCTAATGCAACGGATATTGCAGATTATCTGGTGAATAAAGGGATGCCTTTCCGCCAAGCGCATGAGATTATAGGGAAGTTAGTACTGTATTGTATTCAAGCCAATCAATATCTTCTTGATTTAAACATAGATGAGTTCAAAGGGTTTTGTGAACTTTTTGAAACAGACATCTATACGATTCTTCAACCCCAGCATGTGGTTAATGCCAGAAATGTAATCGGGGGTACTGCTACGAATCAAGTGAAAGATGCGATTAACAAAGCAGATTCTCATTTGCAAGATGTGCAGCATTGGGTCAAGGAGCATTCATAACCAAATAATCGAAATGAGTCTAGAATGAGCAACACGATTCTAGGCTTTTTTTTCTTGTTATTGTAAGAACCATAAGCACACTCCAAATTGGATGAGACAAGGATTGAAGGTAAATGTTGAATTATCGAAGATAGCTACTCATTTTAAAGAAAATGGTGCTATAATAAATATATTGTAAACAAATAAATCATACATGTAGAGGAATTTGTAATTAAATCGAGAAAAACTATATACAAAATATACAAAATAGGATGTGTTATTGTGATTGAAATGCAAGATGTATGGAAGTCATATCCTGATGGTACCCATGCACTACAAGGAATTACGATTAAAATAAACCGCGGGGAATTTGTATATATCGTGGGTCCTTCCGGAGCGGGAAAATCTACTTTCATGAAA
This sequence comes from Paenibacillus alvei, assembly GCA_945881905.1. Classification (GTDB taxonomy): domain Bacteria; phylum Bacillota; class Bacilli; order Paenibacillales; family NBRC-103111; genus CAMCVV01. Next base: position 15,346 of record CAMCVV010000032.1, read on the forward strand.
TTAATGTATCGCGAGGAAAAACCGTCAAAAGGAATGATTTTTGTTGATGGTTTTAACTTAGATAAACTGAAACAACGCAAAATCCCTTTCATTCGCCGGAATATCGGAGTTATTTTTCAAGACTTCCGATTATTGCCTAAGCTCACGGTTTATGAGAACATTTCATTTGCACTAGAAGTCATTGAATCGCCTCAGAAACATATCAGAAATCGAACGATGGAAGTGTTAGAACTCGTTAAATTAATAGATAAAGTAAAGTCATTTCCAGAGCAACTTTCAGGCGGAGAACAACAACGCATTGCCATTGCAAGAGCTATTGTGAACAACCCATCTGTGATTATTGCTGATGAACCAACAGGTAATTTAGATCCGGAAACATCCATGGGAATCATGAACTTACTTGATGAAATTAACTTTAAAGGAACCACTGTTCTGATGGCTACTCACAACAAAGAAATCGTGAATACGATACGAAAACGAGTCGTTGCTATGGAGCAGGGTGTTGTAACTCGTGATGAAATGCGAGGAGAATACCGGAATGAAGATTAATACGATGCTTCGCCACTTACGTGAGGGTATAAAAAATATTACTCGTAATGCATGGATGTCTTTTGCTTCGATCAGTTCGATTGCGATATCATTGTTTATACTTGGTATATTTCTGTTATTGACTCTTAATGTTTCATATATTGCAGATCAAATTGAGAAGCAGGTAGAGATTCGTGTTTATTTAGAAATGGGTACTTCACCTGAAGAAATCAGGGAGGTTGAAGATCTTATTACAGGAATACCTCAAGTAAAAACACTTACATTTATATCAAAAGAACAAGGTCTCATCTATTTGGGAGAGAAACTAGGTGAAAGCGGAAAAGAATTACTAGGAAGTTTCAAAGATGATGAGAATCCGCTTAATGATGCATTTACGATCGAAGTCAAGGATCCACAGTTTGTTGCTGAAACTGCAGAATTGATAGAAACTATTAATATGGGGAGACTTAGCGCGCCCATTGTTAAAGTCAGTTATGGTAAAGGAACGATTGAAACTTTATTTAAAGTTACCAATGTAATCAGAACGATTGGATTTGGTATTGTAACACTTCTGTCGATTACAGCTGTATTCCTGATTGCAAATACGATCAAATTGACGATTATGGCAAGAAGAAAAGAAATCTCTATCATGAAACTTGTTGGCGCTACGAACACATTTATTAGATGGCCTTTCTTTATTGAAGGTGCAATGATCGGGTTCATTGGTTCCTTTATTCCGATTTTGATTTTGCTTTATATTTATTGGAATTTAATCAACACAGGCAAATTAGATTTGAGTTTATTATTTTTGAAATTAAAGCCTTATGATGAAGTGAATACCATATTAATTGTATTGCTATTGGGTATAGGAGCCGCAATAGGAATATTCGGCAGTTTACTTTCGATTCGCAAATATTTAAAAGTATAGAATTAACTCTGTTATATGTAGCAGTGGTCAGGAGGATGAGTGTTGAAATTCAAAATATTGTCGGTGTTGTTAGCTATAAGCATGGTAAGTATTTTATGTGTGCCACAAGCTACTCTAACAGTAACAGCTACTGCTAAAATTGATCAAGAATTAAACAAACTCAAAAAAATAAGAGTAGCTGCTCAACAAAAAGCAAAAGAAACGCTTAATCAAATCACCAAAGTTCAAAAAGAAAAGGTCGTCACTTCGAAAGAAATCAATACATTGCTCGTGCAATTAGATGATGCAAGCCAAAAATTATCAAAATTGAACGAGGAAATTGATAAAGTATCAGAAGAACTCGTACAAAATGCACTAGAATTAGAATTAGCTATGCAAAGAGTGGAAAACCGAGACCAACTCCTCAAGTCACGAATACGCTTAATTTATATGAATGGGATAGTATCCTATTTGGATGTTCTGTTAAGCTCAACGAGTTTTTCGGATTTCCTCAATCGATTGGATGCATTGAAATCAATTGTAGATCAAGATAAAGATATCCTAGACACCAATAGGAAAGATCGTGATATCGTTTCGTTCAAAAAAAATCAAACAGAAGAACAACTATCTGAAGTGAAAACGCTATATGAACAAGCAAATCAATTGAGAGCAGAACTGGTTGTTAAAGAAAAAGAAAAGGAATTGAGAATTGCTTCTTTGTCTCAACAAGAAAGAACACTTGAAGGAATAACCGAAGAGAACGAGAGAAAGTTAATGCAATATGCTGCCCAAGAAGCAGCGCTGATTAAGAAGAAGAAAGAAGCTGAGGATGCGCTCTATTACACATATAAGGGTGGCAAATTCGGATTTCCGCTAAGTGTCAAAGCGCGACTTACTTCTACATTCGGGAAAAGAGTAGATCCGATAACGGGGAAAAAAGGAGCAACTCATAATGGCATCGATCTCGGAGCTCCTAATGGCACGAATATATTAGCAGCAGAAAACGGTGTTGTCATTGTCGCTTCATGGTGGGGCGGATACGGAAATACAGTTGTTATCGATCATGGTCAAAACACATGGACGTTATATGCGCATATCCGCAATGAGGGCATAGTTGTCAAAAAAGGACAATCTGTAAAAAGAGGTCAAAAAATCGCTGAAGTAGGTTCAACAGGGAGATCAACGGGAAATCATTTACATTTAGAAGTTAGAATTAACGAAAAACCAGTAGATCCAGCACCCTACTTAAGGTAAATAAAAAAAAAGTGATTTGCTAAGTATGTATATTTATGTCATTATTGACATAGAACTAAGTAGAAGTAGATGCTAGTTGTTCTAAAGGGCGGTGTAACTCTTCATGCAGTTCAAAGGACGGACAGTTGTTATAATTATGGTATTATCTGTATGTGTAAGCTGTGTGATTACACTAGCTTTCAGAGACAAGATACCACACATTTTACAAATTTCATCAAGTGAATCGAGTATTTCACAAACCGCAAATACAAGTGTAGACACTCCTGTATCTTCTGCAGCGAAGTCGAGTTTACGTGAACAAGATTTAAAAAAGATAGAAAATATTTATCATTTGATCGAAAAAAAATTCATTCAAGAAATTGATCATGATAAGCTCGTAAGTGGTGCAATCAATGGGATGCTTGAAGCCCTCGAAGATCCTTACACAGTTTATATGGACGAGAAGGAATCTAAACAATTCAGCGAAAGCATATCTTCATCGTTCGAAGGGATAGGAGCAGAAGTTTCTATTGAAGGCGGTAAAGTAATCGTGGTCTCGCCGATCAAAGGTTCACCTGCAGAGAAAGCGGGTATACAATCCAATGATATCGTATTATCTGTAAATGGCGAAAAACTAGAGGGGCTAACTTTGGGACAAGCAGCATTAAAAATTCGCGGAGCCAAAGGTACACAAGCTAAGCTTGAATTAATTCGAAATGGATATGTTAACCCTATTTTTGTAGTAGTTGTTCGTGATGAAATCGACGTAGAAACCGTGTATGCGAGCATGCTAGAGCAAGGAATCGGAAAAATCGAAATACGCCAATTCTCCTCTAATACAGCAGTTGATTTCAAAAATGAGTTAGTAAAACTAGAAGAAAATGGACTAAAAGGATTAATCATTGATGTTCGCAATAATCCAGGTGGATTGTTAAATATTGTTGTTGAAATTGCTGAACAATTTGTACCTAATGGAAAACCTATTGTGCAAGTTGAGAATCGATATGGAACACGTGAACCTACACTATCCAAAGGGAATACAAAAAATTATCCTGTAACGATACTCATAAATAAAGGTAGTGCTAGCGCATCAGAAATTCTTGCTGGAGCATTAGAAGAAACAATTGGAAGCCAACTGGTAGGTGAAACTACTTATGGAAAAGGAACAGTTCAAGTGACTTTTGAAAATGAATTAGGAGACGGCAGTAATCTGAAAATGACGGCATATAAATGGCTAACTCCATCGGGGAACTGGATAAATAAGACCGGTATAAAACCGACAATAGCTGTTTCCCAACCGAGCTATTTTAAATCAGCTATGTTTTCCAAGGAAAGTACACTTATGCCAGATACTACTCATGAAGAAGTGAAAAACCTACAAGTAATGTTAAAGGGTTTGGGGTATGAATTAGATCGAGAAGATGGTTATTACAGTGAAACCACGGTAGAAGCTGTGAGGATGTTTCAGAAGAAACATGGCTTAAACACTTCAGGCGAAGTTGATGTACCTACAGCAAACCAACTCGAGAAATTGTTGCTTCAAGAAATAAGGAATCCGAAGAATGATGCACAACTTCTTGCAGCAATTGAGTCTATCCTTATCGAAATGAAGTCTCCATGAACAAGTTTCTTCAGAGACTTCAATATTGTTCAAATATGTAAAGGAGTAGACAAAATGTGGAATGGATTATAGAGTTTGGTAATAGATTTTTAAAAGCTACTCAATTATTGCTTGCAAATCCTATATATTACCTAGGCCTGTTGATCATTATATTGCAATTTAGAAAGCACATACAACTTGAGCGCAAGCTATTTCATACACGATTGCACTCTTTATTTACAGAAAGTTGGAGAATGCTAATTTGGGGCTGGCTAATCGGCCTCATCTTTTCATTCGTATTTTTGTTTATCGGAATTCAACTCAAGCAAGAATGGATCATTTTGATTTGGATTATATCTTTGTGTTTAATGATTGTTAAAGTGAGATATCTGTGTATCGCTTATTCCGTAGGCGTCATTGGACTTTTGCAATTCGGATTATCTTTTTTGCCGAATGCATCTGGATTACGATGGCTTGATGATATTATCCAATTGATCGCTGAAGTTGATCTGATTTCCTTACTCTTTATCGTTGCGATTTTACATATGTTCGAAGGTGCGTTATTGTGGCTACAAGGTGGAGATTTAGCTGTCCCAATATATGTTGAAGGTAAGCGAGGATTTGTCATTGGCGGATTTCAAACACAAACGCTTTGGATCGTGCCCTTATTTGTCTTAGTGCCTATGGAAATGGGAACTACATCTGTAATTCCATGGGGAACATACATGGGTGTAGACTTTAGTCAAGGATGGGGATTCATTGCTTTTCCAGCGATGATCGGATTCTCTCAGTTTGCCCTATCTCGTATACCACAAACAAAAGGGAGGCAAGATGGAACTTCTTTATTCTTTTTTGGCATCGTGATTCTGATTACAGCAGGTGTTTCTCAGTACTTTAGTTGGTTTTATGTTGTTGGTGCAAGTTTGAGTATTTTTTTGCATGAACTTTTAACTGTATGGAGTATATTTCAAGAAAAAAGAAAGAAACCGCTCTATGTCAATGATCACAATGGTCTAACAGTGTTGGCTGTTATTCCGAAAAGTCTAGCAGTAAAACGAGGTATTCAAACAGGTGAAATCATACATCGCGTAAATGGTGTCCGAATAGCAACTCTTGATCAACTGTACATGGCATTGTTAAGAAACTCTGCATATTGTAAATTAGAAGTGATGAACTTGGATGGGGAAATTAAATTCATCAATACACCTTTGTTTGATGGAGATCATCATCAATTAGGCATCGTATTTGCTCCAGACCCATACACCACTGAACATGTTAAAATGAGACATTTTCATCTTTTCGACTATTTTCGAAATCCGTCTAAAAAAATGAAGTCCGAGCAAGTAAAGCATCATATGTAGAGGCTTTACATGGGATAAAGTGAAATCAAAGAGATGGAAAAAGGTGATACGGATGAATCCCATAGTATTGTTAGATAAAAAGTTTGAACTTGTTTCTACCTATAGTCCAGATGGAGATCAGCCTCAAGCCATAGAAAAGATTGTAAAAAGTATTCAAAATGGCCAAACGCATCAGACCCTTCTTGGAGCTACAGGTACAGGGAAAACTTTCACTGCAGCTCAAGTGATTGCAAAATTGAATCGTCCTACGCTGATCATCGCGCATAACAAAACACTTGCAGCTCAACTATGTGGGGAGTTCAAAGAATATTTCCCTCATAATGCCGTCTCGTATTTCGTGAGCTATTATGATTACTACCAACCAGAAGCATATATTGCTTCAAGTGATACATATATCGAAAAAGATTCAAGTATTAACGAAGAAATCGATAAACTGCGGCACTCTGCTACAAGCTCCTTGTTTGAACGCAGAGATGTTATTATTGTAGCCAGTGTATCTTGTATATATGGTTTAGGTTCACCTATGGAATACAGTACTCTTTTGCTTTCTTTACGCGTGGGTATGGAGAAATCCCGCAATGAAATCCTTCATCGATTAGTGGATATTCAATATGCACGCAATGATATGAATTTTGTTCGAGGAACATTTCGAGTACGTGGAGATGTGATTGAGATATTCCCTGCTTCCAACAGTGAAAAAGCAATTCGAATTGAATTATTCGGGGATGAGATTGAAAAAATAACAGAAATTGATGTCCTTACAGGGGAGATTGTAGGGGAACGCGAACATGTAGCAATATTTCCAGCATCACATTTCGTAACACATGAAGACACCATGAAGCGAGCTTTAGTCAACATTGAACGTGAATTAGAAGAGCGATTGCATGAAATGCGTGCGCAAGGCAAACTGCTAGAAGCCCAACGATTAGAACAACGAACTCGTTATGATATCGAGATGATGCAGGAAGTAGGTTTTTGCTCGGGGATTGAGAATTACTCGGCGCAGCTTACATTTCGTGAGAAAGGTGAAACCCCGTATACCTTACTTGACTATTTTCCAGATGATTTGCTCGTGATGGTAGATGAATCCCATGTGACTTTACCACAAATCCGTGGTATGTATAATGGCGACCGAGCGCGAAAAGAAGTACTAGTTAATCATGGATTTCGACTTCCTTCTGCAATGGACAATCGACCACTGAGATTTGAAGAATTCGAAAAAAAAATCGAGCAAATTCTATACATTTCGGCGACACCAGGTCAGTACGAACTAGATCACTGTGATGAAATCGTTCAACAAATCATTAGACCTACAGGGTTACTTGACCCTATCATCGAAGTCAGGCCAACCAAAGGACAAATCGATGACTTGATTACTGAAATTCAAGAACGTATTCAACGAGATGAACGTGTGCTTGTGACAACACTTACAAAGAAGATGTCTGAAGATTTGACGGATTATTTAAAACAAATTGATATTAAAGTGCGATATTTACACTCAGATATCAAGACATTGGAAAGAATGCAAATTTTACGAGATCTCCGCCTAGGCGTTTTTCATGTCTTGATCGGGATCAACTTATTAAGAGAAGGATTAGATTTACCTGAGGTGTCATTAGTCGTCATCTTAGATGCAGATAAAGAAGGGTTCCTTCGATCTGAGCGATCTTTGATCCAAACTATCGGACGAGCTGCCCGTAATGCTAGAGGGTATGTGATCTTATATGGAGATCGTGTAACAGACTCGATGAAGAAAGCAATCGATGAAACCAATCGTCGACGATATATCCAAGAAACGCATAATGCAGTTCATGGCATAACACCAATGACCATTGAGAAGAAAATTCGTGGTGTGATCGAAGCAACTAAAGCAGCTGAAAGTAAAACATCCTACTTGGCAAACTATAATAGCGATAAAATGACGAAAAAAGATCGTCTCTCACTTGTTCAAAGACTTGAAATTGAAATGAAACAAGCAGCCAAAGATTTACAATTCGAGCGGGCAGCCGAGTTGCGTGATGCCATTATGGAATTAAAGATAGAGCTGTGACGGCTAATGAGCCTGATATAGATAAGGTGACATGAGAGGGCGGTTAAGTGTGGCTAGAGATCACATCATTGTAAAAGGAGCAAGAGCACATAATTTAAAAAATATTGACGTGACCATTCCTCGAGACCAATTTGTTGTATTCACAGGATTAAGTGGTTCAGGTAAATCATCCCTTGCTTTTGATACGATTTATGCCGAAGGACAGCGACGATACGTAGAGTCTTTATCTGCTTACGCAAGACAGTTTCTCGGACAAATGGATAAACCGGACGTGGATTCGATAGAAGGGTTATCTCCAGCGATTTCCATTGATCAAAAGACAACTAGTCGTAATCCTCGTTCAACAGTTGGAACTGTAACCGAGATTTATGATTATCTTAGGTTACTTTATGCACGAATTGGGCATGCGCATTGTCCGACACATGGAGTAGAGATTACTGCACAAACGATTGATCAAATGGTCGACCGTATCATGGAGTACCCAGAACGCACAAAAATTCAGATTCTGGCCCCTCTGGTATCAGGACGCAAAGGAGAACATTCAAAATTACTTGCGGATATCCAGAAGCAAGGCTATGTCAGAGTGAGAATAAATGGACAAATCAAAGATATAGCAGAAAAAATCGAATTAGAGAAAAACAAAAAGCATTCCATTGAAGTTGTGATTGATCGAATTGTTGTCAAAGATGATGTCCAAGCTCGATTATCAGATTCTCTAGAAACTGCTTTGAAGCTTGCTTCTGGAAGGGTCCTTGTGGATGTCATGGATCAAGAAGAATTGTTATTTAGTCAAAATTTAGCATGTCCTGAATGTGGATTTAGTATCGAAGAACTAGCACCGCGGATGTTTTCCTTTAATAGTCCCTTTGGAGCTTGTACAGTTTGTGATGGATTAGGCAGTCAAATGATAGTTGATCCAGATATACTTGTACCTGATATGAATCGCACGATCGAAGCAGGAGCATTTGAGGCGTGGGCTGGAAGCACGTCCAATTATTACCCGCAATTTTTAGCTGCAGTGTGCTCACATTATGGTATTTCTCGACAAATTCCTGTATCTCAATTAAGCGAAGTACATATGCAGACACTATTATACGGCACAAATGGTGAGAAAGTTCGCTTTCGTTACGAAAATGAATTAGGTGGAACAAAAGAAGCTTCAGTATCCTTTGAAGGAATTATTCGCAATTTGGAAAGAAGGTTCCGCGAAACATATTCTGACGAAATTCGAGCACACATTTCAAGTTATATGAATACTAAACCTTGCCCTAGTTGCCAGGGTGCTCGATTAAAATCGGAGTCATTGGCTGTAACCATCAACGGGAAAAACATTGCATATGTGACATCGCTTTCGATAGGCGAAGCATTAGACTGGTTTAAGACACGGACGCTTTCTTCTAAAGAACTGACGATTGCTCAGCTCATTCTCCGAGAAATCAACTCAAGACTAGGTTTTCTGGTAAACGTAGGTTTGGATTACCTTACTTTGCATCGTTCAGCGGGAACTTTATCAGGTGGTGAAGCACAACGCATTCGCCTTGCTACACAAATAGGTTCAAGTCTCATGGGTGTGCTCTATATTTTGGATGAACCTAGTATAGGTCTTCATCAAAGAGATAACAGCCGACTCATTCAGTCATTAATCCAGATGCGCGATTTAGGAAATACGTTGATTGTTGTTGAACACGACGAGGATACGATGTTAGCAGCAGATCATATCATTGATATAGGACCGGGAGCAGGAATTCATGGTGGTCAAGTCATCGCACAGGGTACTCCCCAACAATTGATGGAAGACCAGAACTCAATAACCGGTCAATATCTCAGCGGCAAAAAATTTATTGCAATACCTCTACACAGAAGAACACTTTCTGACAAGTGGATCGAAATTCAAGGAGCAAAAGAAAACAATTTAAAGAATCTCGATGTAAAAATACCGATAGGTGTGTTTACTTGTGTGACGGGGGTTTCCGGTTCAGGTAAAAGCACACTCATTAATGATATTTTATTTAAAGTTCTTGCGAAGGAATTACACAAAGCGAAAGTAAGACCAGGCCAATACCAAGAAATTCAAGGGTTAGCGTATCTTGATAAAGTGATTGATATAGATCAATCACCTATCGGGAGAACACCTCGATCAAATCCAGCTACATATACAGGGGTTTTTGATGATATTCGTGATTTATTTGCGAATACGACAGAAGCAAAAATTCGTGGATATCAAAAAGGGAGATTTAGTTTTAATGTTCGTGGCGGTCGATGTGAAGCATGTCGAGGAGACGGTATTATTAAGATTGATATGCAATTTCTTCCTGATGTATATGTTCCTTGTGAGGTGTGTAAAGGTAAACGGTACAATCGAGACACACTAGAAGTGCGCTACAAGGGAAAAAACATCTCTGAGATCCTAGATATGACCATTGAAGACTCAACCGATTTTTTTAAAAATGTGCCAAGAATTCAGCGGAAGATGCAAACCTTACTCGATGTTGGTTTAGGCTATATGAGTTTAGGTCAGCCAGCAACTACGTTGTCTGGTGGGGAAGCCCAACGAGTAAAACTCGCTTCAGAACTGTATCGAAGAAGCACGGGAAAAACCATCTATATTTTGGATGAACCCACAACAGGCCTTCATATTTTCGATATCGAACGACTTCTTCTTGTGTTACATCGCCTAGTAGATCAAGGAGAAACGGTTCTGGTGATCGAGCACAATTTGGATGTGATCAAAACTGCTGATTACGTGATTGATTTAGGTCCAGAAGGGGGTAATCGCGGAGGGGAATTAATTGCTTCTGGTACGCCTGAAGCAATTATTCAAGTTCAACGATCATATACAGGTCAATATTTGAAACCAATATTAGAAAGAGATCTTGCTCGAACAAATCAGATGCTGAAGTAAATATTCAGATGATGATATCGAGGAATATGATTAAAAATAAGATCAAATGAAGAAGAAATAAAGACATAAGCGAGAAATAGTATAGGTGGGAATAAGAAAACCCAGAAGCACACGCTGCTTCCGGGTTTTCTTTCACTCCGTATTGTCAGTTACTTAGGATGATAAGATTTCAGTAAGCTTTTCTTGAAATAGGGGTGTTCCTACACGATTAAAAAACATATGGAATGATTCACCTATATGGCGAGATTCTTTATAGAATAATAGAAGTTGCGCAAGCACCGAACCTACTTCATCACCTTTGACTTTTCCTTTTAATGTTGTATTAAACTGTGCACCTGGGCCGAGTATTCCTCCTACAGAAATATCAAATGCATCTATCATCCCCTCAGGGGTTTTAATTAACGTTCCTTGTAACCCAATATCAGCAATATGTTTCTGGCCGCATGCATTAGGGCATCCGATAAAGTGAATACGAACTTCTTGATCTAAATCTACATGGTGGTCTAAATATTCTGCAACCATATGTGCACGGCGCTTTGTTTCTACAACAGCAAGATTGCAAAACTCATTACCTGTGCATGATACCGTGCGACTCATAAAGGGCTTTGGTTTCGGATTCAACCGATTAAATATGGGATACTGCAGAACCTCGTCCACACGTTCATTCGGAATATCTGAAATAATGATGTTTTGAGATATAGTCGTGCGAAGCATTCCTTGACCATAGACATCAGAAATTCTTGCAAGTTCATCTAGTTCATTCGCATTCAGTCGACCAATAGGAACGTTCAAACCAATATAGCTTAAACCCTCTTGTTTCTGTTCATGCACACCATCGAAATATGCGGCAGTCCAACCTTTAACCCGATCTTCACCTTGCGTAGGCATTTCACCAATCTGAGCCACAAGCATATCTCTGAACTTGGTGACTCCCCAATCTGCTACAAGGAATTTTAGTCTTGCATGTGTGCGCTTTTCTCGATAACCGTGGTCACGGAATAGCGTAGTCACACCCACAGCTACTCTGAGTACATCATCAGGTGTAACAAACATATCTATTTGTTTAGCGAGGTGGGGTTTAGCAGATAAACCTCCTCCGACCCATACATGAAAGCCAAGTACTTCTTTGTCTTCCAATATTTTTGTAGCTGGAGTAAAAGCCAAGCATTGTATTTCAGCATGTCCAGAATTGTAAACGTTCGAAGAAATACTTATTTTATATTTTCTTGGTAAATTGGAAAAATCGCGATTCATCAGTAAGAAATCATTCACTTCATTGACGATGAATGATGTGTCCATTAATTCATCTTTATCAATACCTGCAAGTGGATTTCCAACAATCGCACGAGGACAATCTCCACAAGCTTCATAGGAGTATAACCCTACCTCCTTAAGGCGATTAAATATATCAGGTAGGTTTTCAACACGTAACCAATGGAATTGTATCGCTTGACGAGTTGTAATATCGATCAGATCTCTACCATAGTCACGAGCGATTTCAGCTAATGCGCGTGCTTGGATTGATGTCATGATGCCTGTGTTTATGCGTACTCTCATCATGAAATGACCATCTCTAGGCTTCTGTTCATATACGCCAGCCCATTTAAATCGATTCATATCATCCGAGGTAATTGCGTCATACCCTTCGTGGGCATATTGTTCAACTATCGTTTTGATTATATCGAGGCCGTCTTTTTCAAGCTTCGAAATCTCAACTTTATTTAATTTTGTGACATCTTTTGCCCAAACAGCTTCATAAGACAATTCCTAATCCCTCCATTATTTGTATAATAAATCATTTTTGTTAATATAAAATATATTTACTTATATATTAGTAGTTAAATTGTATCACAAATGAAGATTGCGGTATACGAATTGACACCCTAATCCATATTAAAATTTCTGATACATATCTTCATTTTTAGTTATGATTCAATAAGAAGGGTGGTATGTTTGTCTAACTTGTTACACATCTCTAGAATGACTTGCATCTTGAAGCGTATCACGCTAACATAGGTATATAAAAAGTGAAAATACTCTGATCTGTATATCAATAGGAGGTCAAGCGATGTTATTAGCAGAAGAAGCAGCACAGTCATCTAGCACTTTTACTGGATTCGATTTATTTATAATACTGTTTACCATAATTATAATTGTCGGTCTATATCGACTTGTTGTATCAAAGAAAAAAAATTATTTTGCAATTGGATTTTGTGGAGTGAGTCTTGCTACATTTCTTTTTATGGATTACATTATGATTTCCGGTTGGTAGCGTGTGTTCGTATGTATAAGCATGAAAGAAGCCAACGGCACAAAGCCTTTGGCTTCTTTCATGTAAC
>CAMCVV010000033.1 GCA_945881905.1 Paenibacillus alvei
ACATAAGAATACGAACGTCAAGATGCGACATATTTCGTTATCGTTATGATCATGAGAAGAAGAATTTACAAGACAAGGAGTGTATATAATGTCATTGACGAAACGTAACTATAGCATTACTGGACCCGAAGGGGAACAAGCAAGAGCGCGAGGTCTCGTGGAAGCAGAATGGTACACATGTGATGTGCCGAGGCAAGCGATGAAACAACTGATGGTTCGACGAAATGGACCCGCTTTACGCGATACGCTCATCTGGTTTGCATCTTTGGGTGTGCTTGGTTATTTGTTGTATCTTTCTTGGGGAACATGGTGGTTGATTCCAGCTTTATTTGCTTATGGGGTTGTATATACAGTACCAGCTGTATCCAAATGGCATGAGTTCAGTCATGGCACTCCGTTCAAAACCTCTTGGTTGAACGAAGCGATGTACCAAGTTACAGCGTTCATGATTGTGATACCAGCAACTCTTTTTCGTTGGAGTCATGTAAGACATCATTCTGATACGATTATTGTAGGTCGCGATCTAGAGATTTTTTCAGAGAAACCTCCTAATTGGAACAATATATTGATCTCATTTGTTCGCTTTCCGGGATTCTTTTATTTGTCCAAAGATATGCTACGTCATGCATGGAATCGTTTGACAGATGTAGAAAAAGCGTTTATTCCTGCATCTGCATGTAAGAAATTGTTTTGGGAAGCGCGCATCTGGGTGATTGTGTATCTAGGCTTGTTGGTATGGTGTATTTCAGCACAAACCATATTGCCATTGTTATTTGTAGGGGCTGTGCCTACGACTTTCGGTGCTTTTCTGAATTATATGCTTATCATTACGCAGCACGGCGGTTTAATCGAAGATGTATTAGATCATCGATTGAATACGCGAACGTTCTATACGAACCCTGTCTTGCAGTTTCTCTATTCCAATATGAATTATCATCTCGAACATCATATGTTCCCGATGGTACCGTATTATAATTTACCGAAGCTTCACGCTTTGATTAAGCATGATTGTCCGCTTGCATATCCAAGTCTCTGGTCTGCACTCGTAGAAGGGATGAAAGCGATCTATCGCCAGCGCAAAGAACCTGCGTATTTACCAGAGCGAACGTTACCAGCTTCAGCACGACCGTTCAAATACGCTCCGAATACTTGAACAAGTGAATCGATATCGAACAAGTGGAATCTGTTCTTCGATGTGATTAGATTCGTTCCTCAGCGCATTGCGCTGGGGGACTTTTTTATTCATGAATTATAATGCAGCCGTCGATTTGATGGGATACCTCATTGGATATACTGACTTCATTACAAGGAATGAAATAAAATCACCTGATTTGTGCTCAGGTAGATTTTGTTAAGTATATATCATCTGATGAATTTGTGTTATGGTAAGACAAAGGAGGCGTAACAAATGGGAATTGATTCGACTAGTATACTCAGTGTTTCACGTTGCAAGTATAAGTATGAGAGCTATGTTAGCAATCACTGTCACAATTTTTATCACTTTCTGTATATTACTGGAGGAAAAGGTAAATTAATCATTAATGGTATTGACCATGTAGCACGAGAAAATGATGCTTATTTAATTCCACCTGGGGTGTATCACGAGTTCAGTTCAAACTCTGAAAATCCTTTATGCACGTTAGACGTCAAGTTTATGCTGAATGATACGTATTTAGAGAAATATGTCAGTAAACTGCCCATGCTAATCCATAATACGAATATCGAGAGAAGACTTATTCTAGAGGCCTTGCTGCAAGAAGCGATCAGCAAACGCCCATTCTACAAAGAGATGATTACGAATAATTTTGTTGAGTTCTTACTGCACCTAATGCGGGTTCACAGCTATCTATGGGATGAATCAGAAGTCAAACAGGAAACCAATGAATCTAATTTTATTATAGGCAAAACAGAATATAGTGATGAACATTTAGATAGTATTTTAAGGTATATACATAATAATTATGAAAAGAAAATCACCTTAAGCAATTTGTCCCAAATTTTTGCGATTAACCAGGCGCATTTATGCAGAGTGTTCAGTAAGAAGTATGGAGTGTCTCCCATTCAGCATTTAAATAACTGGCGAATTCTCAAAGCTAAGGAGCTTCTTGCTTATACGGAAATGTCGATTACTGATATTTCGGAGAAGGTTGGGTTTCAAAGCATGCATTATCTCAGCCGCTGTTTTACGAACAAGGAAAAGCTTTCGCCTTTGCACTATAGGCACAAAATGAAAGAGAGCATATATCTGACCGTAGAAGAGAAATTCGAGATTATAGATGCCAAGGTGGTCACACAATAAATCAAATATTCGACGTAAAGCATAGCGATTGAGGTAAAGCATAAGAGAAGAATCTGCGTAAAGTGGAGCTGTTCTTATGCTTTTTTGGTTATTATATATAATCGCATCGTAAAGAATGCAAAGTTTATGCAAATTAATATTAGTAATTTCTAAATCATCAATCAAGAAAATTGTTTACACTAAAGCTGTTCTTGATTCTCGAGCAATTTGGGAGGGAGGCAAGATTTAGGCAAGGATTAGTTAGCTTGGATTATTAAGTGGATTCAGCTTTAACGACAAGGATGTAAACCAAATTGAGGGGGCAAATATGAAAAAGATCAGTTTACTAGTATTATTATCCATTATTCTTATAATTGTAGTGCTTTCCGGTTGTAGTTCAGAAAAATCGGAAGAGTCGTCAGCATCACCGAGCCCAGAAGCAGTCGAGACTACTGTACCTTCTGGTGAATCGAATGGTAAATTTGATCCTCCTATAGAAATTACAACGACAACAACCATTAAGCCTCCAGTGAAGTTTCCAGCTGGTGAAGATTATGACAATAACGTATGGACCAGAGCGTATCTGGACAATTACGGAATTGTAGTGAAACATAAGTGGACGGTCGATGAGGGACAATATGATACAAAAACCAATTTAATGATAGCTTCAGGAGACTTGGCTGATTTCTTTGCAGTCAATGGCGAGCAGTTTAAACAACTTGCAGAAGCTGGACAAATTGAAGATTTGACAGCAGCCTACGCGAATGCTCCTGAGTCAGCCAAAATGATCTTAACTGAAGGCGGAGACAAACCATTGAAAGCAGCTACGATTGATGGCAAGCTGATGGCAATTCCGTTCACGGTTAATCCTAAGGAATCTACACCGGTCTTATGGATTCGTATGGATTGGCTTAAGCAAGTCAACCTTCCCGAGCCTAAGAATATGGACGATGTATTAAAGATAGCGAAAGCTTTTAAAACACAGGATCCAGATAAAAATGGCAAAGCGGACACATATGGTTTTCTAGCAGATAATACACTTTATTCGTTAAAAGGTTTTATGAACAGTCATCATGCCTATAACGGAATTTGGGAAAAGGATGCTTCAGGCAATCTGGTTTATAGTTCGCTTCAGCCAGCAATGAAGACAGTCTTGCAGAAGTTGCAGGATTTATACAAGGCAGGCATGATTGATCCAGAATTTGCTGTTAAAAACTTCGAGAAGGCATCAGAAAGTCTAGTTAGCGGTCAAGTTGGAATGTTTTATGGTGACAGCTCCGGTTCTGCTGGAGGCATTGATGTTCAAACAGTTCGTAATCAGAATAACAAAGCAGATTTCAAAGCTTTCCCACTTCTTTCAGTAGATAGTGAGCCAGCCCGTCCACAAATGAATTCCGCTGTTCCACAATATTGGGTCGTCAAGAAAGGGTATGCCCATCCCGATGCAGTATTCAAAATTCTTTCATTCTGGGTGGATACATTCTACCTCAACGCTAGTGACGATATCCAAGAGAAATTTATTTCCTCAGCAGACGGCAATCAGCCATGGTACTTATCCTCAGTAATGGCTTATAGAGCATTGCGCAACGTGGGTATTCAAGTGGCAGTTAATCAATTGTTTAGCGGCGAGTTGAAGCCGGAAGATGCAACGCCTGCACAAAGGAGCATTTTTGACAGCGTCAAAAAATTCGAGGCTGGAGATGACACTAAATACAGCCTAAATGCTGCTTTCGGTAAAGAAGGTGGTCGAGGAATCATTATGGATTACGACAAAGCTAATTTGTTTATGGAAAATGAATTCTTCACCTCTGCTACACCGACAATGGCAGAAAAAATGTCAACACTAGAGAAAATTCAGGATCAAGCTATAATTAAAATAATTACCGGAGCTCCAATTGCAGATTTCGATAAATTCGACGATGATTGGAATGCTAGCGGTGGAGCTGCAATCACTAAAGAAGTAAACGACTGGTATGCAACTGTAAAATAATTATTAGCTAGCATAATTCGAACGGATAAGGGGTCGGATTTTGAAAGACCCCTCATTCGTTCGTTTGGTGTTTGGAGGTGTTTGAATGAAAAGAAAATTATTCAATGACTTGCCGTTACATTTTATGATCATTCCTGGATTTATTTTGGTGCTGATCTTCAGCTACGGCCCTATGTTGGGTATTGTCATAGCTTTTCAAAAATACATTCCGGCCAGAGGCATTCTCGATTCGAAATGGATTGGCTTCGGAAACTTCAGCTATGTACTGGAAATACCGGGTATTTTTCAAATCTTATGGAATACAATTTACATTTCTCTTATGAAAATTATAGCAGGTATAGCTGTGCCAATTATCGTTTCCCTAATGTTAAATGAGCTTACCAAGCAGTGGTTCAAGAGAGGAATACAAACCATTATTTATATTCCCCATTTTCTGTCTTGGATTATTCTCGGAGGCGTGTTAATTGACATCCTTTCACCAACTAGTGGATTGGTTAATCAATTTCTTGGGGTATTTAACATTAAACCTATTTATTTTCTTGGTGATAATCAGTGGTTTCCTTTCACCCTAGTCATTTCAGATATCTGGAAAGAGGTCGGGTTCAGCACGATAGTATATCTTGCAGCCCTTACAGGTATTGACCCATCGCTTTATGAGGCCGCGGTTGTTGACGGAGCTAGTCGTTGGCGTCAAACCTGGCATATTACCCTTCCGGGAATGATAGCGATCATTATTCTGATGTCTACGTTAAGCTTAGGGAACATTCTCAATGCCGGATTTGATCAAGTCTTTAATTTATATAATCCGCAGGTATATGATAGCGGGGATATTATCGATACTTTCGTATATCGATTAGGCTTGGTAGATGCGCAATTTGGTCCTGCTACAGCTGTAGGGCTATTCAAATCGATTGTTTCCTTTATATTTATCTCGAGTGCTTACTGGCTCTCATATCGATTCGCTAACTATAGAATTTTTTAATGCAGGCTTGATAATTAGCGTTATTTCAGAGTTGAATATCAAGGGGATGATTACGCAGATGCATACACTATCCATAAGCCGCAAGCTGTTTATCGGGTTTAACTATGTTTGTTTATCTTTATTAGCTACATTGTGTTTAATTCCTTTAGTTCATGTGCTGGCTATATCTTTCAGTGACCCCTCTGCCTCGGCTGCAGGACTTGTTAAGCTATGGCCTGTGCAGTTCACATCAAAATCATATGAATTTGTGCTGAGTAAACCCGAATTTTTGATATCGATGTCGGTATCGATAAAACGGCTCGTCTTAGGTTCTTTCATTAATATGTTATTAACAGTTCTCATTGCATATCCGCTTTCTAAGGATGCTGGGAAATTCAGGTTACGCACATTTTATGCTTGGTTTTTCGTGCTGACGATTCTCTTCTACGGTGGTCTCATTCCACAGTATATGGTAGTGAAATCAACTGGATTACTCGATACGATTTGGGCTTTGGTTTTACCGGGTGCTGTGCCTGTATTTAATATGCTGTTGATGTTGAATTTTTTTAGGAATATTCCTAAAGATCTCGAGGAAGCAGCATTTATAGATGGAGCCGGCTATCTGCGAACTCTAGTGAGCATATATTTGCCATTATCTACACCAGCGCTAGCTACGCTGACCTTATTCGCTATGGTATTCCATTGGAATTCATGGTTTGATGGCCTGATTTTTATGAATACTCCGATAAATTATCCGTTGCAGAGCTATTTGCAAACCATGATTATCAAGCTGGATATGACAAACGTCACTGAGGAAGAAATGGAGTTATTGAAATTTGTATCTAATCGTTCTTTCAAGTCAGCTCAAATATTTTTGGGAGCGTTGCCGATTCTGCTTGTGTACCCGTTTCTTCAGAAGTATTTTGTCAAAGGGATTATGGTCGGGAGCGTAAAATAATAAAACTTTTGTATACAAGGAGTGATAGATCATGGGATTTGTGAAAATGAAGGGACAATGGTATGAACAGACCCCCTTGGAGATAACCAAACAGTTCGACGATCTAGGCTATGTCGTGTTGGAGAATTTCTTGCCTTTTGATGTCGTCAATAATGCACGCGAGGCTATGAAAAAGCTTGTTAATCAAGCTGCGGAGTCGATGCATAAAATGGGTAAAGCTGACAGCTTGCTTACTGAGGAACCCTTTGAAACCAGGCTTTACAGCTTGTATAAAGACCATCTGGATATCGCACCGAAATCATTCCGCAAAGAGCTGCATATGGCAGAGCTTTATGGATTATTCTTTCACCCAGCTCTGTTGGATGTCGTTGAGTACATGATTGGCAGTGAGCTGCGACTGTACCCGAACTACTCGGCACGGCCGAAATTTCCGGAATGGGCAGGAACTCAGGTGCTGTGGCATCAGGATGCTGGTTACACTGAAAACCAGAAGTTGGAAGGGGATGAATCAGTTGACTCCTTGCGTATGGTGAATGTGTGGACACCACTGGTTTCAGCAACGAAAGAAAACGGCTGTATGCAGTTTATTCCAGGCACGCATAAGCTGGGTGTTGTCCCGCATGAAGGGGATACGTATTATTTGCGGATAGCTGATGACTTTCTCCTTCCGCGCTTGCCTGAAGCAATTGATATCGTGGTTAAGCCTGGAGATGTTGTCCTGTTTAATAATTTAATATTCCATCAAGGCCAGCCCAATTTATCCAAAGAAATTCGTTGGAGTATTGATTGGCGTTATCAGGATGCAACGCAGTCCACACAACGAACAGATCAAGGTCATATTGCCCGCAGTAGGGAGAACTCGGCAGTTGAAGTGAAAAGTGATAAGCAGTGGGCGGAATTAACATGGCGTTAAGCATGATCAAGAGATAGATGTGGAAGTATGTTACTATACTAGGAGGAAATCGGTCAAATGGGAAACGGAAGAATGATTAAAGCGGCAGTCATTGGTTGTGGCAGCTTGGGGAAGATTCATACTGAATGTGTCAGCCAGCTCGAGGGCATGCGAATGTCAGCTTACTGTGATATCAATGAGAACAATGCTCAGGCGTTGCTTAAAGAATTTGGCGGTGACTATGCGACGTGCGATCCGGATATCATCTTTAAAGATGATTCGATTGATGCCATTTATATAACCACTCTACATGACACTCATGCGGACCTCTGTATTCGGGCTTTGGAAGCAGGCAAGCACGTTATGGTCGAGAAGCCATTGGCAATGACCGTTGAAGACTGTTTGCGTATTGGGGAAACGGTAAAACGGACTGGGAACAAAGTAATGACTGCTTTTAAAATGAGATATTATGAGATGCTGCTGAAGGCTAAGGAATTAATTCCTGAACCGATTCTCGTGACAATGCAAATGATGGACAATCGCTGGGCGGACGACATGTGGGCAAATGATCCAATCAAAGGCGGAGGAAATGTGCTTAGCCAAGGATGCCATTCATGCGATATATTAAGGTTTGTAGCAGGTCAGGAACCTATTGAGGTTTATGCATCAGGCGGACGTTATTATCAAGCCACTGGAGTAGTAGATAATTTGACAGCTGTATTTCGATTTACCGGAGGTGTAGCGAGTAGTTGGGTGCAAGGCGACAGCAATTGTCCTCCTATTCAAAGTAAATTCTTCATGCAGCTGTTTGCCGAAAATAAGTCGATAACCCTGACGGATCGTTTGACGACACTCACTTATCAAGAAACAGGTAAAGCGCCCGTCGTTTATAAAGGCACAGAGAGTGGATTTTTAGATGAAAATAAAGCTTTTCTTTATTGCTTGCAGCATAATACGGCGCCAGCGATTGATCATATTGACGGACTTTATGCGACATTAATGCCTCTGCAAGCGATTCAATCGCTAAAGAGCGGCAAGCCTGAGCCGATTCGTTCATTAATTGAGCAATACGAGACTGCGAGTAAGAAGTGAAAGGAGAATTCAGATGCGTTCATTAAGAATAGGATTGGTTGATCTCGATACGTCTCACCCTGAGAACTGGCTACCGATTCTGCGCAAGCTTGGTCATGAAGTCGTTGGGGTATATGATAGTTCGACCATTTATCCGTCAGGTTACAGTAATGATTTTGTTCAAAAGCATAATATCAATCGTGTATACCGTGATCTGGTGGAAATGGCAGCTGATGTGGATGTGGCCATCATTCATAGTTGCAATTGGGATACGCATATTGAAAAGGCAAAACCTTTTGTACAAGCAAACAAGGCTCTGCTTATCGATAAACCTTTTGCAGGTAATGTGCGGGACTTGTTTCAGTTGCTTGAATGGGCGAAGCAAGGTGTTCGTATTGCGGGAGGTTCATCTCTGCGTTGGTGCAAGGAAGTGAAATCTTGGGCACAGCAACATTCGCCTTCAGATATTATTTTTGCTTATGCGGGATGCTCTGTTGATGAATTCAATTATGGCATTCACGCTTATTCGCTGCTTCACGGAATTATGGGCAGCGGTATCCATAGTGTGCGATCTCTAGGTACATTCAACCAGCATCAAGTGGAAATCATCTGGAAGGATGGTCGTCGGGGTCAGGTTGGGATCGGTGCAACTTCGGGGTATTTACCTATGTATGCAACGGTAACTACACATCATGATGTTTCACATCTTCAGGTGGACAACAGCAGCTTATATGAATCTATGCTAGAGGTGGCTCTGCCTTACTTGGCAGGAGATGCTGATTCACCTATCGAGCTAAAGGCTCTGATTGAAGTGGAGCTCGCTGCAATTGCTGCTCGAATGTCCAGACAAGAACAAGGGAAAACGATTATTCTGGATGATTTGCGTTGGAATGACGATGGTTATGACGGTAAGCTCTTTGCTGCAGCGTATCGTTTGCAGAAGCTATAATGTTGACACTGGCCTTGTAAAATATGTGTTGGAGGAAAATAATGAGAGACACCGATATTCGGATCCATGCGGTGAATGTATCTTTGACAGATGAGCCCTTTCGGATTCCTCTGAAATTAAGTACCGGGCCCATTACGCAAAGCACATATGCATTGATTAAGATTTCTGTCCAGAATCGCAGAGGGGAAATGGCTGAAGGGATCGGAGGGGTATTTTTATCGGATCTTTGGGTATTTCCTACTATCGAAGTAGCACGTAATGAAAAGGTTCAATGTATGAAAGAAGTGGTTAATCGGATTAAATATAGGGTATTAGAAGTGGATGATTATATGGATCCATTTCAACTTGACCATCTGCTGCTACCTGAATTGATTAAGATACTTCTTGATTTACAAGTGAAACTGCAATTCCCGATCAAAATCCCCTTGCTGCTTGGGTTAGTCTGCTGGTCTCCCTTTGATGCAGCAATTCATGACGGTTGGGGTAAAGCTAACAAAAGCAGCACTTACGAAATGTACAATGCGGAATGTTTAAACGAGGATTTAGGCTATTATTTGGGGGAGGGCTGGCGAGGCCGGTATCCTCAGCAATATTTGGTACCGCCATGCATCAAGCTAGGCGTGCAGCATGTAGTTGGCGTAACGGATCCACTGACTTCCGCACAATCCATCGGTATGGACATTCCTCTAGATGGGCTGCCAGTAGCATTGGATGAATGGATTGCTAAGGATGGAGTCAGCCGCTTGAAGTTGAAGCTCAAAGGACAAGATGTAGATTGGAACAAACAATTCATATGCGATGTGTATAAAGTAGCGGTAGAGAGTTTAACTCGTATAGGAAGTAAAGAATTGTTACAACTTTCTCTTGATCCCAATGAAGCTTGTCCCACTCCTGAGCCAATGGTTGAATTGCTACAAAGCTTAAAAGAACTTGCTCCAGAGGTATACCGCTCCATAACGTATATCGAACAGCCGACACCTCGGGACTTATCTACTTATCACTTCACTTTGCATGCGCTCACGAAGCATAAACCCGTTATCATCGATGAAAGCCTAGAGGATTTGGCTAATCTTGCGTATATCGATCGTTTGGGTTGGAGCGGGGTTGCCCTCAAAACCTGCAAAGGTCAATCTCATGCGATTCTAACCTATTGCTGGGCTAAGCAAAAGGATTTATTTATAACTGTTCAGGATTTAACTAATCCAGGCTATGCTTTGGTTCAATCTGCTAATTTAGCCAGTCGACTTGAGCTTTCGGCAGATGTTTTTGAATTTAACAGCAGGCAATATGTACCCTTTAGCCGAGTAGAAGAGCGCAAGCAATATCCGGAATTGTTTCAGGTGCGCAACGGACAGATTCGTCTAGCGGAAGTCAATCATTTAGGACTATATTAATCATACAGATGAATTATATGAAAAGAGGTGTGAGACGATGAGCGATCATTTACCGGGAACCCAGTCATTTGGGAGAGCAGAGAACAGCTTTAATGCCGTCTTTCAGGACCATTATGCCAAACAATGGATGATGACTCTGGAATGGATGCAGCGGAATCTGTCCCAAAAAGGGCGCATACGGGATGAGCTCCGTGGATCATCTATGCTTTGGCTAGAAGAGCGTAGAGCACGATTACGCGAAGCTTCTGGTGTAGATTTGTTTGTGGCGGATGTGAAACAAGTTTCATTCAAATCTTGCCAAGATTCAAAGCAGGCTCTCCATTACCAGCTTATAATGAACAACGGGCTACATTTCAATGGAATTCTACGACTTCCAGAAGATTCATCATTCGTTGGCTTTATGATCACAGCTGGTTCTACCGACGAGACGGTTGTTCAAGACTATTTGCTGGCGGGGATATGTGTCATTCAGCCATTTTGGGCTAAAGAGTCCTACAGCTATCGTGAGGATGAAGACAGGAAATGGTTCACGTATCCCGACATTGAGCTGCTGCATCATTTTGCTTTTATTTGTGGTGGTTCACATGCGGGCCTTGAGGCAATGGAAATGTATGCGACAGTTCAAGCAATTGCTGAAGCTATGAGCTGTAAAGGAGTGGAAAGACTTCCTATTATTCTCGACCTGTGTGAACGTCATCTGCTTCCTGGAGCTGTTGCTGCTGCTATAAATCCAGCTTGGGCCACTGCAATTGTGCTGCGCGGAGATACAGAGAAGCTGAACCATCAGGAAATAGACACGGCAGTAAATACGATTTGGGGCTTTCATCGCTATTTCGATTTGTTAACCTTATTGCAGTTGGCAGAGGAATCCAATATTATTTTTGTTGAGCAGGGGGAGACACCATCTGCAAATGCGGCTAGGGCAAGTGTGTGGTTTGGTAAGGAGGAAACAGCCGAAGGTAAGGCATCTCACAAGCAAAGACTTGTCCATCGTTGCCGGCCTAACGCAGCAATTGATTGTATAAAACATCTTTTGCAGGGTAGCGCTTTGAGAAAGCATTCATTATCTGTTTCTTCGAATAATGATTCAGAGTCTCAGCTTTATCGCGATGCGATGGACAGCAAGCTAAGCTTTCTAGAGCAGCAACATATCGCTGCACAAACCAGGAAGAATGAACGTTATGACTTGGCCAACATTTCCATAGACAGCTATAAAGAACGGATTGGTGAATCGATAGAGAAGGTAATGGGAGTAAGACTTGAGCCTGGTTTGCAGCTGAAGAACGTTCGCACCAAACAGGTAAGGGCTGCCGTTGACGCTCCCTATGTGATTTATGAAGTCATTATTGAAAGTTTACCGGGAATTGATGTGGCGGGATATCTGCTAATCCCCTTGGACAAACACCCTGTCTTCGAAGGGCCATTTCCTGCCGTCATTTGCCAGCATGGATTAATGGGACGCCCGGAGAGTCTTGCTGGACTAAAAGAGGATTGGGTGTACTACCGACTTGCGCAAACATTAGCCGAAAAAGGCTTTGTCTCCTTTGTTCCATTCATGAATTGGGGCTGGGGGGGGAATCCGGCTAGAGATGCATTGGCCAAGCACGCCTTTGCACTGGGAATGACGCCTAACCGTTTCGAACAAGTGCAATTGTCGGCGATTATAGATTTTCTGCAATCTCGTTCAGAGGTTATTGCGGACCGTATCGGCTTTTATGGTTTATCCTATGGTGGACATGCCAGTCTTTGGCTTGGCGCATGCGAGCCAAGGCTTGCTGCTATTATCACCTCGGGACATTTCAATGATTGGCATCCCAAACTTACCAGTACACGGATATCACCACCTTATTCTACGCCTACTTCTTATGCAACTGTTGAGGAATGTTTGGATATGTTTAACTTTGACATCATGAATCAGTTGGGACATGCTGAACTCGCCACTTATCAAGCCCCTCGTCCCTTCATGGTCGAAAATGGACTTAAAGATTCGGTGACACCCTTACATTGGGTCGAATCCGAGTTTTCCAAAGTTAGCAAGGTGTACGACAAGCTGAATGCTCAGGATTTAGTCAAGCTGGGTCACTTTAACGGACCTCATCGCATTTGGGGAGAGGAATCCTTAATTTTTCTCGAAAAACATTTAAAAAAATAATAGGGTTATGTATGAGGTGCTGTCATATTAATCACAGTAGGATGCAGATTTTTTGTGCATACGGTATGATGGAGATAGCTTGATACAAGTGAGGGATCACATTTGGACACGTTCAAGAATAATGTTAGTTATCACAGTGCAGATGCTGGAATTAAGATTGGTATTATCGGCCCAGAGAGTATGGTAGCCCAGATTGTAAAAGCGATTAAACATTTTCCTACCTTTGAGCCTGTTATTCGTCATACCCGCAGTGAGCTTGAGACTCCAGATATTGCTAATGAGATCAAGCACGAGATTGACGTGTTGTTATTATGCGGTCCTGCTCCTTATCGCAAGGTATTGGAGAAAGTAGAGTCTGTGGTACCGGTTCACTATGTGAGCTATAACGAAGCAGGGTTGTATAAGGCTTTTTATATGATTCAAAAGCAGCTCGGCCATATGAAACAGAAGATAATTAGTTTAGATACGTTAAGTCCAGTTATTGTGAAACGGTTTCTGCAGGAGCTTGAAGAAGAGGATTTCCAGATCATCTGTTATGAAGGTGCATTGAATCCGACCAGAGAACAGCTGCTTGAGTTTCATAAAGCTAATTTTGATAGTGGTTTAACCTCCGGGGCACTAACGGGAATACACTCAATTGCTGTAGAGCTAAGTCAGCTGGATATTCCCGCTGTATGGATGGTTCCAACGATACAAGATATTATTGTGGCATTGGAGCGGGCGTTATTATCAACTAATGCAAGAAAGAGTAAGGAGTCGCAGATTGTTGTGGGTCTGATTAACGTTGATGGCTTTGCCAAGGTTGTTGATCGTCATCATACCGAGCATGGGATTCAGAAGCTGAAGCTAAATATCCATAGTATTTTATTGGATTATGTAGATTCCTTGAGCGGGCATTTAACTCATCTGGGCGGGGACGAATACTTGTTTTTTACGACCAGGGGTATTTTTGAACAAGAGACTTCAGGTTACAAAAGATTGCCATTGGCATCCGAAATCTATCGTACTTACCAATTAACCTTGAGTATTGGCATTGGTTTTGGCAGAACAGCTAATGAAGCGGGTGCGAATGCACGGGCGGCTTTGCGCAAGTCAAAGGAAGCTCGTGGGAATTCATGTTTTATTGTGAGAGAAGACGGTGGCATCCTTGGCCCGTTAGAAATGGCTGATGCATTGGTAAATGATTTGACTTTGACTAACCCCCACTTTATCCGTAAAGCGGAGAATGCGAATATGACTTCATCTTATTTAAGCCGTCTATTGGTAACCTACGCTCGCAGTGGCAAGAAGACTTATCATGTGCAGGAATTGGCCTTATTGCTAAATATAACAGTCAGAAGCACACATCGTTTACTGCTCGAATGGTCAGATCAAGGGCTAGTTCAATCGAGCGCCATGGAAAAAATGCCTAAAGGACGTCCGCGACAAATTTTCCAATTTGATTTTCTGGATCAGATTTGAAGGATTAATTCCTTTGGGTTAGAGTTCAGATTAATTTTCTTGTCATATAAAGTCTTTTTAAAGACTTGTCTTTAATATGGAATCTCTTTAAAATAAAAGCTAAAGCTTAACAAACGAAAGGAGTCTGTATGAACAATATTATGGAATTAGAAGCAAAGCTTGCTAAGCCATCTGAGGCTTTGATTAAGGATATTGCTGCGTTGGATGGGGACATCATGTTGCTGGGTATCGGTGGGAAAATGGGCCCAAGCTTGGCCAGATTAGCGATGAACGCAATTAAGGAAGCAGGAGTGAACAAACAGGTGATAGGTGCCTCACGATTTTCTTCGTTAGGCTTAAAGGATGAGCTAGAAGCAGATGGAGTGAAGACAATCTCTGTTGATTTATTGAATGATCAACAGCTGCAACAGCTTCCCGAGGTGAGAAACGTCATCTATATGGCAGGCAACAAATTCGGTACAATGGGCAATGAGCATTTTACTTGGGCGATGAATTCATACCTACCAGGGCGAGTGGCTGAGAAATATAAAAATTCACGTATTGTTGTTTTTTCCACTGGGAATGTCTACCCATTTACAACAGTTACATCAGGTGGTCCTACAGAAGAGCATTCGACTGGACCGATCGGAGAATACGGACAATCCTGTTTAGGACGCGAACGGATTTTTGAACATTTTTCACATAAATATGGAACGCCGATGACTATTTTCAGATTGAATTATGCGATTGATTTACGGTACGGGGTGTTGTTGGAGATTGCTAAGTCGGTTAAAGCCGGCAAACCTATCAACCTCGCTACAGGTAATGCAAATGTTATCTGGCAAGGCGATGCGAATGAATTTGCGATTCGTTCGTTGAATATTGTAAGTAATCCACCAACTGTAGTTAATATCTCAGGACCTGAAACAATCTCGATGCGGTGGATAGCTCTGGTGTTTGCGAAGAAGTTTGGTGTTGAAGCCAGCTTTATTGGTGAAGAATCACCAAGTGCATTATTAACCAATTGTGCAAAAGCCAACAAGCTATTTGGATATCCCAGTGTATCGTTGCAGCAAATGCTAGATTGGACAGCAGACTGGTGCTTAGCTGATGGTCATACCTGGAATAAACCCACTCATTTCCAAGAGAGGGAAGGGAAATATTAACGATGGAAACTTATAAGGAGCTGACTTCACTCAAATATACAGCCTTGCACGACGGGCTAGTTATACCTGCGCATCCGCTTGCGTTGAATGCTGCAAGACAGTTGGATGAACGTCGGCAAAGAGCATTAACTCGTTATTATATGGCAGCTGGCGCAGGCGGTATTGCAGTTGGCGTGCATACGACTCAGTTTGAAATCCGTGAAAAACAGCATAACCTGTTCGAAAAAGTGCTGCAATTGGCGGCTGAGGAAGTGGGTAAAGCAGCATTGACTAGGCCGTTTTTACAAATAGCTGGTATTTGTGGACCTACAGATCAGGCTCTTTATGAAGCTGAAATAGCGGTAGGTTTAGGTTATGATCTCGGTTTAGTCAGCATGGGTGGGTTGCAAAGCTGGACAGAGCAGGAACTGTTGTTGCGGATCGAAAAAATTGCTAGGATTATTCCCATCTTTGGATTTTATCTTCAGCCATCTGTCGGTGGGCGAGTGTTAAGCTATGATTTTTGGAAGGAATTTGTGGAGATTCCCGGTGTAGCTGCAGTCAAGATGGCACCGTTTAATCGTTACCAAACTATAGATGTAGTTAGGGCTGTATGCAATTCAACGAGGTGTAATCAAATCGCTCTTTATACCGGCAATGATGACAATATCGTTAATGACTTGTTGACAACTTATTGTTTCGAGGTTGCAGGCGTCAAGGTTGAGAAGAAGATTGTTGGTGGATTGTTGGGTCATTGGACTGTATGGACCCATAAAGCAGTAGAACTGCTAGAAGCCATTAAGCTTGTTCGTAATGACAAGATGCTAAACACGGACTGGTTGACTAATCATATTGCGGTTACGGATGTGAATGCCGCATTCTTCGATTCAGCGAATAAATTCGCTGGTTGTATTGCAGGATTACATGAAGTGCTACGCAGACAAGGCATTTTGGAGGGGACATGGTGTCTCAATCGGGAAGAAGTCATGTCAATCGGTCAACTTGAAGAGATCGAGCGTGTGTATCGGGATTATCCTCATCTGCATGATGATGAATTTGTTCGGCAGCATCTGGCTGAGTGGCTAGCTGATTAGTAGGCTGAAATGAGGAATGGTTATGCGATTTAAAGATGTTTTTTCCATCATTGGTCCGTCTATGGTTGGACCGTCAAGCTCGCATACAGCTGGCGCTGTTCGTCTTGGACGTGTAGCTCGACATTTATTTAGTGAGCTGCCACTGCGGGTTGAGATCATCTTTTATGGTTCTTTTGCAAAGACTTATCAGGGTCATGGGACGGATCTAGCTATTATTGGCGGGTTACTTGATTACGAAACGGATGATGCTCGTATTCTTTCATCCATGATTATGGCACGGCAAGCAGGAATAGATTACTCATTTAAACAAGGAAAAGGTCAATTTTCCCATCCTAACACAGTGAAAATGATTTTACACGCTCAGGATAGCAAGCTTACTGTTACGGGTGCATCGATTGGTGGAGGCAATATTGAAATTATTAATGTGGATAATTTTGATGTTAAATTTACGGCCTTGTACCCTACTTTAGTGATCTATCATATGGATCGACCCGGCATGATTGCTGATGTGGTGGATGTGCTTCGTCGTGACTCAATTAATATTGGACATATGGATCTGGATCGCTTGGAACGAAGCGGCAAAGCAATGACAGTGATCGAAATGGATTCACAAATCAGCGATGAGCTCATTCGGGAAATTGCTGCGTTAGCAACAGTTCAAGATGTAAAAAAGGTGGATCTAACAGAAGGAAGGTTCCGATGAGATTTAATAATCTACAGCAGCTAGCTGAGTTATGTGTTCGGGAAGGTCTGAGTATTGCAGAGCTGATGCTTGCCGATCAAGCGAAAGAATCAGGACGCAAGCCTGAAGAGGAATTCCAGCGGATGGCGGAGTATTACCAGGTCATGAAGCAAGCCGTGGCAAAAGGTTTAACAGAGGATACTACCTCGCGCAGCGGATTAACCGGTAAGGATGCTCAGCGGGTCATCAGCTACATGAGCAGTAACGAAACAGCTGCAGGAGATATTGCTACTACTGCAATGGCTTATGCACTGGCGGTCTCAGAAGTGAATGCCTCGATGGGGCGCATTATTGCTACGCCGACTGCCGGATCATGCGGGATTATTCCCGGTGTATTCGTTAGTGCCCAGGAGCGTTTTGGCTGGGACGATGACCACATGGTACGCGGGCTATTCTGTGCAGGTGCAATCGGGTATGTGATTGCCAATAATTCTTTTGTTTCTGGCGCAGAGGGCGGCTGTCAGGCGGAGGTAGGTTCTGCGATTGGCATGGCTGCAGGAGCAATGACTGAGCTTCGCGGCGGAACTCCAGCTCAAGCTGTTCATGCTGTAGGTTTGGCTTTGAAGAATACGCTGGGTCTAATTTGTGACCCTGTTGGCGGTTTGGTTGAAATCCCCTGCATTGTTCGCAACGGCTTCGGTGCTGTCAATGCCTTGGCAGCTGCTGACATGGCATTAGCTGGTGTGCGCAGCGTCATTCCTTCGGACGAAGTCATCCAAGTGATGTTCGAGGTCGGTACCTCCATGCCAGAAAAGCATAGAGAAACAGCCAAAGGTGGCCTCGCACAAACACCAACTGGCAAGAAGATTATGAAAGACTTATATGGCAAAGCGCAAAGAAAAGCTCCTGAGGAATAGAATTGATCGAACCTCGTATTCACTTTTCTTAATCGAGAAGTGTTTTTTTGTGTAGAAAGCAGGACGATTCCCACTAAGGATGTAAAGTCACGTCTAGGGCCCATGTGCGGAATACCTCTAAGAGTTGTGTCAAGTTGAGTGGAGCACATGTTCCTTGAAACTCGAGGTCTATCACGGAACATTGTAACCAATCCTGTTGACTATGATAGAACGACAACGCTTCGAATGAACATGCTTCTAGATCTGTTTGTTCAATATAGATATTCAACCTCCAACCTTTATTCCCATCAGTTGATATCCTGATTTCACCTACGAATTCTTCCCAAGACCTTTCACACTGAGAGCAACGCCATTCCTGGAGCCACTGAAGCAATAGGTGTCTATTTCTCGTATCATCTACGTTCACGATTGACCCGGTTGACGTTACCCAGTTCTGATACGTTTGAAGAATTTCAAACAACTTGAACGTGTCGCCTAATGCATCAAATCTCCCATTAAATATTCTGCAAAAGTACCATTCATGTTCACTGCGGGCTATGTTTATTTCTTTGAAAGGTACTCCTTCTAAAGCAGTACCTTCCAGTTTAACTTCAAACTTCCACCCGGGATGATCACTAGTATCAATCCTAATATCCACAGAATTACCGTCATGTTGAGATAATTGATCGGAGTACCACTGTTGAAGCCAGTTCAAAGGATTCAGCCTTACCTCCAGTTGATTGGCGTACGACTGTTGAATTCGGTTCGGTTTCCAAAGTTTGAACTGATCAGGATCCCAAAAATTCATGATTACCTCCTAAAGTTATGGTTTTCGTGGCATATCGTTGGGTCTTGGATGTCTAATTCCACCAGGATCTTTACCGAATTCCAGGAAATGATCACATACTGCACTTTGCAACTCTCCACCTAGTATATCATCTACTTCAATCATTTCATCGACTTCAAAAACCCATAACAGATCAGGTCTTTGAGCTGTTAAGGAAATACGTAATAATTCGATTTTTTTTGTTTTGGATTTCTTAAAGTATCTAGGATTGATTTAGGAGTTACACCAACATCATCTTTTGATATTGCTCTATGAATGACGTGATGGGAATAACTTTGAACAATATTTCCAACAACTTTTGTTTCTGTTACTTTATCCGCTATGGCTTTAACACCTTTAGCCGTGTAAGAACCGGGGACAACAGGGATAGCAACTGCTACTGCATCCCACATAGCAAAGATGGCATTTCCAATAGTAGGATTCTTGTTGTACTCATATATAATATGTCCTAAGCTAGCATCGTCAGCAACTGTTTCTATCGCACGTTTGCTTCGCTTTGAAGGAAGTTGTTCATCAGATGTTGTTGCATCTGCAAGCCATGCTTTGGCTAGAAGAGCTTAGAGCACGATTACGCGAAGCTTCTGGTGTAAACTTGTTTGTGGCGGCTGTGAAACAAGTTTCATTCCAATCAAGCCATGAGTCAAAGCAGGCTCTCAATTACCAGCTTATAGGGCGACACTTCCTTTTTCATTGTTGAAATAATACGAAAAAGAATTTATAATATTTTTGAGTCGCAACCCCGAAGAACCGGTCTACAACCGGATCGAAGGTATCAGAGCTCTTTTCGCTAAATCCATTTAAGAAAGGAAAATAATGATGTCTAAGAAGAACAAGATTTATTGGTTTGAGGGAGTCACCGAAAAGGGCGTTAAGGCTCTGTTAAATGATGAAAACTCACAATTCAGATTGCTGAGGCCACAGCGAAATAGAAGAGTCTTAGTGATCCTAATGTCACTTGGCTTAGTTCTTATTTCGCTGGGAAGCTATTGGCCAACTTTGAAAACAAATATGACTTTATCTAATGGAGCAGAAATTGTTATTTATAGTGTCACAGCGATATTCTTTGTTTTTGCAGTCTTAGGCGGCTACTCACTCCTGCGTATCAGCGTGAGGTCAATTGCAGATGCACCTGATGAATTACTAGATGAGCGCCAAATACAGGTTCGTAATACGTCGATTAGATATGCCTACTATGTAATGGGTTACGTAGTCCTTGGACTGT
The DNA here is from genome assembly GCA_945881905.1 of Paenibacillus alvei. Taxonomy (GTDB): domain Bacteria; phylum Bacillota; class Bacilli; order Paenibacillales; family NBRC-103111; genus CAMCVV01. The sequence continues at coordinate 19,972 of CAMCVV010000033.1, forward strand.
TATTGTTAATGTTTTTTGGGCCTGAATTAAAGATGTTTCAACCAGAAGGCAATGATGGAAGTTATCTCATGATTGCCACACTGTTTGCTTATGCCTCCATGCCATCGATGATTATGGCATGGCGTGAGCAGGATATTTAACGTGTAGGAAGGAGCGTCAAATGGCATGGATTGCAGTCATCACAGCAGGCCTTCTTGAAGTGGGTTTTGCGACGATGCTTAAACTCTCAAATAACTTTACGAAAATTTGGCCGAGCATAGGATTTTTTTTATTTTCAACGGGAAGTTTCTCGTTACTCGCTTGGTCACTAAAGGTTCTACCTATTGGAACCGCTTATGCGGTTTGGACTGGAATCGGTGCGGCTGGAACGGCAATCTTAGGAATGATTATCTATAAGGACCCTGTATCTATTGCTCGCATCACTGCAATTGCCTTCATCATTGCTGGAGTTATTCTCTTAAACTTCTCAAGCTCCAACCACTAACAAATTAGATTTGTTTTAGTTTGTAGTTGTTTGAGGGAAAAAGTGAGGGCAAGTGCCTATTTTCAAGCGTAAGTTGATTGGCGTACCACTGTTGAATTCGGTTCGGCCTCCATAGTTGAAACTGGTGCTTATTCAGGAAATCCATGATTGCCTCCTATAGTTATGGTTTTCGTGGCATTTCGTCGGGTCTCGGATGTCTAACCTCACCAGGAACAGTTCGATCATGGACATGAGGTGCGTGTTTACCAGTAAATTACTCCGGATATATAGGTATACAGCTCGCTTCTGAAGATTTCTTCTAGCGGTTTCCCGATGATTGTAGCTTCCTGTAGCGCCTGTTGATAAGTGTCATAACTCTGTTCAGATGCCTCATCGTTAGCTTTGTATACTACCCATGCCGTTTGATTAGGATTAGGCGTGATCCAGTAGTCTTGATCCAGATATGTAAATTGTATTTCACAATGACTTATCAGGGATTGAACGATGTCGTTATATGTGAATTTATCACTCATTCTAGAATTGACCTCCTCGACTGGGATAGCCTCCGGACCAATCCCATTTATGCCTATGTGGAACTTTAGGATGTGTCTTTGGATTATTGTGATCCGTATAGTCTATGTCCTCATCTGCTTTGCCTGTGTTATCGTAATACCTCCGGGTTTGTGTCTCTCCCTCACGGTTTTCTAAGTCTTTGGATGACCTTGGATTTCCAGATAGATTGCTATTTCCACTACTTCCCTCGCTGTGATCGTCTTGTTACATTCCTGCCTTTTTCCGGATCTGATACTTCTCTTCGTCGCGCGCTTCTTTATAGCTATCCGTTTGCCCGCTCTGATATACTTTTATTGCAGCTGGATCGACACGACTCGCATAGCAGTTGCATGCGTGTGCGCTTGTGGGATTGATCGCTTGGATCGAGATCATCATCGTAACGAGTAACATGGTAACGATGATTTTACTGAATAATTTGGTAAACATGATGAAACCTCCGTCAATTCTAGGTGTAAAATGGATATTATTACCATTTATATTATATATACTAGCAAAAACCACACAACAAAGCAAAAAACCCTATATCGGTTTCAAGGAAACCATTGACCTAGCGATGTGCGATTGAATATAAGATATTTCGGAGACCCTTGCGTTGAGTAACATATGAAGATTATGAAGTACAAGTTAAATTCCCATAAGTTAATGGCGAATCAATTCCAGCACTGATCCAGCTCTACACGGTCAATGATGTAGATGAATTAAATGTCAAAACAAATGAATGAGAGTGAACAAGCAAATAAGAGGGACTGCACGCTAGTTTATCTCATGCTGTGATGAAGATCCATAAAAGATAAATACTTAAATAAATGTAAAATTTATACACAAACATATTGCTTTTTATAAAAATAATTTTTATAATAAGTATAAGATTTACTAAAATAATTTTTATGTGAAGCATTTCATGAATTCGCTTTTACAAACCATAATTGAACAACGCAAGAAAGAATCGACAAGAACAAGTACTGATTGACTACATCCTCAATCATACTTCTGAAATTATTTACATGGGGGGATTGAACAGTTAGCGGAATGTTCGATTACAAGTACAGCTATGATTTCTCGGTTTTGTAATAGTGTTTCTCAATTGGAACAATTTTACCATATGGTCAAGAAATATCGTGAAAAGGGAAAGTGAATGATATGGATATGAACGTATTTCATAACAAACAGGAACTAGATCAAGCTTGTGCAGCAATCATTATTGCAACTGTCCAACAAAACCCAGAAGCAGTTCTTGGCCTAGCAACAGGTGAAACGCCTAGAGGTACTTATCAAGAATTAATTAAAGCATATCGCCAAGGGTTAGTGAGTTTTCAGTCGGTCACTTCATTTAATCTAGATGAATACGTAGGTTTACCTCAACATCACCCCAATAGCTATTTCACATATATGAACAACCATCTCTTCACATGCATTGATATACCTCGAGAACGCACACATATTCCAAATGGTTTTTGCACTGATCTAGAAGAAGAATGTCATCAATACGATCTTAAATTACAAGCTGCAGGACAGATCGATCTACAAATCTTAGGCATTGGAATAAATGGACACATTGGGTTTAATGAACCGTATAGCAACATATGTAACAAAACACATCTCGTTTCATTAAGTCAAGAAACGCGTCTACAAAATGCGAAATATTTTGAACATCCAGATGAAATTCCAATTCATGCGCTAACGATGGGAATAGGTAGTATCTTGCAAGCAAAAACAATTGTTCTCATTGCGAGTGGAGCAACTAAATCATATATGTTGGAACGCGCATTGAAAGGACCTATCACAACTGAAATACCAGCAAGTTTATTACAATTACATTCACATGTTATCGTAATGATGGATGCTGAAGCAGGGAGATGGGTACGCCCATGAAGAGCATACAGGTGGATGAAAGGGTTTGAATATATACTTCTATATATATCCAATATTGACACAATGTTCTATTTAAAATAAAATGAAACCTACCGGTATTTCATTTTTTTATATATATTTCGCTGAAAGCTTGTGGCCACACGTATACGCGAATCGAAGTGATTTTTAGGATTAATAGGAGGAATAGTTGTTGAATAAATTAATGATTCATTTTGCTAAGTACATCATGATCATGGCCATCATTGTAGGCCTAGTAGCTTGTAAAAATTCAACCGATACAATACAAACATCGCCATCTCCAACAACCTCACCCAAAGATACACAAGTTGAATCTGCAATAGAGCTTAATATTGCTACGCAAGAATCCGGCGAAGTGCTTGAAAATCTTACATTGCTTATCGACGACTTAGAAGCAAAACAACCTGGCCTAAAAATTAATCTAACTACCTATGATTCATCGGTTTATCGTAATGAGAAATTGCCTGCAATGATGTCAGCGAACACACCACCAGATGTATTTATCATGTTTGGCGGTACGGATCTAGAGAAATATGAAGCTACTGGAAATTTACTTTCATTGAATGATTTCTTAAAAGAAAGCGGTTTAGATAAGAAGTTTTTGAATTTAGAAGACGCATCAATAAATGATCAAGTATATCGCTTACCTTCAGCGATGTTCGCAGAAGGTTTCTTTTATAACAAGAAGATTCTAAAAGAATTAAACGCTGAGCTTCCGAAAACATATGACGAATTCCTCAGTTTACTAGCTAAAGCAAAGAATGCAGACATAATACCAATCGGCATGACTGCGAAAGATGGATGGGCGACCACCATGATGATGAATACGATGTGGGTAAGAAATGCAGGAGTAGATGCAACAGAAAGACTCGCTGCAGGGAAACTTAAATGGACAGATCCTGAAATGATGAATGCATTCAAACAATATGAAAACCTAGTTAAACAAGGTTATTTCACAAAAGGAGCAGTAGGATATCCATACGGTGACTTACAAGCACAATTCCTTCAAGGGAAAACACTTTTTATATATGATGGTAGTTGGCAAGCAACTACGATTGATGGAAAGGATTCTACACTTGCTGGACAAGTCGGGTTCATGTCCTTCCCTTCAATAACTACTAGTAAAGTAGAACAAAACACAATTAATAGTGCAAACAATGCAGGTTATGCGTTATCAGCGAAACTCAATACAGAGCAAAAGAAAGCAGCTTATGAATTATTAACACAATTATTTTCTGATAAATATGCTATCAATTCAATGGTAACTGCAGGTCAACCTCCAGCAATTCGAGTAGATGTGAATCAAGTTGAAGGGTTAGTGCCAGCATTCAAAGATGTCGTGAATGCAATCAACAGCTCAAAAGCAAGATTTGCTGCACTTGATGTGTATTTGTCATCGGATGTTCAAGCTACGTTGGCAGAAAGCATGCAAAAGCTACTCAGTGGTGTTGCAACTGCAGAACAAGTCGTAAAAGAGATTCAAATAGTACAAGACAAATCATTAGCTGAAAACAAATAAACCGTATCACGATATACCAGTCATCATCGTCTTAGGTAAAGGGAGTAAGTCTGAAATTGAACATATGTTTCAGACTTACTCTATTCAATAACTATTTCAAGACAATCCCTATCAGTTAATCGGAAATAAGGGGGGATCATTTTTGATTAAAATGATGAGAAATCCTAAAGTCTACGCGCTTTTTGTATTGCCGTCCTTTACTATGTTGTTTATTTTCTTTTTCTTGCCATTGGTTGAAGCGTTCTATCATGGGTTCACGCGTTGGAATGGAATTAACCCTCCTGTATTTACAGGAATGGATAATTTGCAAAATGCGATTAAAGACACCAAATTTTTGAAATCGATTATTAATAATTTGTATTTCATTTTATTCACATGTGTGATTAGTATTCCTTTATTTGTTGTTATTGCTATCTTGATTAGTCGAGTTAAAGCGATTGCTTCTTTTTATAAAATATCGATATTCGTACCGGTGATTTTATCTACTGCAGTTGTCGGTATCTTGTGGGGCGTTATCTTAGATCCTGAAATCGGGATGCTGAATTCATTCTTGAAAGCAGTGGGATTAGACGCTTTTGCATTATATTGGTTAGCGGACCCTCGTACAGCGATGATCTCTATCCTAGTTGTGAATGCTTGGCAATGGTCTGGCTTTAATATCATATTGATCTTAACAGGTATATATGCGATTCCCAAAGAAATTCATGAATCATCTTCTTTGGATGGAGCGACTGCATTTCAAAATGCGATATATATTATCCTTCCTATGTTGCGTCCAGTTCTTGCGGTTATTCTGCTGTTATCTGTTATTGGTTCGATGAAATCACTCGATATCGTGCTCGTAATGACAAAAGGTGGACCGTTTGGTACAACGAATGTCATGGCAACTTATATGATTGAGCAAGCATACTTGCGTTCAAACTACGGTTATGCAAATATGATTGCTATTCTTATCTTTATCATCACTTTGATCATCTCCTTCATTACGAATTTCATCACGAAGAAATGGGGAGGAGACTCAGCTTGATTTATAAATCATTGAAAACATGGACATTGCATACGATATTATGTGCATACGTATTGCTTACCTTGATCCCATTAATTTGGATTCTACTGTCTGCGTTTAAGACGAATGTAGATATTATGGTTAATCCCCTGGGTCCTCCGACTGGTTTATATACAGAAAATTTCATCAATACGTGGGTGGATGCACATATTGGCACGTATTTTCTGAATAGTGTCCTCGTGAGCGTGATTTCTACCATTGTGACACTATGGTTTGCATCTACAGCTGCATTTGCATTAACGCGTATGTTTTTTAAGAAATTGAGCCAAGTCCTTACCACGATGATTGTCATGGGATTAACTGTTCCTGCAGGTGTATTATTAGTACCTTTGTACTTTATTATTGTGGATTTGCATATATACAATTCGTATTTGGCACTGATTATGCCTTACATTACATTCGGTCTTCCTTTTGCTATCGTAGTCATGATGTCATTCATGCGTTCGATTCCAGATGAAATTCTTGAAGCAGCGATTATGGACGGCAGTCCCATAACCTATTTATTTCGGAAGATTGTAGTTCCGTTAACTTTGCCTATATTCGTGACCATATTTATTTTGACCTATATCTCAAATTGGAATGAATTTGTGATGGCGCAATTTTATACTTCAGATATGAACCTAAGAACATTACCTGTAGGCATGGTTGCATTCCGAGATCAATTCCACACGAATTATGTCGGTATAGCAGTAGGTGTGATGTATAGCATCACTCCTGTACTGATCATCTATGCTTTATTACAAGAAAAGATTATTTCAGGTCTGACTTCAGGGAGTATTAAAGGATAATTAAGGAGGCAATACCATTGATTCGGCTAGACTTTCAACATGCATCAATTGATCTGGTAACAGGCATTCAAGAACTAGAAAAACATTATTCATATGAGATTTCAGATGCAGGTATCCCTGTTCATGTTACCCAACGTCCTGGCGACCTTGAGATCCTATGTGATGCAACATTCGCAACAATTATATACGATCAAAAGATTCATTTTTTTAGAGCGCTTGGCTTATTAGTGGAAGCCATTCAACAGAAATCTAAAGGTGTACGGATCAAAGAGACGCCACAGTTCGATTTCAACGGTATGATGTTTGATGTGTCACGCAATGCTGTGCTGTCTGTAGAAAGTATCAAAAAACTACTGCGGCATATGGCGATATTAGGTTTGAATGGATTCATGTTATATACAGAAGATGTGTACACTGTTGCCGACAATCCTTATTTTGGTTATATGCGCGGCAAATATAGTTTTGAAGAGTTGAAACAAATTGACGATTACGCTGAACTATTTGGTATAGAAGTGATTCCATGTATACAGACACTTGCACATGTAAGTCATGTGAATAAGTGGGATTTCGAATCAGCTTACACAGACACATCGGATATTTTTATGATCGGTGCTGAAAAAACCTATGAGCTCATTGAAAAGATGATTGTAGCAATATCTTCTCCATTTCGCAGTAAACGGATTCACATAGGTATGGATGAAGCCTTCTTTCTCGGCACAGGGAATTACTTGCAAAAGCATGGATATCGCGATCGATTTGAAATGATGAATGAACACCTCAATCGAGTTATTGAGATCACAGATCGATATGGCTTGCAACCAATGATGTGGAGCGATATGTATTTCCGTATGGGTTCAAAGACCAAAGATTATTATGATTTCGATGCAGAAGTGCCTCAATCGATTATTGATCGTGTAAACAAAAAAACGCAAATGATTTGTTGGGATTACTATCATCAGAAAGAAGAAGACTTCAGCTATTTTTTGCAGAAGCACTTCGTGTTTGGCAGCACACCTATGTTTGCAGGTGGTTTGTGGACGTGGAACGGGGTGACTCCTCATTATGTGCAGATGTCGCTTGCTACGCATGCAGGGTTAAACGCATGCAAAAAAGTAGGGATTCGCGAAGTGTTTGCTACAATATGGGCAGATAACGGTGCAGAAACAAACTTGTTCGCTGCTTTCCCAGGCATGCAAATGTATGCTGAACATGGTTATCGCGCAGTGACCAATGATGCGCACATCCAAGAACGATT
>CAMCVV010000034.1 GCA_945881905.1 Paenibacillus alvei
GCGTGATCAATAAGTTATAATCAAACTATGGAGAAGAGAAACCGATATACCCCAGAATTCAAAACGAAGGTTGTACTTGAGGTCATGCGGGAAGAGCATACCGTCAATGAGCTTGCAGCCAAATATGAATTGAACCCGGTCATGATCAATCGGTGGAAGTCTGAGTTTATAGAACGGGCTTCTATGGTGTTCGAAAAAGGATCGAGTGAGGTCGAGAAGATCTTGAAAGAATACGAGTCGAAACAAGAGAATTAAGAGAAGCTGGTTGGCCAACTCACGGCTGAAGTCAATTGGCTCAAAAAAATCTGGGCTCAAGTAAATCGAACGAACCACGTTTGGGGAAATCGACATCACCTACCTTCGAATGGGTAAAGGATTCATGTATGTATTCATCATCATTGACGGGTACAGCCGCAAGATCATTGATTATGAATTGTCCAGCACCTTGGAAAAGGGCTTCGTAATGACCTGTCTTAAAAGGGCATTTCAAAGTAATCACTCGACGATGCACATCCTAATGACATTTATTCTCAGCATGTATTAGCCAAAGCATCGTAATCGGATGACTAAAGCACCCCTTTCAAGCAGAGGAGGACATAACTTATTTTATTGAAATTCGTGTCTTGACAATGGGGGTCATTACGGATAATGGCTCATACACGTTCACGCGGTATTCATCAGTCATTCTGTTTCAATTCCTCATAGGTAATATAATGGCCTTTTTGAATTACATCTCCATAACTGTCCATGTTGTTAAAATAAGAAGCATACCCCTCAAACATGTTTTCCGTAATTGCTTTTATTTCAAACTTACTGCTTTTATATTGCATTTTCTTGACCTCCTATATTAACTTTTAATCCATTTCATGATTATGTTCAAGTGATTCTTCTGGTGTGGACATTCTAATTGTATCGCCTGTAACAAGTATTATAAACGGCAACCCAACGTAAGAAACATCTTCAAAATCAAAAAGCGGTTCATATACTTCAAATTCTCTCCACTTACCAATATATGAAATATCGTCATATCCTTCTTGTTTAGCAAACTTTAAAATCTCTTTCTTATTCATTATTTCACCTTCTCCATTATACTATTAACCATTTCAAGACTAAATTCTTTGTCATCAATTCTTAGAATTGCAGGTGGAGTGTTATATTATTTCCCAATAATCGTTCTTACATATTTAATATCATTAAAATATTTAGGAACATCATTATCAGTAAAAGTTTTGCTAGTTTGTGGGTCATATAAACGCAATTTGCCGTTAAAATCCCTATTTATTATAATTATATGCCCTGCTCTCTTTCTTACTTTTAAACTAAATTGAATTGTTGTAACCGTCAAGTACTTACTGTTTTGACAGTTTCATATGCCAAGTGTGATTGTTGTTATCCATACCAAAGTTAGCAGTAAAATAATGTTCTTTGTCTTCTTGAATCATACTATTTCATTAAATAAGCTGTTTTAATCTATTCATTCGCACAAGCAATTCCTTCTGCCTTGATCTCTTTAAGATTATTAGGACCAATTCCACTAATTCGTATTAAATCGTCCACATTCTTGAACGGTCGAAGGGTAATCATTTGTATACCCCGTGCATCACCAATGTATTTAATTCGCTTCAAATCTCCAATTTTTGCTGTGTTGATATCCACTTGATTAGGTTCGCATGTCGAAGAAACTGACGGCGCTGGAGTGGGAGTTGTTGTTGGTTTAAGTGTTGGTGTAGGTGTTTGCGGTTTAGGATTAAAAACAAGTGTTTCGATGTTGCAGTCAACAGATACCTCTTTGATTTTCTTGATTTCTTTTTCATCCGCAGTCAGCGACCACGTCCCTTTCACATCTATCCACATATAGACGTACTCGCAAATATATTCATTGTTAGGAGGAAGCCAGGAGCTAGGATCTTTGTCCCCTTTCGAGCGATTAGAACTTGCCGTTACAGCGATCAGCGAAAATTTGTTGTTGAGATCATTAGCATATGCTTGCCGAGTCGAAGCATCCCACGCATGGGCACCACTTCTCCAAGCTTCTGCAAGAGGAACAAGATGATCAATATCAAATTTGCTAGGGTCTATCGTGGTCACGTCATCGAATGACGAGTACCAACTGCCCCCACTTAGCAAACAATTTGCTCCTATTGTTACGGGAGTCAATGACTCACTGATTAGAACTTCATCACGAGTATCGCAACTATTCTTATCTTCATTTATCCAGTGTTTAAAGAGTTCCCGATCATAACCTCCTATGTATTCAGAAGCAATTTTGATTTTTGAAACTAAGCTACCAAAGGATCTAGTGACAGTTCCTTTAGAAGCCGTTGTCTTAGAAAGAGGCGCGAAGCTTCCTGCAATCGAAACAGTCCTTTTTACACTATCCCAAACTACTTGATTACCAGTTGCTTCACCAATAAACCTTAATGGCACGAACGTTGTGTTACTGACTATCTTGGGTGCAACTTGCAGTTCATTATTTTTAACATTAACTAGTGCAATTTTGTTCCCAAGTTTCAAACTTATTTCTAGTCCTTGTTTCTTTCCTGTCACTGTCTTACTGGTAGCATTCCACTCAACAGTTAATCCTAAGGCTTCAAAAACAGGTCTAAAAGGCACAAGAGTCGTTCCATTTTCTATAAATGGATGACCTGTGAAGTTGATTGGATTGCCATCAACATAAACCTTAATCGGCTCATTTTCTGCTTGAATACTGTATATTGGAACAACTAACGATAAAATCAAAATTATAATTAATACTTTCCTCATTGTATTTCTCCTTTTAACGTGATATTGTACGTTATTTTTTTGGAGTTTTATCTATAAAAATAATACATCTCTCGTCTATAATCTCCCCCTGAAACCAGAGAAAATTTTCGAAATCCTAAGTGAACCTGATATCATAAAAAGACAGCAATCTGTCAGTAAAGAAGGTCAATTCAAATGGGAAGAAGAAAATTGACAGCTAAATTCAACACAAAACTTACCATGGTAATCATAGAAAAATTTCTGAATTTTCTGAATTTTCAAGGTGTAATCCTCCATGATAATGATATTCCCATATACATCATCACTGGACATTCATATACAGGTAAGGAATTTAGTTGTGACACGTACTTGTCTCACATCAATTGACTTGCACAGGTGTTTTTCGATCCGTATTCGTCCCATTTTTTTGAGATTTTACACGAGATGTTAACATAGAACAACCTTATTAAGATGTATAAGATCATATTCCCAGCCTCTTACTTTGTTTTGAGAAAAAGAAACTGTTGAATAATTATAAAAATATGTATCGCCAATTATTGAACTTGGTGTTCCCATTGCTTCAACCACTTGTTCAAATGTAGAACATAATGTGAAGAATACTGAATTGCTCTCCACTAGAGGTATACTCTCCATTACTTCATTAATATTTAATATTTTCGCAAAATAATTCATCATGAATATCAGTGTATTCAATGATATATAACTCTCTAATTAATTACACATGTTCCTGAAAGTTGAACTACAGAGCGTCATTTTCTTGACATCATGATGTAGATGTTCTCATCATAGTATAGTGTCATTTTTTAGTTACTAAATTAACATTATGTTAACATAAATTTCAAATATATAAAATTCTTTTAAAAGTTAAAAATAAAATATTTATCATCCCTCGGTAATTGTCAAACAAGTTGTCGCAGATCTCTAGAATATGTATGAGTTAAGAAGTTCGTATATTTCCGATTTTTGTCAGACTGATTCTCTCAGGGTTTAGCCATACTTCTTCTTCCAGCGACCAGTCTCGAATTTCTCTGGACCCTCTTTCAGGATGTAAGGATCTTGCTTCTTCATAAACTTTATTGCGTTGTTCGAATACCTGATCGGACGAATGACAATACCCAGGTTCTTGATTCAGTTAGATCCGAGAATCCCTTTGCTGGATAATCAGGACGATACTTGCAGGTTCTTAATATTGATTCTGCATAGGGGTTGTCATTACCTCGTCTAACTAGTTTACTAGCATTCTCAGCGGATTCTTCAAGCCATACTATAATGCTCCCATAGGGTGAGACACAGGAGCGTGATCAATAAGCTAAAATCAAACTATGGAGAAGAGAAACCAATATACCCCAGAATTCAAAACGAAGGTTGTACTTGAGGTCATGCGGGAAGAGCATACCGTCAATGAGCTTGCAGCCAAATATGAATTGAACCCGGTCATGATCAATCGGTGGAAGTCTGAGTTATTAGAACGGGCTTCTATGGTGTTCGAAATAGGATCGAGTGAGGTCGAGAAGATCCAGAAAGAATACGAGTCGAAACAAGAGAATTTAGAGAAGCTGGTTGGCCAACTCACGGTTGAAGTCAATTGGCTCAAAAAAAAATCTGGGCTCAAGTAAATCGTACGAGTGTGTATCGAGCACCGGTGGATCGCCAGGAAAGCCAAGAGAATATTCAACTCATGCATGAGATCGATATGCTCTATACCAAGCGTCCCTTCTTCGGCTACAGACGCATAACTGCAAAGCTTCAGGAGCAGGGCTGGGATGTAAATCGCAAGCGTGTACGACGTCTGATGAGGCTGATGGGCATTTACGCTATCTATCCACAGCCTAATCTCAGCATGTATTAGCATAAGCATCGTAATCGGATGACTAAAGCACCCATTTCAAGCAGAGGAGGACATAACTTATTTTATTGAAATTCGTGTCTTGACAATGGGGGTCATTACACGGAGCCATTGCATATAAATTTCCATTTTTATTATAACACTGATATAACAAACGTTAACGAATTACTCATGTTTTCGTTAGAAATTGGATGTGGTATCCAGAGTGTGAATTTAGGATATATGAACAGAAAACCATTTCCGTAGAGTCACGAAAATGGTCTAAACCTTCTATAAAACATCCCGCGGATCTTCTCTCATCTGCTCAATCAGAACCCCAACATTCGATCCAATCTCTGTAGCCATTCTTATAATGCCTTGTTCCAACGCCTTCTCTTGCTCGATTGCAAGGTCAATACCGCCCTTTAACTTATTGAAAAACGACCCCGATTTAGGATTAGTTCCTGATATTTCAGAAAACAATCGACTTGCACATGTATGTGAGTTACTTACTTTTTCATTTTCAAAAAGACTCTCTGTATTTGGCACAATATACTCTTCAAATCTAGTCGTCAGTGACCTGAATTCTCTCAGTGGGCTCATTCGTCATCACCCACCATGTCCGAAAAGTTTTTCAGCACTGGCACTGCACCATATCTACCTTCTAGGTATGCCTTACTCAATTTTTTATCATAGCGCTCTTTGAAACGATCCAGTGAGTAAATGTGTGAACCATTGTCTTTGTTTCTTTCCACAAACCAGATTTCATCTCGTCTTAAGAGCTCTTGATCCATAATAGTCGATTCATGGGTTGTAAAAATAAGCTGCGTATTATTATCCTTAAGGTGCTCAAAGAAGAGTTCTAAGAACTTATAAGTCAGCTTCGGATGCAGGCTTCGCTCCAGTTCATCAATCACATAGATCTTATTCTTTTCGTTGCTGATTAATATGTCCAGCAGGTCAAATAATCTTCTTGTGCCGTCAGACTCTTCTGAAAACTCAAAGTCGGTAATAGGTTGGTCTGGGAATATCGTTACCAGATCCTCATCAAACCATTCAAAGACATCCCTGAAGAAGGTCAGTTTCGATTCTTTATTCATCTTCTTATTTCGGTTCATCTCTCTAATAAACAAACCTGTGTTGTTATCTTCAAAGTCCAGTTTATAGGTTTTAAAACGCATGGTGTCAATTTCGTCGAGGATCAGATTCTCGCCAAGTTCAAGTCTGTTATTATCAGTCTCTCTTTCAAAGAGCATGGTCTGAATATTTTTTGATGGTAATAGTTCATAAAGCCACTCAGATTTTATGATCTGCTCACTCATTAAAAGACTGAAACCATAAGCATAAAACTTGCCATTCTTATAAATTTCGAATTCAAATTTGCTTTTCTTTTCTTGATTTTCAGAGAAAACTCGGCAATACATTTTGCTGGCTTCCATAGGAATTTTCTTTGTGATCACATGCTTCGCAAATCGAATCGCATCAATAATATTAGTTTTACCTGAAGCATTCGCCCCATATATGGTTGCATTACGAAGCAATGACACCTTGTTAAAAGCAATCACATGTTCTTTATTGGTTTTAAGTTTTTTAGCCGGAATCATGACAAGCTCTTGTCTATCATTAAAGGATTTGAAGTTCTCAACGCTGAATCTTATAAGCATATCGAATACCTCCTGAAGAGATTTTTTCTCTTAATTTTCTTGTATGTCAATAAAAAAAGACTTTCATGCTCAACTTCCCAAAAGTTTTGAGCATAAAAGTCAAATCGTTTTTTCGGTTGTGGTGCAATAACTTCATCCATGGTGCATTGGATCTAAACGAACACAGAGGATGGAGTACATTACATTGAAGACAACATTGGATATTTTCAAATGGAAACATTACGAAAAGGATATCATCTTGTTAACTATCAGATGGTATTTGAAATATAGCTTAAGTTATCGAGATATTGCAGAAATGATGAGCGAACGCGGATTACATATTTCTCACACGACGATCATGAGATGGGTCCATGAATTCGGACCCGAAATAGACAAACGAATTCGTCCTTTTTTAAATTCTACTAACGACTCTTTTAGAGAAGATGAAACTTATATCAAAGTCAAAGGAAAATGGAAATATCTTTATAGGGCAGTGGATTCAATGGGTAATACGATTGATTTTATGCTAGCTACTCATCGTGATGCTCCCGCAGCCAAACGATTGTTCAAGAAGGCTTTGACTTCACCTCACAATCAATTGCCGCGCGTTATTACCGTCGATCAGAATCCAGCTTATCCTCCAGCAATTCAACAATTAATCAATGAAAAGACCCTATCGAAAGAAACCTTGATTAGACAAACAAAGTATTTAAACAACATTGTGGAACAAGATCATCGTTTCATAAAGAAGATTACACACCCAATGTTAGGGTTCATATCGTTTCTGACCGCTGAACGGACGATAAAGGGAATCGAGGCTATGCATATGATTAGAAAAGGGCAGATCGGAAATAATTCGACTGCTCTTTCAACGGTTGATCAGATTAATACATTATTCGGGTTGATCGTTTGATTTAAATTAAAAACAGATATAATTCATAAGATGCCCTCTACTTTCTCCATATATTATTCAACCTTAACCAGTAATAACTTCTCTCTAAATCCTCCTCTATCCTCCAGTTTAGCTAGTCTTAGCCTCTCAAACTCTTCAATGCTTACTCCACTATTCTCCAATATCGCATAAACCACTTCAACTAAATCTGCTAATTCTGCAACTTGATCCGCATTATCAGCATTATTATATTCGTCAAGCTCCTCTTGAAGTTTCACGTCAAGCATCTTTGAATATTCAATTGAATCAAGAGTTCGAATATCTGCTTTCTTTCCTGAAGCAGTAATTACTTGTGGTATCTTATCACGTATTAACTTATTATAAACCATCATCCATATCCCTCACTCATTCATAATTTAAAATGCTGCTTCATATTCATATACTGGCTGCCAGCGATGGATTAGTTTATTTATGACTAGTCTATCAATTTCACTTAAGAATTTTGCTCGTTTAGATTCAGTTTTGCCAGTTTGATTTATAAGCGTTTCTCTAAGTGGATGATGGCTGTCAATCATAAAACTATTACGCTTATGTAATCGATCTAGATACTTAGTATAAGGAACTCTTGCAAACTTACCGCTTGCCCCTCTATTACAGGATTTACAAGCCAATACTAGATTCCAGACACCATTAAGATTAGTGTTTAATTCCTGTTGTATCATATGAGGGAAGAAATGGTCAACATCTGCTAAGTTATCAGATAAAGGATCAACAGTTATATCATCAAAGCAATAAAAACATTTCCCCTTTTGATAACCGTTTAAAGCATCACGCCCTGAGGTGACATCTATTCTTCGTTGCTTATCGTTTATGTAAAAGAGATTAGAGTCTATCTCATGCTGAACCTGTATAAGAGAAGGTGCAACTCCAATAGACCATGCAGTTTCAACTAGTCTCCATCTGGCTTCAGTTTCAAAATTGAAATTTGTAAATTGATTTGTTTCTGTGAGTTTGAATAAATCGTCAGTTATGACAATACCTTTTTGCTTTGATTTTCTATCACTCTCGAAGAATTTCACTGGAATATCACCTTGATTCACAACATGAAATGCCTCTAGAACATTCACAAAACCATATCTTACTGTTTGCTGAATCAGTTGTTCATGAGTAATCTTCCCAGCAATAAATTGCCGACATGCTGTTAGCATTGTGCTTGATTGAGAAGTTGCTTGTTTATCAGAGAGTTTTAGGTGGGATATAAGATGGTTAGAAAAAGGTACAGCTAATTCATCTAAAGTGATGAAGGATTTTCCACTTGGAAGCAATTCGATTAAAGATTTAGCCATGGCAAATTTATAGGATGCACTGTTTCTGCCAAACAATATGACAGCTCGCCAATAGGATTCTAAGGACGGATATTCTTCTTCGAATTTCAAGGGAAACCTCCTTTCACTCTAATATCCTACAACTCCAACCCATTCAACATATCCCGTAGCGCAATAATCTCATCCTTCGATAACGTAACTCCTTTGCCCATCTTGTCATGTTCAGGCGACCATTCTCGGATATCATACTTGGGATCACGATCATTCCATGAGATGAGATTGAGTTCCTTACTCCAGCCTTTTGAGGATTCGGATAAGATTCCGATATTTTGGGTGATTTCAAATTTCAATTCTGCCATTTTGATCTCTCCTTTCAATCAATGCTTACAATCAATGCTTAATCCTGCTAGTAAGTCACTTTTCCATCAGCAGCAATGGAATGACTAATCCGATAGTAATCAGTAGTATACAGATTATTCTTCATTTGCAATTCAGCCTGTCTGATTACTAATTCTGTTGCATTTGGGATTTCATCAGGTGGGTATTTGTATTCCTTCAATAATCGTCGGATGAGCGATCTCATATCACTCAATAGATTTTCTAATATATACGAGGACGAACATTCTATTGATCTGATGGCTGTCATATTTCTCCCAATAGCACATTTCAGACCAATAGGAATATGTGCTATTGCACCTACTCTTCCAACGTTTGTTATTACACAATCACCTTCTTGAACTTCTATTCTACTTGTCCATTTCCGGTAGTCTTCTTCACTAATTAAATATTTCTTTTCCAAGTCTAAACTACCATTTTGACCAATATTCCATACTTGAAGAAGTAACTTTCCCTTTTCCAATTTATCAGGTTTTTTGGAATGCAGACAATCTATTATTTGTGATACTTCAGACAAGACTTTAATACTCCAATCTTTAGGTATCATCCCCAATTCACTATCAACCATCTCTCCGCCACTAGACTTATAGGGTTCACCATTTTCATTTGGGAACTCAAAGTCCACGAACCATTGCTTGAAGATCGCTTGCGCCATTTGCTCCAAGACTTGGTTCATGCGGTTGTTGAGTTCGATTTTGTTGTCAAGTGCTGAGAGGATGGAAGCAATGTTTCTTTGTTCATTGAGAGGTGGAAGTGAAATATCTTGTTTCTCGAAACTACTCTTTGTAAGGTGTCCCATTACACTACCATGAACCCCAGATAACATTTTTTCCCTTGAGTATAATAGCCAATAGTATAAAAATTCTTTATTGACATGATTAGACGGTTCAAGTTTCCATATATGATAGTGATAGATAACTTTCTCGCCATCCCAAATTTTAGGGCCAAAAGAAGCTGACCAGGCATATAACAGGTCTCCATTCTCACAATATTTGTCATCATCTAGTTCTAAGTCTGAATAATACCATTTATCACTTGAAAAAAAATTCCCTACTCTAAGAACTCTATATTTGCCTGCTTCTAATAATTCTTTGTGTTTATATGCTCTACCGTTAATAACTCTACAGATGTTAGCAAATTTATATTGTATTTTATAGCTTGAACTAAAACTCATACCCAATCGCCCCCAGACTCCTCTTGATTTTTTCATCAAGAACAGAAGACTCCGTCATCAAGTCAGATAGCTCCGAAACCAACTTCTCCATTTTCCCCTCAAATGGTTCATCATCTACGATTTCCTTAACCCCAACATACCGACCTGGAGTTAGAACATTATCGTGCATTTGTATTTCCTCTAGTGCTACCGATTTACAGAATCCAACCTCATCCTCATAACTATCATTCTTCAACCACTTATGGTAGGTATCTGAAATCATCGAAATATTATCATCCGTCAACTCTCGCAATTTACGACTTATCATGACCCCCATGTTCCGAGCATCAATGAATAGAACTTCACCTTTACGTTTCTTACCTCGTCTAAGAAACCACAAGCAAACTGGAATGCCTGTTGTATAAAATAGTTTATCTGGCATTGCTACAATACAATCAACTAAGTCTTCTTCAATAAATTTGGTGCGAATCGTACCTTCTCCAGCAGTTTATGAAGATAGCGAACCGTTTGCTAATACAATCCCAGCAACACCTTTGGAAGGCTTAAGCTTATTCAGCATATGAGACAACCAAGCATAGTTGGCATTGTTCTTAGCAGGAATGCCCCATTTCCAACGTTGATCATCTAGTAAACTATCTTGTCCCCAGTCACTAATATTAAATGGTGGATTGGCAAGAACATAATCAAACTTTTCATCTCTGAATTGATCGGAATGGAATGTATCCTCATGGGTTTTACCTAAGTTTGATTCTATGCCACGAATGGCAAGATTCATTGTTGCTAGTCTTCTCGTCTCCGCATTTAATTCCTGTCCATATACAGAAAGCTTGAACGAGCTGCCACCATGTGCTTTAACGAATTTCTGAGCTTGGACGAACATTCCACCTGAACCGCAACATGGATCATAAATCGTACCCTCATAGGGTTCGATCATATCTACTAACAGTCTTACAACACTGCTAGGTGTATAGTACTCTCCGCCACCAGCGCCTAGGATAAAGGCGAATTTGCCAAGAAAATATTCATATACTCGTCCGAGTGCATCCTCTTCGATCAATAGCGTATTTGAGTTTTCAAATACCATAATGACTTCGCCTATTCTACGTTGATCAATATCTGATCCTGAATAGATTTTAGGTAGAACCCCAGCGAGATTCTTGTTCTCTTTCTCAATTGCAATAAATGCCTCGTCAATGATTTGACCTATGTTAGGCTTAGTCGCATGCTCAATAATGAATTTCCAACGTGCATTCGCAGGGACATAAAATACATTAAAACGTTCATATTCATCACGATCATCCTCGAAGCCGTCACCTTCTGTTACAAGTTCGTTGTATCTTTGCTCGAATCGATCGGATATGTACTTAAGAAATACGATCCCTAGCACGATATTTTTATATTTGGAGGCATCAATACTACCTCTAAGTTTGTCTGCAGCTGCCCATAGTTTGTCTTCAATGCTAGATACTGATTTTTCATTTGCCATCTGTATGTATGCTCCTATCATGGTTTAATAGTCCTCTAAACTTATTCCACATATCAACTGGGAATTCCTTTATTCGACATTATTTTTCCCCATTATATTACAAATAGCCGACATCTATTTGTCAGCGAGTATGTGTTCGTAAGATTTCATAATTAAGGAAGATTATAATTCGTTATTTCTTAATATTTCAACCCAATTTTCCTTAAATCCTATCAATTTTAGTTCAACTTCTGGGTATGCTTCAATCAGTGCTTCTAATTGTGTTACCCAAGAGTTCCACTCGCTACGATCTGTGATTAGTTTTTTTAGAATATATATAATAGCGAAAAGTTGGTTGTTGTCGATCTTAAGGTGATTTGATTCGTCAGGCAAACTCGGAGCAATGGTCAACGTCTTGTTATATATTCGATTGTAATGTGCGCATCGATTACGTAAAACTGAGATCGAATGCAACCAAGTAGGGATTTTGTTGTAATAACTAACATTGTAATAATTTTTAGCTATTCGCTTTTTATCGGTTGTTTTCAAACTTTTAAACAATGTAGATAGCATCCCGAACGTTATCACTTCAAAAGCAGCCCAGATTGGAAACTGACCACTGTACTTATTTTTATGGTGTGAAATGAATAATTCTTTTGCGTCCGCCAATAACTTATCTAATTTCTCCAAAAAACTACTATGGTTTATACTATTAAAGTTAGTCCTCTCACGATATCCCAATTCACCATAATTGTGCGCTAAATCATAGATTAAATGAGTACGAAAAGAGATCTCTACATATTCAGAAATGCTTAATAAAAGCACTCTTAACTTAGAATCAAACTCATAAAGGCGATAAATATGTTCAAATGTAGTGTTTGGTATATATTGATCTGAATCTTTCTTAATAGATAATCCATATGCTGTCAATCGATAATAGCTAATACGTTTTAATACACTTATAGCATTGTCGGAATCATGAATAATCACACCTCTTGAAATAAGCCGCTCGATCTGTTGCTTATAAGTTGTTGGCTTCTTTAAAGGGTAGGATAGTTTTCCTTGATTCATTAAAAAACTCCCTAAAAATAAAAATGCCCCACCTTGGGACACATTGTTAAGAGGTGCAGGTGGGATCTGTTATTTACATTTTATAACATTTGATTTATAACGTCAATCAAAATTGTATATTAAATACTCTGTGCGTCAATCCTCTCGATATATCCTTACCACGCACTCCACGTGCACCGTATGAGGGAACATAGGTTACTTGATTCCTACCCGCCGCTGCGCGCTGTATCCTTGATTTATATAGGCATACGAGTCACCCTAAAGAAAGCATAAATTATAATTCAATGTGTAAGCTCATTCAGCTCTTGTGTGCGAATATTTTTATTCACTTTAACGATCCCGCATCCGTAACCTGTTCAAAAGCGATTAACCCTTACGTTTTACCTACATGGTTACTCTTATTGACTCAGCAATTTCTTAAGCTCTGCCATATCACTTTTGTATTCGTCCCTAAACTTGTCAAAACTATTCTCAAGTCGGTGCAAATGCCCTTGCATATCATCTATTTCTTGTTCTGCCTTGTAGTTAATCGCAAAGTCAATTATTGCTTCTTTCTTATCTCTTGCTGATTGCCTATTTTGGCTCATCATGATAATGGGTGCTTGGAAACCAGCAAGAAATGATAGTAATAAATTCAATAAAATATAGGGAGGTTCATCAAAATGAATAATTTTTGTAAGCGCTAAGGTGTTTAAAATTACCCACAACGCTAAGAAACTCAAGAAAATATTAATAAATTTCCAACTACCTACAAAACTAGCCACATTGTCAGCAAGCCGATCGGACCATTTTGTTGAGTTCACATAGTTCTCGTTCAAATGCTCATGAATATTGGTTTGAAACTCATCGACCAACCGCTGAATTCTTACTGCGTAATCTTTTGCTTCTAATTTTTTTTCGTTTTTCTCTACCATTTTGCACCTCATTGTATTCTATTGATAATAATCTCGAGCCTAATCCATATTCCTACAACAATCATACTCGTTTTACCTATAATAGTACAAAAAGAGTTGTTCACCTGCCAACTTGAATTTCCATTATCCAACAGAAACTTTCCCATCACTCATACATCTCACCACAGACACCAACCTGACAGAGCATATAGCTGCGCATCAATAAGCCTCCGCCACATGATGGAGTATGCAAAAAGTGATTTAGTGCCTTGTATCCCATGTGAGTATTTGGAAGCGGTGAAACAAGTTATGGTGAAGCCACAGGAGATAAAGTTTAAGTGAAAATCGAAGGAATTAAGTGCAATTCTACGATCAGGTTGTGGTGCAATAACTTCATCCATGGTGCATTGGATCTAAACGAACACAGAGGATGGAGTAAATTACATTGAAGACAACATTGGATATCTTCAAATGGAAACATTACGAAAAGGATATCATCTTGTTAACTATCAGATGGTATTTGAAATATAGCTTAATCATCGTTTCATAAAGAAGATTACAAACCCAATGTTAGGGTTCATATCGTTTCTGAGCGCTGAACGGACGATAAAGGGAATCGAGGCTATGCATATGATTAGAAAAGGGCAGATCGGAAATAATTCGACTGCTCTTTCAACGGTTGATCGTTTGATTTAAATTAAAAACAGATAGAGAGATTGAGTTTTTTTGATTTTGCACCACAACCATGTGTCCAGCTCAATTCATCACGCAGTGCGTGATAATTTGGAAACGCTATGTAAAACTGACGCATATAGCTCAAATTTGTCACTGTGAAGCCTTTTCCAAACTCATCAGTCAATTTTTCAGAAAGGTATTTCAACAAACCTTTACCCTATTCAGCACGATCATTATTTCCTTGTGCTTCGCAAATTTGTTTGCCAATATTCCAGTAGGTTTCAATCATCACAAAATTAACAGTTGAATAAACCTTATTCTTTGCTTCCGATACAGTAGTTCTTATATTTTCATAAATATTGATTTCAGATAAATGAGTCATTTCAACACCTCCAATGAATACTGATATGTATTAACAATATTCACAGCCACATCACTGCGGTTTCTCACACTCTTATTTTCTAACCCTTTCCAGTTTCGCCACACACTCCACATGCACCGTATGTGGGAACATGTCCACAGGTTGCACTTCGACGGTTCGGTAGCCTCCGTCTTCGAGAATGCGCAAGTCTCGTGCCAGCGTCGCTGGGTTGCACGAGACATAGACGATCCGCTTCGGTTGCAGCTGAAGCATCGTCTTAAGCAACACAGGGTCGCACCCTTTGCGCGGCGGGTCGACGACGATCACGTCAGGGACGATGCCCTGACGTTGCCACTCCGGCAGGACGCGCTCCGCTGGTCCTGCCTCGAACACCACGTTGCTCATGCCGTTCAACTCGGCATTGCGCTTCGCGTCGACAATCGCTTCTTCGACGATTTCGACGCCATACACGATTCCCGCGCGACGCGCGAGGAATAAGGAGATGGTACCGATGCCACAATACGCATCGATCACCGTCTCCTGCCCAGACAATTGTGCATACGCCAGCACCTTGCCATACAGCACTTCGGTTTGGATCGGATTGACTTGAAAGAACGATCGTGCGGAGATCGCGAAGTTCACTCCACCGATCGTATCATAGATTTCCCTGCGTCCCCATAACACGAGAGTCTCTTCACCTAAGATGACATTCGTGACTTTGCTGTTAATATTATGACAGATGCTGGCTACACCTGGTACTGCTTCACAGATGGCAGCCACCACAAGCTCGACATGAGGAATCGCTCGACTGTTGGTCACTAACACAACCATCACCTCGCGACTCGAGAAGCCTACTTTCACTACGACATGACGCAAGATGCCTTCTTGCGTTTCTTCGCGATACGCGCTAATGCCTAGACGGTTCGCGATGCGCTTTACCGTGTTGACGACATGATCATTGGTTTCATGTTGAATCAAGCATTCGTTCATATCAATGATGTCGTGACTTCCTCGTGCATAGAAGCCCCCGATCAACTGACCTTCATGCTCGCCTAAGGGAACTTGTGCTTTATTCCGATATCGCCAAGGCTCTTTCATGCCAAGCGTTGGGTGGACGACGATCCCTGGATGAATCTTCTGGTCTGCTGTGATCTGCTCCTGTTCTGTGAGCTTGCGCTCAAAGGCAACCTTCTCTGAGCTCGGTTCATCTCGATCTGGCTCTTGCTCAACCACATTCAGCTTCCCGATCCGCTGTAAGCTATCGACTACGTGCTGTCGCTTCACTCGAAGTTGTTCTTCGACGCTGAGATGCTGCAACTGACACCCTCCACAAGCTTCATAGATCAGGCAAGGCGGTTGCACACGCTCCGGACTCGATTCGATTATAGCCAACAGCGTTGCATAGCCGTATTGCTTCTTGACATAGTTCACTTTCACGCGCACTCGCTCTGTCGGTAGCGCTCCCACAACAAACAGGGTATAGCCATCTACATAGCCAACCCCTTCTCCATCATGATTCAAACCAACAATGGTGACCTCTACTTCTTGATGAATCGCGATAGGTAGACGCGCTAACCATTCAGGTTCAGCTCGACGAACCCCGTCTCCCTTACTTGAATCACTTGGTCTGTGCTGTCGTTTTCTTGTGTTCGTTTCGTGAGCTGTCTTTTTCTTTGGCATGCCACCGATTCCTTTACGCCTCTCTGACTCTATTCATTGCCCCGTCTATCGTCCTATGTGTTCTAGATGAGATGGACACCTATCAGCAGTCGCTCTGCACCATGATCGAGATGGATGCAGTTGTGATCATTTCCCTCTAGATATCAATCCCGCCATATTGGGTTAGTCGAGCGCGGCTTAGGTGCTTTGGATTTATCATTTTGCCCTTGATCTGGATCTGGATCTGGATCTGTTTCTTTTTCGTTTTTCATACTATCAAGCGCTAAGTGCACGAACGGTTTCAATAATGCATCAAATCTGTTCTTCTTATAGATTGATTTACCCGATTGATCGACAATGACTCTAATGTGACTCTTCAATGTGTTGACTGTAACAGGAAGCGTGCCTCCATATTCTCCGTCCAAATTCAACTGAACATGATCCGGCGAGAAGATATCGAGCTGACGGGTTTGGAAATGTACCACATGTGGGTCGCCCAGATGTTCCCCGCGAATGACCAAAGTCATAATGCGAAGAAATTCGGCTAGATTACATTTCTTCAGAATCAACACGTCTAATAACCCATCATTGAGGATAGCACCCGGGGATAACTTCTCCATCCCTGCTACTGAATGACTGTTCGATACTAAGAACACCATCACTTCATCGTGAAATTCGACTTCAGCTGATTTGATCCGAAGCTCGATCGGATGTAATCTTGGAAGCATCTCCAAACCTTTCATATAATACGCAAGTTGACCGATCATCGTCTTCAGCTTACTTGGCACTTCATAGGTGAGTTCTGTCATCGATCCTCCACCTAGAATATTAATGAAGTATCGTTGGTTCACTTTGCCGATATCGATGTCTGTCGTGTATTGAAGATTGATGATGTCACAAGCTTGCTCCCAGTTCTTCGGAATATTCAGTGCTCTAGCAAAGTCGTTCGTTGTGCCTACAGGCAATATGCCTAGCATCGGTCGATGAGGTTTCTCCGACATCCCGTTCACAACTTCATGCAGTGTTCCATCTCCACCTGCAGCGATGATGATGTCATATCCGCGTTCTACTGCTTGTGCTGCTGCTTGTGCAGCATCTCCTTCACAGGAAGTTGCATGAGTCGAAGTCTCGATTCCACCTTGTTCTAAGCGTTGCAATATGACAGGCAGTCTTTTCTTCATTTCTTCTCGGCCTGAACTTGGATTATAGATCAGTCTTGCTCTTCTATACATGATTTAATCATCACCTAATAATTAGGATAGGGAATTCACGTTGACCCTTCAGTTTCTCTATCGACGATATGCACTACTGAATTCATTTGTTGTTCCATCCAACGAGCAATTCGTACATTGGGCAAAAGCGTTCGCCCGTTATACCGGTACGTATATCCCGCTAATCGCTTCGGAATAACGACTCGGGTATAGTACCCCTCACTCAAAAAAAGTGGAGCCACGATCACCTTATGTTCAGGTTTTCGAACTTGCCACCATTTCATTTTACGTTCGATTTGGTCAGGTTGTATCATCGCCACATCCACTTCATCGAAGCGACCTATCGCCTTTAAGCGTAGCGCTAACTTCTCTAAACCTTTGCGCCATTTCAGATGAAATCCTTTGTGTATACTCCCATGCCCGATTAATAGTACAATCTCACGAGAAGGATCTGTACTGAGTTCTTTGAATTTCTCAAATACACACTCTGCAATGATCGGATCATCATCGATCGGTGCAGTGAAATGAACATTGGCTTGAATGTCAAAGCGTTGCAAGTCTGTTTCTTGTGTGGGTTGATCCGTTACTCCGAGTGCATAACTGATTTCGTCGATATGAGTGCTTCCCGAGGAAATAAATAACGGAATCACGATCAAGTCTGTGACACCAAGAGATTCTAATTCAGTGATCCCGTCTTGAATGAGACGTCCTTTCACTAGCTCTAGAAAAGAAGAAAAGATCGGAACATCCGAAGGTAATTGCACTTGACGAATCACTTCATCAACGAGCTCAACCCATGACTGATCTCGAGAACCATGGCTGATGACCAACACACCGTATTGCTGCATCGTATCCCTCACCTGCTTTTTCCATATATATCTATATGCTATCGAATCTGCAAGATAAAGTCAATTCCATGCGATCTATCGATTCAATCGATCTAATGTTAAGATATAGCCATCGTTCCCATAATTCAAACAACGCTTCACACGTGATATCGTAGCTGTACTCGCACCGGTTTCTTTCTCGATGTGGCTATATGTATACCCTTTGCGGAGCATGCGAGCAACTTCGAGCCTTTGACTCATCGACTCAATCTCATGTACGGTACATAAGTCATCGAAAAACACATAACATTCTTCGATATCTTTCAATGTCAATATCGCTTCAAACAGCTGATCGATCGCTGGATCTTGTATTTTTTTGAGTTGCATGCGTATTCACTCCTTGAATGGGATTTACATGTACTTGTGGAGATTCATCGATATTCCCCATTCAATCATTTCGACGCCCTTCATCGCGATTCCTCTATGTACAACGTTACAACGTTACTATCTTCAAGCGTTAATACGTTAATGTCATTCTAGATGAAAGAAGTATTGTCTGAAGTGTTCAAGTTTTGTGTCTTGACATGCGTGTTCGACTTAATCCATGATAAATAATCAGATTCTTGATGATATTCCCCCTCGATCGTACAGTGTCATGGTGTTGATTAAACTTCAAGAGTTGCTCATTCGAGCGAGTATGATAGGATGGTGAACAGATTGCCTCGTCGATATATCCACAAACTCAAAATGCATCCGATTACGGACGCATCCTATGTATCCGATCTGCCTGTGATACGATATTTGAATAAAGTGCAGGAATTACCTTTTCCTCAATCTGTTACATTTTTGGTCGGTGAGAACGGTTCAGGCAAGTCCACGTTACTAGAAGCGATTGCGGTATGCGCGGGGTTCAATGCTGAAGGCGGATCAAGAAACTTCAATTTCTCTACAAAGCATACCGAATCTAATCTAAGTACATACATGACATTGGTCAAATCCGCACACGAAAAGGATGGGTTTTTCTTAAGAGCCGAGAGTTTCTATAATGTCGCTTCACAAGTCGATGATTTGCACTTGAATTTACAGGGGTATGGGGGTGAATCCTTGCATCGTAAGTCCCATGGAGAAAGTTTCTTCTCGCTAGTCCAACATCGGTTTAGAGGTCACGGACTCTATCTACTAGATGAACCTGAATCTGCACTATCTCCTGAAAGACAGATGGGATTGCTCACAGAAATCGATCGTTTAGTGAAACAAAACTCGCAACTGATCATTGCTACCCATTCTCCAATCTTGCTTGCATACCCCAATGCCACCATCTATCAATTCAGCGAGAGTGGCATAGATGAAGTCACTTATGAAGAAACTGAGCATTATCTAGTAACCAAACAATTCCTCGAGAACCCCCAGCGCATGATGCGATATTTACTGCATGCTGATGAATCGGACTCCTCCTAAGACTGATGTCTTAGGAGGATGAAGGCAGAACGCTTGATCCGCCGTCCTCTAGAATCGTTCATCGTGCATACCTCTCCAGTTGGTGAAGGAATCCGATACCTATTATTCCAGGCATCTGAATAGCGATCTACGCCAAGCATACCGATCCTCATCATCTACGTAATCGTTGCCTACTTAATGACGACTTGAGAATAGGACATGTACAACTTATACACCATCGGGTCATCTGCCGCATAAGCTCTCACTACGTGAGCAAACAATGCCAAGAGAAGGTTCAGAATTGCTATTCCCATGGTTCATAGTCACTCGTCTATACCAACAGTAGGCTTCCCACATAAGCTAATGGGTAAATAAACCATAAGGAGCTGTCGATCCGAATGCATAGCAGTAAATCCAATATCAAGAACTATAGAGGCCCTCATACGAGAAGTTCCGTTAACTCCGCAGAATCACCTTCCCCTTACGGTAACATCTATCCCGGTCTAGATAATAGCTCGTCACTCATCCCATCACAGAATCAAGGATCCCCCTTATCTGTACCAGTAGATTCAGGCAGTCTTATGAATCCGGGAAACAACATTGTAAATGCGTTCAAAGGCTTACCTATCGATCAAGTCAAAAACATAGTCAACCGAATGGGTGGTATACAAGGGATCGTCGAAAGTATGGGTAAAATGCAGACATTATTCGCTAGTTTTCAGCAAATGGCTCCAATGTTGAAGTTGTTGTTCAGCTCTTTTGGCAGTAAAAAAGCTTCAGCCACGAATCTGAATGCGAAGATGAATCGGCCTTCATACAAACGTCAGACGTATCGCAAAAAACGTAAGCGATCACCGATGAAGTTGCCTTCTTCGTCTTCTCGTCACTAAACAAACACTATAACTCCCCCTTGTTTCAGGAAGTAATAGATATCTAGTGTAATTCCGCTGTATTCCGTCTAGAGATGTTCGCATACCCCTACGGATAGCTTCCTGCTGCAACATGCTCAGATGCCCAAGATTCCCACCCCTTCGTCTTCATTGGAGGTTTCGCTTGGTCGATGCTTGCTGCTTGAAGCTGTAGAATCCGTTCTTCGGGCACGAAATTCTGGTGAATCGGTCCAAGTGCTAATCTTCTATTTTTGTAACTGTGCCTAAGGGAACGATTTGTACCCATGTCACTCCGGGTATCATAGATACTTCTTGACCATCGATGTAAGCGCGAATAAGTCCATTCTTGAGTTCCCAGGAAATTTCTCTCATTTTCCCTTGTTGAAAGATCATGCCTTTCCCTGGACCGATGACATCGACTTGCCGACGACCAACATCATCTACAATTTTATGCTTACTTGCAATCACAAGCACATTTGCAGCGGAAAGCTGTTTGCCTGTTTCTCGATCAAGATGAGGCTCATTATTCATTGCACGTAGATAGACTTGTGCATTCGGATCATATTCATAAGCAACATGGTATCCCAAGATATAAGGGATGTCGATTCGGGTGGCACTTGTTCCTTCTATTATATCCCGCTTCTCGGTTACAAAGCTGTACGCGTTCGGTTTCCACTCAAGTCGAAATTTGCGATTTGCAATGCCTTGATTCATTTTATCAGTCGACGTATATAAATTATGTGGTGGTTTACGATCCGCAGAACGCCAATAGTTTCCTCCATCTCCATATAATTCGTCGAGATGAGCAGCTTTTTTACTAACCATCATGTCCATCGCATCTTGACTCCAACCTGCATGCACAAGCACGCCATCAAGTGCATTTCCAAGCTGAACGAAATATGGACGAATGCTTCGTACAGGTCCGATTATTTCTGCGGATTGACTATGAAACACAGAAATAAATCTTGTGATTTCGCCTTCTGCTAAGACTTCATATATCAGATCCGCTTTATCTAAACCTGATTGTGGTCGTGCTTTGACATGATTTTCGATCATGACGACAAGAGGACGTTGCCTCAATTCCACTTCGCTGCCCAGTCCTGTTAATTGCGATACATACGGAAGAGGGGGTCCCATTTCAGCGGTGTCTTTTGGATTCTCTGATGTAACTTGTGGAAGTAAGTGAGGAGAAGAGCTAGCAGGTGGCTGGGTTTGTTCTGCCAATGAAGAATGATCTGTCGGTAATTTCTCTCGATCTGCGAAAATAAACAATAATACAATGCCTATGAACAGAACTATCGGTATTTTCATCCATTTCATCGATGCATCTCCTTTTACTGAAAATACAATCCATATGTGTAATATTCGACGCGTCGCGGCCAAATCTTTTAATGAATGATCTTCATAACGAATACGTTGGGATTTGATGTTCTCACTTAACTACTTTATACTCGAGACACGAGGGAAATATTCGTGTAAGAAGGAGAAAGCGTATGCCCCAGATCCATGTTAAATCCGATATCGTGCTATTCGATGGTGTGTGTAATTTGTGCGATGGGATCGTACAGTGGATTATTCGTCATGATCCACATGCGAAATTCCGGTTCGCTGCTCTTCAATCGGAAGAAGCTCAATCCATCTTACGTGCTATCCACGTAGATGCTTCTTCATTGAATTCCATCATCCTCATCGAAGGTGATCTTCATTTCACGAAATCCACAGCTGTTTTGCGTATTTCACGCAGACTTAGCGGTGTATATCCCCTCCTATATGTAGGAATCTTGATTCCGGTGTGGATCCGCCATCGCCTCTATGATTGGGTTGCTGTACGCCGTTATCGGTGGTTCGCTCAGAAGTCTAGCTGTATGATACCCACACCTGCTATGCAAGCTAGATTCCTTAGTGGACAACCATCTACAGATAAATAACGGCATAGCCGTCTTCACTTCGTGAATACTTGTCACCTCGATTTGCTCATCCTATTTAAGCTTTTTAATTTCATTTGCATTTTTACTTGTTACAACTTTTTTGCCCGTAGTATCTTCAAGTTGCTTTTTAGCTGCATTAGCTACCAGTCCACCTTGTCGAGCTACAACCTTGTTTTCTTCAAATGTTTCAGGCTGCTTTTCCTTAGAAATTTCAGTTGTTGATGCTTCTGCAAGCATATTTAAAACCAGTTCAAGATTGGTCATATTGTCTCGTAAATTTTCTTTTTTTAAACCTTTGAGATTCTTATATTCCTTTGTACTTAAGCCCGCCCATTCTTTTGTGATTTCGTCCGTCAGCATTGCATATTCAATACCCTTTTGAACACCTCGATTATCCCATTCATCCGTCAGCTCTTTTCTGACTTCAATGGTCTTCAGCCTTTGGTCAATCCATTCTTTTGAATAACCTTTTCTCAGATAGGTTTCCAAGGCACGTTCTATAGCAAGCTCTGGGTCAGCAGTTTCATCTATTCTTTCACTACCCACCCTTGCGAGCCACATTTTAAATGGTTCTGCTTTTGGTGATGGTATCGATTGGATAAGTCTTAAAATTTCTTCGGTGTCAGCAACATCAGTCAACCGCATTTTCCCATCTTCAGCTTTCATTTTCAACTGGCTACAATTTGTAGCCAGTTGACTTCCTTCAGCCTTCAACCTTGTTTTAAGAACACTCCAATATTTTCTTGGATTATCACTTTCACTCAGGATGCCAACAACATCTATAATTGAGAAAAACCACTTTTCTTGATCCTCATCCCACAATACACGGACTCTTTTATCTTCAAATAACTTGATTGCGGTCTCCTTGTCCACTGTGCACCTCCAACAAATTCTTGTTCTTCTGTTAATCAATCATTCTAAAATATTATATTTTTTTCTTTGTTTTACATTCATACGATTTACTGTTATTTAACGCCATAATTTTTTTGAAATAGGTAACCATCACAATTCACTACTTCTTGTCAGTAAGGTTTATTGAATAAACCCAATATATGATAATATCTGTTATTCTCAACATAAATAATGAATTCGCTTCAGTTGGCAACTTAACAGCAATGACTTTATTTACATTTTCCTCATTCCGGTAAGTTCCATAGTCAGCCATCATTGAATAAATGGAGTAAATAGCTCTTGTCTTCTCGAAACATTTGTTGATGTACATACCGAATGTCTGATGTGTTCTAATTGCTTCTTCATCTGAATCTGCAAAAGCATCTGGATTTCTCTCAATAACAATGGACATACTCTTTAGAACTTCGATTATATACATATACTCTTTTTCTTCAAGGATTGGTTCAGGTATATACTGGTCATTTGTTGTATCACCTAATTGTTTGTTATAACCTTCTACGTCTTTATTAATATGGCCAACTGCATCCATAATGGATTTAAGTCCGCTTTCAATCTGAGCCCTAATTTTTTCGCCATCAGCATTTGAATCTTGATACGGTAATTGTCAAACAAGTTGTCGCAAATCTCTAGAATGAGTTTAGCTTATCCCGCGGTAAACCTCTGTCTGTACCCGCATTTTTTGCATAATTCTTCGACAGCTTCTCTTCTCGAGAATCCATCATATAACTGATTTGCTCTGTCCCCTTCGATGATCTCAGAGAAGGGAGCTTGGTGAATATTCCCCAAATTAATCACACCTTCTCCATCGAGACAACAAGGGATCACTGTCCCATCGACCAAGATCCCTGCTTGATTCCTCAACGCATGGCAGAAACCTTTGCCGTCATCTGCTTCTGCTTGTAAGCTAGGCCATTGAAACTCGTGGTCTTGATGCAAGAAGATTTGATTCGCGATTTTGACGCCTTTGCCTGGAACGACCTTCTCTTCGATCTTAAAGTCTAACTTGAACTCTCGTTCAATGATTTCTAGAATCTGACGGTTTCTACTTCTTTCCAAGTTGGTTATCTGATCTTGCTGAAGATTCCATAGTCGAAAAGATATCCATATCGGGGATTGTTGTACTGCTTCTTGCACAAAAGAGAGAATATCCGCAATATAGGTGTCTTTGTTCGTAGATCCAACATGTCCATCAAAGCTATGCAGCGAGAAATTCATTTGTCTCAATGCAGGTTTCATGAATAGTTTGGATTTAGCTTTTTGGATGAGTGTACCGTTGGTGGTGATATTCACTTGAAACCCTTGGTCATGGCTTATGTCTAATAGTGTATCGATTTTCGGATGAAGCAGGGGTTCGCCTTTCACATGAAAATAAATGTAATCAGTGTGAGGCTTGACTTGATCTAAGGTTTTTCGGAAATCTTCGACACTGATGAAATTAGCTTTTCGTTCCGTTTGTGGACAAAAACTGCATGCTAGGTTACACACACTTGTAATTTCGATGTAAAACTTTTTGAATTTTTTCAATCCCTTGGTCTCCTGTCTTGCTCCCTCATCTGCATTAATAGCTCTCACCTTAATTATACATGGACTTCAGGCAAAGCGAAATCGTCTATTGTTTCCTGAATCCAGCGAGCCAATCAGTCATTCGCTTCACGATATAGTGAATAGTCTGTCCCTTCCATCCACTCACGCTTCTATATCCCATACAATCCCAATCTGGTTGGAGCAATATCTGGTTATACATACCACACAGGGTATATTCCTCGCGATTCGACTTGTCACACATCTGATGAATACTCGTCCGAAAAAGATGGCTATCGAACGAAATCGATGACTGAGTTTTTTGTTGAAATATCAGTACCCGATGTAGAATATTGTTGCTTCTAGTTGCAATAACGTTCAGTTTTGTTTATAATCCATATTTGTTGTCATTTATTTCTATTTATAGAACTTATTGTTTTATTTGAAGGAAGTGATCTCGCATTTACCAATCTCTCAATTTGCTCGTGGGTTTGTAGGGGACATGTTCCTCCCGTACCTATCGATGGGTTAGCTTATCTGAATCGATAGATCTACAATTGCTTTTGCACATGAAATTCAACACGACAAAACATCAAGTGTAAGGAGACTTCCAACTACCATGATTCGACGTAACGTTCTTCAGAAAGTAACCATTCTTGTTCTCATTATCAGTTTGTTAACTCCGAACTCCATGATTTTCAGTTACCATGTCAAAGATGCGGTACATTCCCTTGTGACAGATTCACCTGCTATTGCCCATGCACTTGCCAAATCTACAAAAGAACTCCAAGCGCTTGGTGTGCCATCTGAACTCTATATGGTATTACAATCTGCAGTGCAAACTTCATTGGAACAAAGCACTGCATCTGCTGCCAAATCAGCAGACAACGCGCCCTCTGTCATTCCATCCGCTACACCATTTGTAACACCGTTAGTGCCAGTATCCGTTACACCTGAACCAACGAAAGCTCCTGATTCTTCGGATACATCTATCCATGAAGAATTAGTTAATCCAGAAATCATGAACGAAACAGCTGACAAGAAGGGCAATCCCAAAGAACCATTTGCCAAAGAACTGCAGACGAATGAAGCTTCAGACAAACACGACGCTCAGAAGTCCGCTGAATCAGGTGAGTCGGATTCCGCTCTTCCGAAGACAGTTCCGCCAGTTTCCCATGCTGAATCAGGTGAGTCGGATTCCGCTCTTCCGAAGACACATCCGCCAGCATCCCATAATGAATCCGATGTGACTCCTGACTCTTCCCCATCTTCTCGTCAAAGACGTACTGTCGGGGAACCCTCTTGGTCGACTTACGAAAACACCGGGAAAGGCATGCGAGAAATCACGTGGAAGAAAGTCACGATCCCTGCGAGAGTCGAAAGTGAATACGTCAAACAAGGTCATAATGTATGTAAACAAGTCCCTCATGTGCAAGACGTATGGGTAGACAAATGGTGCACCGAGTACCAAGACGTATGGATCAACTACTGGAAAGATAACAAAGGCAATTCAGGTGGCGGTCGATACGAGCGTAACGATAAGCAAGTCTACTGTGGTAAATACGAACGTCAATCCAAACAAGTCTACTGTGGTACCTATGAACGTAGACAAACGACTCAAGAGCAATGTGAATACAAGGACACTTCTTACTGGAAACATCACACCATCGAAGCCGAAAAAACAGAAGATAAAGTGGTGGCCGAACGCGTACTCACGTATGCCGAGTATTATAGGAAATTCCCAGACCAAGACCCTGATCGTGTAAACAAAAAACCAACAGAACCACCTCTTCCATCAAAAGGCAGCTCCATAGATATCTATTCCATTACCAATCCTGCTCGTATCCCCACGCATATCGACTTAAGCGGTTGTACTGGCGGGAAATTAGAATTTGTGGAATACTTATGGATATATACCGGGACATGCGATGACAGCGACTCCTTGTTAGCTGCACATGATTTCAAGGTGACCCCACCTGCTCGCATTGCAAAGCGTGGAATCGACGACAGTCTCTCTCATCACACAACCGCGTTCTTCTTCCCTGATTTTGTGAACAAAGCGGTTGGCTCTGTGAAAGGCAAAGTACTAGCGATCATCCACAAAGCAAAAGAAATC
>CAMCVV010000035.1 GCA_945881905.1 Paenibacillus alvei
TCAGCATTGACTGTATACGATATGTGCAAAGCGATAGATAGAGAAATGTTCATCGGAGATATTCGATTAACCCACAAAACGGGTGGTAAAAGTGGGGACTTTCATACTAGTGTGAAAAGAGGTGTATCAGATGCGTTGGAGAGTAGCCATACTGACAGCAAGTGATCGAGGTTCTAGAGGTGAGAAAGAAGATACGAGCGCTCAAGTCATACGTGAATTAGTGGAAGAAGAGCTTCAAGGGGAAATTATCGATTATCGTATTATTCCTGATGAGATGGATGAAATCATGGCTGCACTGATTGAGATGACGGATTACTACCAAGCGGATTTGATTCTCACTACAGGAGGTACAGGACTAGCACCTCGAGACATTACTCCCGAGGCTACTCTACAAGTAATCGATCGTGTCGTGCCGGGATTAGCTGAAGCGATGCGTATGATCTCTATGCAAAAGTCACCCAAGTCTATCCTTTCACGATCTGTAGCAGGTATTCGCGGGAAGACGCTAATTATTAATTTGCCAGGGAGTCCTAAAGGAGTCAGTGAAAACCTATTACCTATTATTGCGGAATTACCGCATGCTTTAGCGATTTTGACGGGTCTGGAGAAGTCGCATGAAGATGACTTATAGATCGATGCTTGAAGAAGTGAAAGTAGAAGATGCGGTGGGAATGATCTTATCACATGATCTGACGCAAATTATTCCTGGGCAGTTCAAAGGGAGATTATTCAAAAAAGGTCATAAAATTCAAGACGTAGACATTCCAGCACTTCTTCGTATTGGCAAAGAACACATTTATGTGATGAAATTGCAACCGGGATTTATTCATGAAGACGAAGCTTCCATGCGAATTGCCAGAGCTGTCAGTGGCCAGCATATTTCTCTGACAGAAGTGAATGAAGGGAAAGTGAATGTGCAATCAACTATTCTTGGCCTAGCATCAGTACGTCAAGAAATGATTGACGAAATCAATGCGTTCGATCAAGTGATTCTGTCTACGATAAGAACAAATACGGTTGTAAAACAAGGTCAGTCACTTGCGGGAACACGAGTAATTCCATTGATCATCGAGGAAGAAACGATTCGTAATATTGAAGTCTATGCCGAGCACAACAAGCGCAATGACCTATCCATGATCGAAGTTAAACCATTTCATCCGTTGCGCGTGGGAATGATTACTACAGGAAGTGAAGTGGTGAAAGGACTGATTCCAGACAAATTTGGTCCCATTGTCCAAACAAAGATTGAAGCATGGGGTTCAGTCATTGTGGATCAGAAGTTCGTTATTGATGATCAAGAACGTATAATACAAGAAATTCATGCATTCATCAAGCAAGGGGTCGATTTAATTCTAGTAACAGGGGGTATGTCTGTAGATCCTGATGACCGCACGCCAGGAGCGATTCAACAATCAGGTGCTCAAGTCGTTAGTTATGGAACCCCTATGTTACCAGGCTCGATGCTGATGATCGCTTATTTAGGAGATGTACCGATTATGGGGTTACCGGGTTGCGTAATGCATGACCCGTTCACTTCATTTGACGTGCTCTTGGCACGTATATGTGCCAAAGAACGAATTGTTCGACAAGATATTATTGAAATGGGTTATGGTGGCTTCTATCATTGTTAATAACTAAGTGAGGGGCAAAAAATCATGTTGAGCAATATTGGGTTAACTGAATTTCTATTAGTAGGTATTGTGGTACTTATTTTGTTCGGACCCAAGAAATTACCAGAGCTTGGGAGAGCACTAGGTCACTCCATCCGGGAATTCAAAAAAGCGACCAAAGGTTTAATCGACGAGGATGTCGAAACTTCGCAATCGAATCGTGATGCAGACAAAGGGTTCCCTCATCAAGAGACTAAACCATCTCAACAAAATCAACAGAGCAGTAATTTACCTGAGTAAAGGACAGCGTGATGACGAAATGAGTAAGCAAATCAATATGTCGGTGATTGATCATATTCAAGAATTACGGAATCGCATCATGTGGACGCTTGTTGTTCTTGTGCTAAGTGTTATTGCTGGTCTAATCTTGGCAAGACCACTCATCCAATTGATCAAAAGCTTTCCGCCAGCGGATGCTTTAACGTGGAACGTGTTTTCACCGTGGGATGCTTTGCGATTATACATGAATTTCGGATTTGCTATAGGAATGATGTTCACATTGCCTGTGATATTTTATCATTTATGGGCTTTTGTCAAACCGGGTCTTCGTGTTGAAGAGAGAAAAGCTACACTAGGGTATATACCCGCTGCTTTTTTTCTGTTTTTATTAGGTGTTTCATTTGCCTATTTTGTAGTATTTCCTTTCGCATTTTTCTTTACGTCTATGATAAGTAAAAGCTTGGACATTACTGAAGTGTATGGTGTAAGTCAATATTTCTCATTCATGTTTAGCATTATTATTCCTATCTCTCTATTATTTGAACTTCCTGTCGTAGTGATGTTTCTAACCAAAATTCGTATACTGAATCCTAAGCTTCTTCGTAAGTTCAGACGATATGCATATATGCTATTGGTCATTTTGTCTACGATCATTACGCCTCCTGATGCAATTTCCGCAATCATTGTTACCATTCCTCTCATCATATTATATGAAGTAAGTGTCTTATTATCTCACTATATATACCGCAAACAACTTCGACAAGATGCAGCATGGGAACAAGCGAATACGTCCTAAGTATAGATGAATACATAAAAAGTGGTATAATTACCCTTTTTGTAGGATAAGATAGATAGAAATCGTTGCACAAATAATTTCGTGCAAATCGATTAAAACACTTGCAAAAAGTATCCAAAATGATTATCATAATAATTGTTGTTAGCACTAAAGTGATGTGAGTGCTAACAAAACAAAAAAAGTTCATTAACTATTTTTAAAGGAGGCATTATTTCCATGATCAAACCGTTAGGTGATCGCGTAGTCATCGAAGCTATTGCGAAAGAGGAATCAACAACAAGTGGTATATTTATACCCGACAATGCAAAAGAAAAGCCGCAAGAAGGTAAAGTTGTAGCTGTAGGTGCAGGAGTTTTGAAAGATGGTGTTCGAATTCCGCTTGAAGTTAAAGAAGGCGATAAAATCATTTTCTCTAAGTATGCAGGTACTGAAGTCAAATATGAAGGTCGCGAATTGTTGATTTTGCGCGAAAGTGATATTCTCGCAGTATTGGCTTAATTATTGCGCCTCATTACATAGGCACAATTATCGTTTTTTGCGCAAAATGATTACCCATTTATTTATAGGAGGTTTATTTTCATGGCGAAAGAAATTAAATTCAGTGAAGACGCACGTCGTGCAATGCTTCGTGGTGTAGATGCATTAGCAAATGCAGTTAAAGTAACATTAGGCCCAAAAGGTCGTAATGTGGTCCTAGAGAAAAAATTCGGTAGTCCATTAATTACTAATGATGGTGTGACGATTGCAAAAGAAATCGAACTAGATGACCCGTTTGAAAATATGGGCGCACAGTTAGTGAAAGAAGTAGCAACGAAAACAAACGACGTTGCAGGAGATGGAACAACAACGGCAACAGTTCTTGCTCAAGCGATGATTCGTGAAGGATTGAAGAACGTTACAGCTGGAGCCAACCCTATGGTGATCCGTAAAGGGATCGAAAAAGCAGTTCGCGCAGCGGTAGAAGAACTTAAAAAAATATCGAAGCCAATTGAAAGTAAACAATCGATTGCTCAAGTTGCTGCTATATCTGCAGCTGACGAAGAAGTCGGTCAGTTGATTGCTGAAGCTATGGAAAAAGTAGGTAAAGATGGTGTTATTACAGTTGAAGAATCTCGTGGATTCGCAACAGAACTTGAAGTTGTAGAAGGCATGCAATTCGATCGCGGCTATATTTCACCTTATATGATCACAGATACAGATAAGATGGAAGCAAGACTTGAGAATCCTTACATTCTCATCACAGACAAGAAAATTTCCAGTATTCAAGAAATACTTCCTGTGCTTGAAAAAGTCGTGCAATCCGGCAAACAATTAGTGATTATCGCTGAAGATGTTGAAGGAGAAGCACTTGCCACACTCGTTGTGAACAAACTCCGCGGTACGTTTACATGTGTAGCTGTGAAAGCACCTGGATTCGGTGATCGCCGTAAAGCAATGCTTCAAGATCTTGCTGCTCTAACAGGTGGTCAAGTGATCACAGAAGAATTAGGACTTGATCTAAAATCAACAAGTGTTGACCAATTAGGTACAGCTCGCCAAGTACGTGTCACCAAAGAAAATACCATTATCGTAGATGGTGCTGGAGATAAAAAAGATATTGGAGCTCGAATTCAACAGATTCGTGCGCAATTAGAAGAAACAACTTCTGATTTCGATAAAGAGAAACTTCAAGAACGTCTAGCTAAGCTTGCTGGTGGCGTTGCTGTAATTAAAGTCGGAGCTGCAACAGAAACCGAATTGAAAGATCGTAAATTGCGTATTGAAGATGCATTGAATGCAACTCGTGCTGCAGTTGAAGAAGGAATTGTATCAGGTGGAGGAACGGCTCTACTTAACGTCTATAATGCTGTAGCTGCTGTAAAAGTTACTGGCGACGAACAAACAGGTGTTAACATTGTACTTCGTGCATTGGAAGAACCCGTTCGTACCATTGCTTCTAATGCAGGTCAAGAGGGTTCAGTTATTGTTGAGCGCTTGAAGAAAGAAAAAGTCGGTATCGGATATAACGCAGCAACGAATGAATGGGTAAATATGATCGAAGCAGGTATCGTCGATCCGGCTAAAGTCACTCGTTATGCGTTACAAAATGCAGCATCTGTTGCAGGAATGTTCCTTACAACTGAAGCTGTTATCGCGGATAAGCCTGATAAAGACAAACCAGGCATGCCGGATATGGGTGGTATGGGCGGTATGGGTGGCATGGGCGGCATGATGTAATAAGGGCTTAAACCCTTGGGACATCAACGGTTTCCCTCGAAGGAAACACCGTTTGACTACACGTTGACAATATGGAATTAAAAAAAGGCTTCTCACGAGTTCTAATTGAACTTGTTGAGAAGCATTTTTATTATACATTTCGTAGTTCATCCAGCAACTGGTTAAGCTTCTTATCCAATGTGAAGACGGTATGTCCACCGATCTTCGAGTAGGCGAAAAGCAGAGAATCAACAAAATCAATTTTTATTTCACTGAAGACCTTCAGAGCTTCGACTAGGATACTTTTGTCAGGCGTGGTGATGTTGCTGTAGGCCATTAAGTTCTGTAGTGAATCATAGATAAGCGGTCGATCCACCTTATAAACCTTTTCCAGTACATAAACAACTTCGACAATGACTTCATTAGGGATAAAGATATTGTAGTTTTCAATCTTATCCCTGGCTTGATCAATGAACTGAGTCGCATCTTGAAGCAAATACCGAAGAATTAAATTTGCATCAACGATGTTCATGTTTTTCTTGCACACCCTTTGCCCAAGCGTCTTGTTCATATTGGATTAGATCCAAATTGGCGAATTGTTTTAATGCACCTCTAGCTGAAGCATTAACAGGTATTGTTTGTTTGAGTGGAGATAAGTCTCCAAGGGGTAATATGATTAGTTCCACATCCTGATTTCGTAGGTTCTCTGGAAGATCGACAATATGCTTTAGAGCGTTACTGTTTGTTACTTTTCTGACGAAGTTCATGTTAATCACCTTCCTTTGTTTAAGTATATCTGATTTTGCATGGACTCACAATTACCAATCTTACAATCGAATCCAGCAACACTACTAAACACTCTTGTTGTGGACACCTCATCTCTTATTCGATAATGATCGAAGAATTGCTCTAAATTGCTTCGGTTTTCACTTAAACTTTAATCTCCTTCGGCTTCACCATACCTTGTTTCACCGCTTCCATATACTCATATGGAGATAAGTCATAGATGCTGCCATGGATACGGATTCGATTGTAGTCCTGGATAAACTGGCTCACGACCTCATAGGCCTGTGGATCAGTCTCAAAATCATTGCAGGCTTCCTCAAACAGGTTACTAATACATTGTGGACCGTTGTCAGAACGGATGACGGGCTTGTCTCCCTTGTCAAAGAGCTGGCGCTTCATCAGCGCTTCCTGTGCGCTCTGGAAGAGATGCTTCATTTGCCACGTCAGTCCCATATGATACGTTACTATAGCGATCAGACACGTCTGAGATGCTCATCAGGAAGAAGAAGCGTTGTTCGCCGCTAATCCTTCCATACGTAATGTCCGTCTCCCAAGCTTGCTCGGCAAAGAGTCTCTTGAGCTTCTCATTCTCTTTGACAAGCTCCGCATAATCTTCTGCGGTCGGCACAAATTTCGCTTGATGGATACTTGTCCCGTCCAGTTGATCCAGATCCTTGCGGTTCAGTTCTTTGGCCCATCGGAGCACCATCTTCGGATCAAGCTCATGTTGCTTTGCTATAGGGGCATGTTGCCTATTTCATTTCGTTCCCCTCCGTCTTCATATTATTGTATCGGATATCGGAGTAAGGGGTGTACTGTCCAAGTTGAAATGGGGGCTAAAAAGTGACGATACTGCAATGTATAGAGTGGAACAAACTCATTTTTTCACCACATGGCACCTAGTGCAAGGAATGCAACTACTTCAAGATTCCCTAACTCCAAGATCGCGTGTTATTGATTGCATGGTTATGGGGGATGAACCTGTACCGCAAGACGTTATGATAGAAAGAATACAAGAAGCGGTTGCAAACTTTGGAGATATAGCCCAAATATATAATCTCTCAGCAAACGTTAATGCTCCAATTGATGGTGATGCAATAAGTATGGTGGGATATGAACTTGATGCCTTAATGCTTAAACATTCAGTAAAGTTTGTAATATCAGCCGGAAACCATAAACTAGGAAGTATCTCAAAACTGTCTCGAAGAGATACATGATGATGATATCAGAATAGGTGCACCTGCGGATTCAATGATAGGAATTACTGTTGGCGCAATTGCAGGAGTCTCTCAAATTATGGAGAGGCTTCTTTTTTGACTGTTTTGGTCACATGGAGGTAAACTTGTTGAGTTATGTCGTCATCCTTAGGGTCGAGTATTTCCATAGTTGCAGATAAACAGACACGTATTAAGTTGAAATATTGGGCAAGGTCTCAGATTCTGGAATGGGACGGGATAGCCATGGAATTGCATATCAGTCGGATTACAACGATTCGCTAGAGAGATAATCACAAACTTATTTCCAATGTAAATCGTAATTAATTTTATGTACAATGTATTTACATTGTACATAAATTATATTACAATAAACACATAATTGTAATGAAAGGAGTTGATATCATGGCTCAATCCACAAATGTAAATATTCGTATGGATGAAGAATTAAAAAAACAAGCGGAACAGCTTTTTGCAGAATTTGGGATGAACATGTCTACTGCAGTAACCATTTTTGTGAAAACAGTGGTACGCGAAAGGAAAATACCATTTGAGATATCTGCGCCAATGGATGATTTCTACAATG
Organism: Paenibacillus alvei; assembly: GCA_945881905.1. Taxonomy (GTDB): domain Bacteria; phylum Bacillota; class Bacilli; order Paenibacillales; family NBRC-103111; genus CAMCVV01. The sequence goes on from CAMCVV010000035.1 coordinate 7,468, forward strand.
AGTACAATCAAGCAAGATTAAAGAAGGCTATTGATGGAATGAACAATGGGAAATTTGTTAATAAGACGATAGAACAATTGGAGAGTATGGAGAATGAATAACATCTCATTCTTCCAACAAGCGTGGGAGGATTATTTATATTGGCAAACACAAGATAAAAAAGCATTAAAACGGATCAATCAATTATTGAAAGATATTGTTCGGAGTCCATATGATGGAATAGGTAAACCAGAACCATTGGTAGAAAATTTATCTGGCTTTTGGAGCAGACGAATTGATGAAAAGAACAGGATCGTATATAGATTCAATGATAATCGTATAGAAATTTTACAATGTCGAACACACTACAAGGATAAATAATTAAAAGTTTCACAAAGATAACAGGATACTCAAATGATGAATGAATACAGATTATCGAAGAAGAAGTAACGACGTCGAATGAAGTGTTAGATGAATTACACATTGACTATATGGAATTAAAAAAAGGCTTCTCACGAGTTCTAATTGAACTTGTTGAGAAGCATTTTTTGTTATAAAAATATAAAGCAACACGAGAAAGGATGCTATTCCGCGAGTCCGATATTGCATCGTACACTTCGAAGCTATATGATGTGTGCGAATAACCAGATATGGTTTTTTGTATACTTATGTAATCAAGGAAATTATAATGGGAAGAGGATAGCTTATCGAATTGATCTACTCATGATATGGAGTATGAGAATCAGCTATATATCGATCCTGCAATGGAAGTTCTATCATGCGGTCAACCATCAAAGGAGTGAACCATGAACGTTGAGCAAGAACAACAAACAAGTTCATTGACGATCGTCCAGTTGTTTAGGTTTTTCCTGCCACTGGGGTTTTCTGTTTTTCTGGTTTCGTTATCTCATGTGATTATCCAAAGCACACTAACACGGGCAGCGAATCCCGAATTTGTCATCGCGACCTTCGCGATTGCGATGAGTATCTTACCTATATTTGAACGACCTGGGATTTTAGTGAGACAAACGTGTTCTATCCTTGTGAAAGACCGGATTTCTTATATCGCGATGAGAAACATTACACTTTATGTGTTATGTATTTCTGTAGGAATTTCGATGGTTTTTGCTTATACGCCAACAGGAGAATGGGTATTCCGTCATATCCTTGGTGTGAATCAAGAGCGCATTCATGCAGTAACTAGCATCTTTCAAATTCTGATGTATATTGTTGTTTTCTCGGGAATCAGATTGTTTTATCATGGGATCATTATTTCGCATCTACAAACCAAATGGTTAACAATTGCTATGCTTGTTCGCATTCTGGGGATGTACGTATTGTCGATCTATTTTATTCAAACCGATCAGGTGTCAAGCGGTCATATAGGTGCATACATCTTTCTACTCGGTATGATGATCGAATGCTTGATCTGTGCGTGGGAAGGAAACCGATTGGTCAAGAAATTACCCGTAAAAGCACATGCCCATGCGATCACAAGCAAGAGCCAAATTTTTCAATTCTATAGACCCTTACTGCTCTCTTCTTTTCTCGTGATCGTGATAGGTCCCTCTATCAATTTGATGCTTGGCAAAACGACCCACATGGAGTTGGCTATCGCTTCTTTCGCTATTGCTCAAAGTTTAACCAATCTATTAAATAGTTTCTTTTATTATATACATCAAGTCATTATGCAGTTTCATCGCGTCAATGCGAGAAAGGTACAACGGTTTTTAGGGCTGATCGGATTATTCCCTACTGTATTGATGGTTATTTTCAGTTTTACCGCGGTAGGTCCATGGTTTATGCAAGAAATTATGGGGGTGAATGAAGCATTACTTGCTGCGAGCATGAACACCTTGCGAATTTTTATTATCTTTTGTTTGATATATCCGTTATTGGATGCATGTAATGGGCTAATTATGTTATATAACCAGAATAAATTTCTAGTGTGGTCCCAAGGGGCAAATGTTGTTGTTACATTACTCACACTATGTATTTGTTTATTTGTTACGCGAGAATGGAATGGTACTCTGGGTGCACTAGCACTTTCCTTAGGGCTGATCGGGGAACTAAGTGTTGTGCTGTATATCATCAAAAGGAATATATCTCATGTGAAATTCCAATAAAATACATAAAGTGGATTCATCATTCCTGTAGGAAAAATTCGCCATCTGGTGTAAATGTAGTACCCAAGGGTATCGAAAGCTTATGGATATCATCTATGATTTTTTGGCGAAGCGGGTTGTTTTTTTGCAATAGATTCGCTTTGCCATATTGGATGTGAATGGGTTGAATGTTTCCTCGAACAAACCCTTCTCGGTTTAGTTCCATAGTGAAAATAGCAGAACGACCAGCTTTCTCGTCTCTTTTCAAGAAGATGAAGTTTCCTGTGCTGTAGATGATGGGTTTATTTCGGTAAAACGCTATACCTCGAAGCACATGAGGGTGATGCCCGACGATTGCATCAGCTCCATGACCGATCATCTTCTGAGCAAGCTGTTGCTGCCATGGTTCCACTTGATCGGAATGCTCGATGCCCCAATGCAAGAGCACAATGAGGATATCGCACTGCGCATCACTGGCTTCGATATGTTGGAGAATTCGATCATATTGATCTGGAACTAAAGGAGCTATGCCTGGAATAGTATCTTGAGCGATCCAACTTTTATGTGGAATAATCGATGTATAGGAAAGAAATCCAATGTTCAAGCCATTGCGCTGTAAAATAACTAGTTTCTCAGCAACTTGTCGATTCCTACCTGCACCAGTATAAGCAATTCCGTTCTCATCCAAGGCATCTAACGTATCGAATAAAGCGTCTGTTCCGAAGTCTAACGAATGATTGTTCGCCAAGGATACGAGATCAATTCCGCTGTTGGACAACCCCTTCAATGTAAGGGGTTGTGAACGGAAACCGTATCCTTGTGGTTTCAGTGTGGACCCCCGTGTACTTACACTCGTTTCTAAATTTGCAATAGCTAGGTCGCTTCGCGAAAGTTCCGAAGAAACATCAGCCCATGAGTAATCCACACCATATTTGCGTATGTAATCGCCAATTACGCTATCCATCATGACGTCTCCTACAACACTTAAGCTGATCGAATCTTTTGGCGGTGGAGGTGTTTCTACGTCATCAACTGGCTCTATGAAGTCTACTTGAATATCAATTGGATTGACCGAATCTAGATTCATATCATCATCTGGCATAGCTGAGTTGATTGGTTCGGATGTGCTAGGAAGTGGAGGCGTAGCCGACTGCCGTAAGAGATCCATGGGCACGAACAACATAAGGTAGAGCGCGATGATCGAAATAGGAAAATAAAGCATAAATAATTTTCGCATGTAGAGATCCTTTTCATTTAGATATTTGTGTTCACAGAACCTTATCTTCTCCTTATGTTGAAGAGGAATACAGCGAATAAGCCAATGGAGTCGTGCTTTTTCCACAGGAAGGGTAACAAATAAAAGTCGATGTAAATCAGTATATGTAGGATGTTGGTTACGCAAGGAAACTCAAAGGCACTTCACAAAAGGATGAATTGGTTATTATGGCTACATCGAGATCTATTCCTAACAAAGCACTTTGAACACATCATAACATAATGGTTGAAAAATCCAAAACTGTCGATGGTTATTATGTTCCTTCTAGCCTATATGTGCCGCAGGTGGTGTCTGCTGAAATTGAAGCATCTGATACGTTATATGCTGATGTGCGAATATACATGTGTAGCAGTCGTTATTGTGCATAATCCGATCGCTCCGTTCATATCTTGGTACTAGCTTGGGAGTATAGAACAGGAAGGATTGAACAATCATGCATCGCATTCTGAGGATTCTACTTATGTGTTCGTTGATATTGATCTCGATCGGTTGTACAAGGCAAGACGCGAACACAGTTATCCAAGATTTAGAGAAATCTATGGATCGTCTACAAGGGTATCAAGCGCAAGGAACGATGGTTCTTCACACAGGAAAAAACCCCCAAAAATATGATGTAGAGGTGTGGTATAAAGAACCTCATTTCTATCGCATTCACTTATCTAGTGAAGGGAAGGATGTCACTCAGATTGTCCTTAAAAACAATGAAGGTGTATTTGTGTTAACTCCTGAGCTTAAGAAGAGCTTTCGTTTTCAAAGCAATTGGCCTGAGAATCAAGGACAGGTGTATATGTATCAATCATTAGTCAAAAGTGTGTTGCAAGACGACAAACGAACGTTCACAACTGAAGGTGATCATCTCGTATTTCAAGTGAAAGCAGATTATCATAATGAGCTCCTGATGCAGCAAAGGGTATGGTTACATAAAAAAAGTATGGCTCCTAAGCGAGTTGAAGTCATCGACCAGCAGCAGAAGGTTGTGATCGAATTTGACTATACGTCATTTGATTTTGAAGCAAAGTTTGATGATCATGCTTTTGACAAAGAACATAATTTGCTTAGCGCAACTTTTACAGAACTATCGACAACAACAGACTTAAGAAGCCAAGAGAGTGCTTTGCAAACACAAGACAGCGCCTTGCAAACGCAAGAGAGCGCCTTGCAAACCCAAGACAGTCTGCAGCAATCCTTCGGGATCATTGAGCCTGCGTATTTACCTAGTGGGGTTGAGAAACAAGATATGACACAAGTGAAGCTCGGAGAACAACAAGCGATTTTGTTGCGTTATCAAGGGACATTTCATTTCAACTTGCTAGAACATAGACCGCAAGCGAAAATGGTCTTATTGCAATCTGCTGAAATAGTGGATTTAGGATACACGCATGCTGTTTTAAGCGGGCACACACATAAAACATTCACATGGATGTCAGAAGGTGTAGAATTTCGCTTAACTTCAACAGATCTTCCTGTAGCAGAAATGATCAAGATTGCTCATGCGATGCGCGGGCAAAGTGGTAAATGATAGATGCTTCTATAAATTGATTGACAGCCTTTTCACATTCGGATTAACATACGTATATGGGCTCGAATAAGAAAGGTGATTCAGGTTGGAAAGTTTCTATAGGACGACATGGGTAGAAATATCAGTGGATGCGCTGCTTTCGAATATCGCTTGTCTACAACAAATGCTGCTTCCATCAATGAAAATAATGGCTGTGGTCAAAGCAGATGCGTATGGACACGGTGCAGTGGAAATTTCCAAACATGCGATTGCAGCTGGTGTTGACTATCTCAGTGTTGCCTTCTTAGATGAAGCACTTGAGTTAAGACATGCAGGTATTGAGGCACCTATTCTCGTGTTGGGGTATACACCTCCTTCAGCGTTACAGTTAGCTTGGCAATATGACATCACTGTGACAGCTTATTCTAAAGAAGTAGGGGAAGAAATTCTCAGCCTCACGCGTTCGGCATCATTCTTGAGCTATCGAAGTGCACAGGGATCCAATCGCAAACTCCGCGTTCACATTAAAGTGGATACGGGTATGGGAAGGATTGGACTGCATACGCAGGAAGAAGCAATTGCTTTTATTGACGAGATGTTGCTTAATGATGGCGTCGATGTAGAAGGATTATTCACGCATTATGCGAATGCAGATGAAGAGGATAAGTCGTACACCTATGAACAATTTCATCGTTTTGATGCTGTCGTCCGTCATTTTGCTGAGAGAGGGATTCGATTTCCGCTTCTTCATGCAGGCAACAGCGCAACAGCTATAGATATGCCACAGCTCACATACAATATGGTGCGAATAGGGATCAGTATGTATGGATTCTATCCATCATTGTATGTGAATCGAGCGAAAGTTGAACTCGAACCGGTATTGAGTTTGAAGACCGCGGTCGTTCAAGTAAAGACATTACCCAGTGGTTCTGGGATCAGTTATGGCACGAGATACATCACTCAAGGAGATGAGATGATTGCTACGTTACCTATAGGTTACGCAGATGGTTATTCCCGCATGCTTTCGGGGAAAGCGCAAGCGTTGATCCATGGTAAGAAAGTTCCGGTCGTAGGTACCATATGTATGGACCAATGTATGATTCGTCTGGAATCGACAATGAACGTTCAACCCGGTGATGAAGTCGTGCTCATAGGTCAACAAGGGGATGCATGTATCACAGCAGAGTCATTAGCCGAATCATTAGGTACAATCCATTATGAGATTACATGCATGCTTTCACATCGCGTGCCGCGCGTATATATGTCCCAAAACAAACGTATACAAGTTGTAAATGCCTTATTGAATCAAGGTATACAGGAGCTTTGAAAAAAAAGTTATTTTTGTCGGAAAATGTAGAGGATTTAAGCGAAACATATCGAATTATTTTAAAGCAATCGTTAATCATTCATATTGCATATTTGATAGATGTATTGCATTTACTAATTGTATATTATTCTTTATACTTTGCCATACTTTTACTGAGAAAATGGTATTGTTTCTAAGGGAGCGATGAAGGTGAGCAATGTGCACATTACGAAGCGAATCATGATAAGTTTACCGGATCATTTATTACAAGAAGTAGATGGAATTGTTCAGCGCGAAAATTCTAACAGAAGCGAATTTATTCGACAAGCTATGAAACTTTATTTGATCGAACGCAAGAAGCGCGGATTGCGGGATTCATTACAACGAGGTTATATGGAGATGGCCAAAATCAATCTCAGTATGGCTTCAGAAGCTTTTCATATGGAGGAAGAGGCGGATACTACGCTTGAACGTTTAGTAAGTGGGGTGTAAAGATGATTGTAAAACGTGGCGACGTATTCTTCGCAGATCTTTCGCCTGTCGTAGGATCTGAACAAGGTGGTGTTCGTCCAGTTCTCATTATTCAAAATGATATTGGAAATCGATTCAGTCCAACCGTTATCGTCGCTGCGATCACTGCACAAATACAAAAAGCCAAACTTCCCACACATGTAGAAATCGATGCACAGACTCATGGCTTTGATCGAGATTCGGTCATACTACTTGAACAAATACGCACGATTGATAAACAACGACTTACCGATAAGATTACTCATTTAGATGAGGAAACCATGAGGAAAGTTGATGAAGCGCTACAGATTAGTGTAGGCTTAGTCGAATTCTAAACAAACAAAGTGAATTCGGGAGGAATACTCTCGTTTTTTTTGTGTTGTTTTGTGAAATGTGAGATAGTCATTACGAGGATAAATGTAGATGGGAGAATTCTAATATGTCAGAAAAAATTCAGGATCTCATGGATGAGCAGAAGCAAGGACTGAACGAAGAGGTCAAACGAGAGATTCAACAACGCATCACGCATCAAATGGCGAAAGAGTTACAGATTCCGCTCAATAAAGTAAAGATGACTATAGATCTCTTGGATGAAGGGAATACGGTTCCATTTATCTCGCGATATCGTAAAGAAATGACAGGAGAACTAGATGAAACTCAAATTCGAGATATTGAAGAGCGCCTAGCGTATTTACGGAATCTTGAATCGCGTAAGCTCGAAGTCATTCGCTTGATTGATGAACAGGGAAAGCTCACAGAAGAATTACGGATATCGATTGAACGTGCAAGCAAACTCCAAGAAGTCGAGGATTATTATATACCTTATCGTCAAAAACGAAAAACCAGAGCAAGTGTTGCTAAAGAAAAAGGCTTAGAACCTTTCGCTCATTGGATACTTGCGCAAGATCCGCGAGGGATCATGCTTGAAGAAGCAAAGGCGTATCTCAATGAAGATAAAGGCGTTATGACTGTTGAAAGTGCGATACAAGGAGCTATGGATATTATCGCCGAAATCATCGCGGATGATGCACAGATTAGAGCATGGGTACGTGACTATTCAAAAGAGAATGGGATCATGATGACGGAAGCGAAGAATCCAGAAGTTGAATCCGTATATGACATGTATTACGCTTACCAAGAACCGATTCGCAAGCTGCCGCCTCATCGCATCTTAGCGATCAATCGAGGTGAACGAGAAGAAGTGTTGAAAGTTCATATGGATATCAAGTCAGACTTGATCCACACCTATATCGAAAAGAAGATCATCAAAGGACCATCTGACGTGCGAGATCCACTGGTACTTGTTATTGCGGACTCCTACCAGAGATTGATTGCACCTTCGATCGAACGTGAAATTCGTGGCGAGATGACTGACCGAGCAGAAGAGCAAGCGATTAAGATGTTTGCGGAAAACCTGCGACATCTCTTGTTACAATCTCCTGTCAAAGGACGCATCATCTTAGGTGTTGATCCTGCTTTTCGAACAGGCTGTAAGTTAGCGGTTGTCGATGATACAGGGAAAATGCTTGAGATTGCTGTAACTTATCCAACAGCACCTCATCACAAAGTCGCAGAAGCGAAGATCGTCTTCAAGCGTCTGATCGAGACTTATAACGTCAACTTGTTGGTTATCGGGAATGGCACTGCTTCTAGAGAAACAGAACAATTCGTAGCAGACGTGATCTCCGAGATGAAAGAACGTCAACTTGCATATGTGATTGTCAGTGAAGCAGGTGCAAGTGTGTATTCAGCTTCCAAATTGGCACAGACAGAGTTTCCAGACCTTGATGTCGCGGAGCGAAGCGCGATCTCGATCGCTAGACGTTTACAAGATCCGCTTGCTGAGCTTGTGAAAATCGAACCGAAAGCAATCGGAGTGGGACAATACCAGCATGATGTTGCTCAGAAGCGACTCGAAGAGAATTTAAGTGTAGTTGTGGAATCTGCTGTGAATCATGTTGGCGTTGATTTGAATACAGCTTCACCTTCGTTATTATCTTATGTTGCTGGAATCAATGCGACGATTGCGCAGAATATCGTAAAGTATCGTGAGAAGAATGGCAAATTCAGGAATCGCAGTGAATTACAGAAAGTCGCACGGCTCGGTGCAAAGTCGTATGAGCAGTGTGTAGGTTTCATGCGAATTTCGAGTGGAGAGAATCCTTTAGATGCTACACCTATCCACCCAGAGTCGTATGGCGTGGTGTATCAGTTATTTAAGGAATTAGATATCGATCTATCGCGAATAGGTTCGGAACAACTCGCATCTAAGCTAGAACAAGTAAATCCAACTGAACTTGCTACAAGGTTACAAGTAGGTGTACCAACATTGCAAGATATTATGGAAAGTCTTCAACGGCCAGGACGTGATCCGCGAGAGCATATTGCGGCTCCATTATTCCGCACAGACATTCTCCAGCTTGAAGATCTTGTAGTAGGTATGGAACTTACCGGTACTGTGAGGAATGTCATTGACTTCGGTGCTTTTGTCGATATTGGGTTGAAGAACGATGGACTTGTTCATATATCTCAGTTAAGTCATACATTTGTAAAGCATCCAACTAGCGTCGTGTCTGTGGGAGATATCGTCAAAGTATGGGTACTTCAAGTGGATGTGAAGAAAAATCGTGTAAGCTTAACCATGAGACAACCTTCATGATTTCACTAGAACGATATGTTAATGTAACAAATAAGAAGAAGCTACTGTGAAGCGAAGACGGCGATAAGTGTGAGTGTTGTTGGTGTGAATGCTGCTGGCAAGCCGTCTAGGATTGATTGAATATGGATTTAATCTTTCATCGATCCTCGATTACGGTAAAAAAACCAGCTATCATTCAAAAGTCGAATTTGTTTGCGGTTTTTGTTAAGGAAAGCTCTCATGATCTGAGCACTGAGCCATTGGGGCATAAGCCCACCCCTTTCTGCATGTTTCCATAGCATATGGAAAGGGGTTAGAGAGGGTGCAAGGAAGTATAAGGAAGTGTGAATTCATCAACATCATGCTAACTCAGTAAGTTATACATCTATATACGCCTTTGAAGTAGTGCTAGTCTATGCATATTAGCGAAAATGAATCTAATTAAAGTCTGATGTGCGTCTATTGCGTGTCTAATGCGTTCTCTGCGTCTTCTTCGTACCATTGTTCAAGTTGTGCTTGTAGTGCACGAATCTCAGTCAGAAGTGAAATAAGCGGATAAGCGTTCTCTTGGATCGCAGCGAATGTTTGCTCCAATCGATTAATATAGTCCAGACCATGTGTGATGGTGTAGCGGGGTTGGACGAGTTCGAGATCTCGGCATTCAGCAATCATGTGCGGCAACTCAGGAATATGAGAAGCAGTGAGTTTCTTCAACTCCTTATGTAGCCTTTGGTTCAGTGCGGTAAGCTGATACATGTGCGTAGCCGGCATTTCGACGAATTCGATGCTCTGGCTCCCCTGTAACACTCCTATTTTCATTCGTGCGTTCATGAATTTCAATTCCTTTCGTAATCGAATAACAAATGATTCTATCTACTTGACAGTATATCGGTTCATGGAGTACAAATTCAAGTAAGAACTTTGTATAAAGGAAGGAGCCCCTCTCGCTATGAATGATCACCAGCTTCAACAGTGGGTAGAGCACATATCGCTTGCATGCTTCAATCGACCCTTCGTTCATCAAGCGAGATTCAATAACAGGCTCTCTTCAACAGGCGGAAGGTACTTCACGAAATCCCACGATATTGAAATCAGTGCAAGTCAACTACAGAATTTTGGAACAGAAGAAGTAGAACGCATCATCAAACATGAACTGTGCCACTACCATTTGCATATTTTGAAAATGGGATATCGTCATCGAGACATGGACTTCAAGGCTTTGTTACACAAAGTAGGAGGCAGTCGGTACTGCCAATCCTTACCGAACACAGAGAGAAGAACACACGCGTATCGCTATCGATTAGAATGTAAGTCCTGCCAAAAGGAATATCTCCGAAAACGCAAGTTAGATATTCGCAAATTCGCTTGTGGAGTATGTGGAGGTAAATTGATTTCTCATGAAATACAAGGGGATACCCCATCAGGTTCTTGAACGTAGGAACGAAATTCCACTTGTAAAGGCTATGACAATCCGTTATAATTACGTGTATTGTCCTCATTACAGAGTCTTATATCTTGAACTTGAGAAGATCTATGATTTCTGAATATGATTCATTCGCGGTCATGGTGGAACGGCAGACACGCCATCTTGAGGGGGTGGTGCCTTCGGGTGTGAGGGTTCAAATCCCTCTGACCGCATAACCCTTAAAGCCTTGATACATAAGGCTTTTTTTATTTTCAGAAAACTTTGACTCATCTAATTATGTTGACTTGACCACATTTTGACCACATTTTGACCACATTATAATCAAAAAATTGGTTCAATGCATCTTCTTATGATGAAGCCGTTCAATCTGCTATTTCTCAACTTCTTAATAAAAAGGCATACAGTGAATTGCTTAGATTTGAAGGCAATATTCGTTGGGAAGGTAACTTGATTGAATTGAGAGAGGGTCGAGTATGATCTTGTTCGATACTAGTGGTTGATTCAATATTTAACTGGTGCCAATTCTGAAAAAACTATATTCACTGTTGTATGCGTAAGGTCTATTGAGTATAGCATTATTTTATTGTAAAATGTATATACTATAGCATATACGAACGGGGGAGACGTGGGTGTTAGATGACGAAGAGGATATTTTCATTTGGGATGAAGATCGGCTTCCGTTTAATGCGCATAGTGGTCATCGGGGGCTTATAGGATCAACAGATGAAGGTCGTCGTTTAGTTGTCATTTTTGTGAAAAGAGAAGGTAATCGTATAAGGGTCCTTACGGCACGAAATGCTTCGGCTGATGAGAAACTGCTCTACAATAAAAGGAGGTCATCCCGATGAAACAAATTACATCCAAAGAAGAAATTCCAGCAAATATGACTGATGAGGAAACTGCTGACTTTTGGGCTAGCCATTCAAGGAGTAAAGATCTGTTGGAAGCTTCTATAGCTGAAGACGATCTGCCGCGTAGGAACGGCCGTACGAAAACAATTTCCATCCGCTTAGAACATGATTTGCTCGAACGCATCCAAGAAGTGGCAGCACATAAACATATGGGGTATCAAACTCTTATGAAGCAGTTCTTAATTGAGCGCGTATATGAGGAAGAGAAATCTGTTCGTTAATTCTTGTTGACGAACTGTTGACGAACTCCACCAACAAGCAACAAACCCCAACAAAATAGAACCATATACCTATTGGTAAAACCCACACAAATCAAGCCTTCAGCCCACTATAACAGACAAGAACAAAAGCATCCCATCACTTTGAGGGGGTGGTGCCTTCGGGTGTGAGGGTTCAAATCCCTCTGACCGCATTATAGTTTGTGAAAGCTGGAAGCCTTGCTGTTTGGGGCTTTTTTTGTATGGAAGAATTTCAAATAATTCTGATTATAAGCAAAGCCAGCCTTTGAAGGACATATTTGAAAATCCTATTCGATCTAATAATGTCTGGAAGGATATCGAATCTTTGTTGCGAGCTTGTGGCGCACAAATAAGTGAGGGAAGTGGCTCACGAGTTCGAATTAGTTTAAACGGAGTTAGAGCTGTATTTCATCTTCCGTATCCTATACCTAACACTGACAAAGGTGCAGTTAAATCTATGAGAACATTCTTAATGGAAGCAGGTGTAACACCATGATGGAGCATAAAGGGTATATTGGTATGGCTGAGTATGACGATGAAGCAGAAGGTTTACATGGTGAAGTCTTCAATATAAAGGATGTCATCACATTCCAATCACAGTCTGTAATTGATCTCCGAACAGCTTTTCAAGATTAGATTGATGATTATTTGGAGTTCTGTGAGGAACGAGAGGAAGAACCGGATAAACCCTTCTCAGGTGAATCAATGCTTCGTGTAACTCCAGAACAACACCGATTAATTTCAATCGCTGCGAAGAAATCAGGGCAAAGTTTAAATGCCTGGGTAGCTGAACGAATTCACCGAGATGCACAACAAGAACTTGGTTATTCACCTTCGATAGATCAAGATACTCCTACTCACGTTCGTTGGGTTGAGGATATGGCTGAAGACATCCAGGATCCTATTATGTTAATAATAGAGTGACTTACTTGAATTTGAGGGAAATATATATGCTGGACTGGGTTATTCAAGTAAATAGGAGAATAAATAATATGTATCGCTTCCGCTACCTTCAATTAAAAACCTTATGTTACACAATATATTACGTATGACTTTGATTAAAATAGTGTGTACTTATCATTATAAGGTTCATACTATAATGTAATATAGGAGAGAAATGGGATGATAACCGAAATGAAACCAACTTTTACTGCTAATCAGCTCGTTAGTTCATCGGTAGCTTCCAAGAAGTTTGGTGAATTACGAAAGAAAGCTAAACAACTACCCCAGTTTATAACCGAAAACGGCACAGTAGATACGGTATTAGTGGGATATGATTATTATGAAAAGCTATTTGAGCGGCTATCCCAACTAGAAGAACAAGAAGATATGCGCATATTAAGTGAACGTATTGATCGTTTGGATACAAATCCTGCTTTAACAAAATCTTGGAATGAGATCCGCCGCGAAACACATGAATGAGCGTTTCGAAGTCCGTTCTGATAGAGATGCAGAGAAGGAATATAATAAGCTGGACAACTCTGTGCTCAGCATCGTAAATAAGGCGACTGATGAATGGGTATATCGTGCAGATGAGGTTGGAAAAAACCTGAGTAATTATTCAAATACTAAATTGGCAGGCTATAAAGAGATTAAGCTAAGAGTTGCTGGAATTCGAATTGTTTTCCGTATTACACATATGACAATAGAAGTTTTACGTATGGCTATGATATTAGCCGTTGAGCGTCGAAGTCAGGACTTTGCTTTTAAGATTGCCGATCAAAGGCTGAAGATTTCGAAGAAACTTTCGAAGGATCAATTAAATGAATTTATATCGACAAAGGCAAAATGGAAACCTAGGAAAGAAAATAAATAGGACTGCAACTCCATCTGGTGTTTGCTGAATAGATAGAAATGCGTCATACAATAACATGTCCCCTATTCTTTCTAAGGTTAAGTCATAATCTATTGAAGTAGTTAATCCTACTCTGTAGTGATTATTGACGACTTAATGGGATAGCCAAAGTATTTTCTGTAAGGTCGGGATAACTCGTCTCTTCTATCTCCCCACCGGGAAGGACCTTATAAAATTCATATCCGTATCCCTTCAAAAATTCTTCGATTTCTAAGAACAATTTCCGTTTTCGCATATTTTCAAATCTCTTGATTGTTTCATAATAGAAGATAGGTTGTATTTTCGCCCAAGTTTCTTTACCCCCTAACAAAACCTCCAACTCCATTCCTTCCACGTCAATTTTCACAAAATCAATACGATCTACTGCGTTATTTTTCACAAAGTTATCAATTGTAGTAAATTCGACCGGTTCACCATTTTTGTTTATTGTGTTTTTATTAATAAACCCGGCATTTCCACGGTTATTCTGATCTTCTACCCAATACAATGTATCTTCTTGATCGGATAACCCCTTTTTAATGGGTTGTACGACGCTGAGATAATTCGGATTCAACTCTAGATTACGGGATAACCTTCCGTACGTCATACCTCCAGGCTCGAAAGAATACACTTTACCACTCACTCCCGTTTTTTGCGCCAACGCCAAAGTAATCGCTCCAACATTCGCACCGATATCCAGACAAATGTCTGATTCTCTAACAAATTTGCGCACAATTGATACCGTATCAGGATCATACAAGCCGGTTAGCATTTTTTGTTCGATTGGATATAACGTATTTATATCAACCTTTAAATTGCCTAGATACTGGTAAAAAACGATATCTTTGTTCAAAGGAAGACAGGAAGCAAGAATTGGAATTTTTGTTACAGTGTATTTAACTACTGGAAAAGGCATTATCCTAAACATCATTGAGAATACTTTTTTCGTGACTTTCCTTATCATAGTACAACCCCATTTATATAATATTATTTCATATTATTACACAAAGTTTAAACTTTGTGAAAGCTTAAACTACAGTACTATTAGCATCAACCCAACCCGTCCCTGAGGCATCAACAAAAACTGGTTTCCCACGAGTGGCTACTAAAGTCGCATCTAAATATAATTGATCTGACTTTATTCTTGTCGGACGCGCTGCGGTTGTTCCAGATATACCACCCACGTCGATTTGTTTGGTTCGCAACGGCAATGTTGCTGTTAAGCTTGAATTATTGATCTGAGATCCAGAAGATTGTTCCTGGTTAATCCATTTGTCTAATGAAGAAGGTGTAAGATCATGTTGAGAAATAATATCCTCGCGTGGCTTTTTGGTCAAGGTAGATTCTCCTCAAATGTGTTATTTGTAGTCTACTTGACCTTAATTTGTCTGTTTAGTTAAGTGTAGCCGATCAAGTTTTTTGTTGATAAGATTCGCTATTACACTAGAGAAGGGATTTTTCATAAGTAAAGAAGAATTTTTCGTATATATGGATTATGGAGAAATTCTGATGAGGTATAATGAATGAATTAGCCCAGACAATATTTATTTGTTTGGTTCGTTTGCTACGGGTAAACCAGACGAACAAAGTGATTAAGTTCTATGTATAATAACTAACAAATTAACTGATGAATTTGGAGAAAGAGCCAAGCTATCATTAACCTTAGAATATCATATTGCTAAAGAAGGGGTTTTGATTCATGGTTCATAATTCGGTAGCAGAAGAGTGGTTTCAGTATGCTAATTCAGATTTTGAAGCAGCTAAGTTTTTGCAAGCTATAATTCCTACACCTTTGGAAATTATTTGTTATCATTGTCAACAAAGTAGCGAAAGATATTTAAAAGGTTTTACATGATCTTATAGCGTTAAATAAGATATGTGCTCGATATAATCCCATGTTTTCGGAAATTACGGATGACTGTTTAAACCTTACGGATTATGGAGTTCAAACAAGGTATCCCTTTGAATTAGAAATCCATGAGAATGATATGGTTTTAGCAATTAAAAGTGCGGAAAAAATTCAGATGTTTGTTAAACATGCAATTAAGAAATAATCTTTTTTCGAATAGTGTAATTAGTGAGTAAAAAGTGAGTAAACCCGAAAATACACTAGGAAATCAGAGGGTATCAGCGGAAAAGTGGCGTGTTTTCATTTGCTAAAGGATTTGCTAACGGAAATCAGTTATCCACAAGATTTTGATTGGGTTTAGAATGGAGTCTATCTGATTAATTGGGGCTAGGTTGTTTCGTCAGGAACCGAATGGTTTGATTCTTTTTACATGTGGTATAATGAAAACAGATATGGAAAGGCGGTGTTTTCAATGAGTGCGAACCGTGAAGATTTGAAACGAATGATTGATAATATACCTGACAAAGATTTTGAAGAAGTGCTCGATTTTGTTGGATTTTTAACTATGAAACGCGAACGAGAAGCTCTGAATAACCTTGAACATGCAAGCATCACGAGTATGGATTTTTGGGATAACTCGGTTGATGATGAGGTCTGGAATAATCATTCCGATTCATACATCCATGCAAATAATAAAGATTCATTTTATTCTTAACTATAAGCTGTGGATGTGTTAGGCATGGAAATAGACGATAATTTGAAGAAGTTGATTAAACTTACAGGTGAAAGGGGCGAAACTTGAAGCCAAAGCGAATGACACTTATGTCGTCTAAAAAGATACTTCAGGTAAATTAGTAAAAGAATATGCTGATAGGTTGAAGACCCCTCTATTAGAAGAGAGTCAACAAAAATGCTCGACAAATCCGTGAACTAAAGCGAACATACTTCAAATTCCGGAGTATGAAGAAGGAAGCGGAGAGTAGAGTAGACGATTACAAAGAGCTAAATGCATGGATGTACAGCATCATTGTAATGAAGCAGGAATGTAAGTAATCTACTATTAAAGGAGCGAGATGAATAATGGCAACGCTGACCGCACAAATACTAATTGGTTTCAGTCACATGTATAATGGGGGAATCAACCCAACACATGCAATGTACTTGTCAGAGAACAGCAGGCCAGCTTGGATTTTGATAACTCAAAACGTATCCGATCCGGTATCGAACGAAAAAGTGGTGTGGATTCCTACCTTAGAGAACATGCTAGAAGACGGACTCTTAATGGTGGCATTGTATGTACTACAGGACAAAAACGTATGCGCTGAAGCGAAAAGGATGTTCAATTGGAGCAATGATACATATATTGAGGCATATAACATCAAGGATATGGATCGTCAACATTTATATACATTGTGCAAAAACCTGGAATATCGGTTCAAAGTTATACTGAGTGTCTTTAAAGGATCGGGAATTTCCCAACAATTGCAAGTATTACTTGAGTATGGAATGGAAGTTGAAGTTTGCGAATCGGGGTATAATCGTAACTACAATGTGTGGACTGAAAGTATGGAAACAAGCGGAGAATTTAATGAACGGATGGGTGGTTGAGACCAAGATTGAATTGATAGTACTCTTCTTGGCATTTGTATATGTCAGCTTGTCGACTCGATGCATTTGAAGGGATACTATGGTATTGGACGTAACAATCACTATGAACGCATAATTCTGATCGTGATCACTGATAAAGGGTATGAGGATCAGACTTAATCTGAATGCATTTTCCTTCCTTGAGGGGGTCATGCCTTTGGGTGTGAGGCTTCAAATCCCTCTGACCGCATTATTGTTGTAGAACCTCGGAAGCCTTGCTGTGCGGGGCTTTTTTTCATTCGAAGAAGAGATGGGTAGTATAGGAAATAATTCATTTACAAAGCTTCTGTTGACGAAACATATAATAAATGAGTGTAGAGTTAATCCTGAGGCCGACCCGTCCATTGGATAGGAAATACGAATTGTGGAGCATAGAAGACCACTAAATGATCGGGCAGGTTTATGCATGCTGTGAATAGAGGGAATCGTATTGATTTCAATACACACGGTGCGTTAGAAGTGGTATTCTTGGAAGGAAGCTGTTTCTCTTCACGGAGCTGCATGCGTGGCGAAGTCTGATAGGGTATAGATGAGCCGGTATCCACTTCTATCCATGTGTGCAAGATCAAGTGCGTCAACACGAATAGTATGTCTTAAGCAGAGAGAAGATCACGAATGTCTATCACTTTCATATACACCTATACATGCACGAATGATGAAGTGTCCTTGTGTGAGTTAGAGCAACGATCCATGTTCGGCAAGCAAGCCCAATCGAATATCTTAGAAAGCGAACTGCGAATGGATCCTAGTCGAAGTCCCTTTATTTCTTCACGATTAGACATGTTGTATGAAGGCCATAGTCTGCAGGATATCGTGACACAAGTGGCAGACATGTCTCCGTCACAGGAATCGTTTAAAGTTGTCTTTAATCAGCATAGTCAAGACTCTGAAGCAATGAAATTCAGGTATGAACAGCGGCGTACCATCGAGAGGGAAATCGGGCTTAATCTGAAGGGGGAGGCTGATCTGATCGCCCCGGAGCGGGTTTATGGTGTGATGATTATCGGTGAACGATGGTTGTTCGGTGTACACCATAAGAATGAAGCCATATGGCTGAAGCATATGAACAAGCCACAGGCTTACTCCACTGCGCTCAGTACGCGGTTAGCAAGAGCTGTTGTAAATATTGCAATTCCGCATCCAGCAGGGATTAGAGCGATTGATCCGTGTTGCGGGATGGGAACTGTGCTGGTAGAGGCATTGTCTATGGGCATCGATATCACAGGCAGGGATATTAATCCGTTGGTCACTCAAGGAGCGCGTGAGAATATTGCTCACTTCGGCTTGGTGGGGGAAGTCATCTCGGGTGCCATTCAGCAGGTGACCGATACGTACGACGTAGCCATTATCGACATGCCCTATAATTTGTGTTCCGTTATTTCTACTGAAGATCAACTAACGATGCTACAAAGTGCAGCAAGAATGGCTAATCGAGTTGTTGTTATTACAATTGAATCCATCGATTCATTGATAGAGTCTGCGGGGTTAGTCATTGTGGATCGCTGTATAGCCCAGAAAGGGGTGTTCGTTCGGCAGATCATGGTTGTGCAATCCGAAATGGCACTTCATTCATAATTCAGTATTCTCAAAACGAGGAGTATGTTTTCCTGGATTGTCCAGGAGATTATGTTGATTCGATGACTGAAGATTCTATAGACCTCCTGAACTAGACTTCGACTTGCGTTGAGGATTCGTGTAATCTGTTGCAACGGATACAAGCGTACCGTTGAACGCTTCTTGGAGATCTCTTGTGTGAATAACACAATACCGTAGAGGTGCCCAATCCATATTCCCACTCATGCATACTCTGTTATCAAGTCAGAGAAAAGGAGTGAGACAATGCCAAGACTCGATATATGGTCAGGTAGTAATCTAACAGGTCGGCGTATTCAATTCACAGGTGATGATGGGGTTGCTGTTCTCGATCTAGGAGTATTTCGCTTTAACAACTTTCTATCGAGC
>CAMCVV010000036.1 GCA_945881905.1 Paenibacillus alvei
CAGCAAGAATAGCGAGCGAGATTGTATTCCTAGAGAAGAAGTTGAAGTCATCTATGTAAAATCATTACTCTAGGGGGGAGGGAGTCCGTATCGATGGCAAATGATCAGCACACAGAACTAGAAACTGAATTAACATTAGAGCAAGTCAAAGATCAACTCATTGAAGCTGGAAAAAAACGTTCTGCACTGACGTATAAAGATATTTTGGAAAAATTGGCTCCTTTTGAGCAGGACTCAGAACAAATGGATGAGTTTTTTGAGCAACTATCCGATATGGGAATTGATGTGAATAACGAATCGGATGATGAATTGCCGATGGCACCAAGCGAAGAACACGAAAGTGATGATTTTACATTCGAAAACGATATTTCGTTACCGCCTGGTATTAAAATCAATGATCCCGTTCGTATGTACTTGAAAGAAATTGGTAGAGTACCATTGCTTTCTGCTGTAGACGAAGTCGGTTTAGCTAAGAGAATCGAAGATGGTGATGAAGAAGCGAAGCGAAGATTAGCAGAAGCGAATCTGAGATTAGTGGTCAGCATAGCTAAGCGCTATGTCGGTAGAGGTATGTTGTTTTTGGACCTCATTCAAGAAGGAAATATGGGGTTAATCAAAGCAGTTGAGAAATTCGACCATCGCAAAGGGTACAAGTTCAGTACGTATGCTACTTGGTGGATTCGACAAGCCATTACGCGAGCCATTGCTGATCAAGCGAGAACGATACGGATTCCGGTTCATATGGTTGAAACGATTAATAAATTGATCCGAGTGTCTCGTCAATTATTACAAGAACTCGGCCGTGAACCTAGTCCTGAAGAGATCGCTAAAGAAATGGACTTAAGTACAGAAAAAGTTAGAGAAATTATGAAAATCGCACAAGAACCCGTTTCATTAGAAACACCGATTGGTGAAGAAGATGATTCGCATTTAGGAGACTTCATTGAAGACCATGAAGCATTGGCTCCTGCTGATGCTGCAGCTTATGAATTGTTGAAAGAACAATTGGAAGATGTGCTCGATACATTGACTGAACGTGAAGAAAATGTATTGCGATTAAGATTCGGGCTTGATGATGGGCGCACACGTACTTTAGAAGAAGTAGGAAAAGTATTCGGTGTGACAAGGGAACGTATTCGTCAGATCGAAGCGAAAGCTTTACGTAAATTACGACATCCGAGTAGAAGTAAACGATTGAAAGACTTTCTGGAGTAGTTACTCGAGTACATCATGAGGCCCTACGGTTACGTAGGGTTTTTTGAGATAAGTTATAGCCTTCAGATAGGTTGCATAATCCATAAGGTGTAAGTGATTCTTTAATGATAAAGTAGGTTGCCTGATATGTTCAAAAAACTTTCGCTACGTTTGCAACGAATTGCTGACGAAATCACACCCGGTTGTTCTTTCGCTGATATTGGTTCAGATCATGCGCTATTGCCTGTATATGTTGCACAACATAAGTTAGTTCAACGCGCAATTGCAACGGAATTAAATGCGGGACCCCTTGAACAAGCCCAGCGACAAGTTCGCGCTTCAGGGTTAACACATATGATTGATGTGCGAGGTGGAAATGGTCTTGAAGTGTTACAGGTGAATGAAGTCGATGTGATCAGTATTGCAGGTATGGGTGGCAGTTTGATTTCAACGATTCTCGAACAAGGAAAGGACAAGTTACGCGGTGTACACAAACTGATTTTACAACCAAATGTTGGAGAAGAACACGTCAGAAGATGGTTAGTCCAAGAAGGATGGTTTCTAACCCATGAGATTATTCTTGAAGAAGATAACCACATTTACGAGATTCTCGTTGCCATTGCATGTGAAGATGCCGGTATGAGGAATGAGCAACTGTACCAAGAACGAATGCTTTCGAATGGACGCGTATGTTCCTCCAAAGGGATGTATTTACTTGGACCTTATTTAATGAATGAAGCTGCGGACATCTGGGCTCGTAAATGGCACTTTGAACTCATCGGGTTACGAAACATTCTACACCAATTGAGTTATTCTCAGACAGAGGATTCAATCCAAAGATCTGTTGGAATTCAACAACAAATCACTATGATTCAGGAGGTATTAACGTGTACGCAAATGGACATACCATTATCCAATGGATCGAACGCTTAGCACCGAAGGAGTATGCTGTTCCTGAAGATAAGATAGGACTACAGCTGGGTACACTCTCCAAAGAAGTGAAGAAGCTACTGATTACGCTTGATATCACAGATGCGGTGATTGAGGAAGCGATAAGTGCAGGTGTCGATTTAATTATCGCTCATCATGCATTGATCTTCCGTCCACTCACGCACCTTCGAACCGACACGGTTCATGGACGATACGTTGAGAAGTTAATCAAGCATGATATTGCTGTATATGTAACGCACACGAATCTGGATGTAGCTGTAGGTGGGATCAATGATTGGCTAGCAGATGCAATCGGCCTCACAGATACTATTCCGATCGAAGAGGTATATATAGAGAAACTGTATAAGTTAATGGTGTATGTGCCTCAGACGCATCATGCTGCGGTGTTAGAGGCTTTATTTGAAGCTGGGGCAGGTGAGATGGGTTCATACAGCCACTGTAGCTTTAGTCACACAGGAGTCGGGACATTTCGTCCTATAGAAGGAGCAACGCCTTACATAGGGGAAATAGGTCAGCGTGTGACAGTCGATGAGCAACGCATCGAAGTCATCGTTGCGTTACACCTTCAGAAGAAAGTGCTTCGAGCGATGGAGAAAGCTCACCCTTACGAAGTAGTTGCGTATGATCTATATCCCATCGAACGTGCAGGACACGTGTACGGTCTTGGGCGAATCGGCAAGTTACCACAAGTGATGAGTTTAGAGGAACTCGCGCTAAGTACCAAGCAAGCGTATGATGTGCCGATGGTGCGTGTAGTTGGTAATCCACATAAGCCTATTCGCCAAGTAGCTGTTCTAGGTGGATCAGGAGGGCGGTATGCACGTCGTGCTGAGTTGCTTGGTGCAGATGCGTATATCACCGGTGATATTGATTACCATGTTGCACAAGACGCGCTCGCTACAGGTTTTGCTATTATCGATGTAGGACATCACGTGGAGAAAATCATGAAAGCAGGCGTTGCTACTTACCTATCCGCAGAGATTTCGCGGCGTAAGCTGAACACTGTAGTCATCGCTTCGCAAGTGCATACCGAACCATTCCAATTCATATAGATGTGTTAAACTAACAGCTCTTGGCAAGCATGGAATGAAGTATGTGTTGATATCTGACGTAAATCCTTGTATACTTTCTATTACATTGAAAAGTTTGACAGACAATCGCTGGTGATAGCTATGCTTCACGAGAGGAAAGTCCGGGCTCCACAGGGCAGGGTGCTGGATAATACCCAGTCGACGCGAGTTGAAGGATAGTGCCACAGAAATGGACCGCCGATGACATCGCATTCGTGTGGTGAACAGGTAAGGATGGAACCGTGGTGTAAGAGACCACGAGGACCTCAGGTGACTTAGGTCCTGGTAAACCCCATTTGGAGCAAGACCTAGTGAGAATGCACGTTACTGTGTTCAGTAGCAACCTTAGCCCGAGGCGCATTCAGGTTGGTCGCTTGAGCGATACAGTAATGTATCGCCTAGACAGATGATTGTCGCTTTTATAGTGGGAGGGTGATTCCCGTCGCACCACTCGAAGCACAGAACCCGGCTTACGGCAAACTTTCTCATCATCTTACTCGCAAAGCATATTGCTTTGCGAGTTTTTCTTTGTCGAAACTCCCCCTGAAGCAGCTTGAAGTGCACGTTCGACATGAATCAATCCATATCCGAAATACGGGTCTTTGCCTGGAGCCCCAAGATCTTCAGAGGTTTGACGTATAATATCATACACCTGAACATTCGTTAAACGTGGATTGGTGGATCGAATCAATGCAGCCAGTGCAGCAACATGCGGACTCGCCATCGAAGTTCCAGATAAAGCTGCGTATTGATGTTTGGGATATGTGCTGGCTATGCTGACACCTGGAGCAGTGACATCGATGTAATTTCCGTAGTTAGAGAAAGAAGCGTTCTTTTTTTTGGCGTCTGACGCTCCGACAGCAAAGACTTCTGGATATGCAGCGGGATAGCTCAAACGATCGGAATGATCGTTCCCACTTGCAGCAATAAGAGCAACGTCGTGGTCATACGCATATTGAATGGCATCATGTAAGAAAGCAGAGTCAGCGTAATTGCCGAGTGACAAGTTAATCACTTTGGCACCATGATCTGTAGCCCAAATGATACCCATCGCTACCGCGTAGGTGCTTCCGGCACCTTGATCATCCAAGACTTTAATCGGCATTACCTTATTGAACCATGTCATGCCAGCGATGCCGAGATCATTATTGGTCATCGCGGATATTATGCCAGCGACATGCGTGCCATGACCAAGTTCATCCACTGGTTGCAGTTTGGGATCGATGATATTTTTCCCGGGCAGCAGATGTTCAGTTAAATCTGGATGGGTTAAGTCAACACCTGTATCGATGACAGCGACAATGATGTCCTCGGTTCCCCGTGTAAATTGCCAACCTTTTGGCGTCTCAATAAGCGGCAAATTCCATTGGTATTTCGCATAAAATTGATCATTGGGGACAAACGCTGTATCCAACGAATCACGTTCATTCGTCATATACAAAAAATGCGGTTCTGCATAAATAATTGGCCATTTTTGGAAATACGCCTTTAACTCAAAAGCATTCATTTTTTTTGTGATAAATACATACGTGTAACCTAGTTTTTTGATATGGCTTGCTTGAATATCTGATTTGATTCTCGTTAATTCGGACAACGTAGGTTCTTTTTGAAAACGAACAACGATTTCATTTTCTCTATAGTGGCTTTTTTCGCGCTGTGTCCCTTGTTGCGCTGAAGACTTAGGTTGAATATTTTGGGCATCATAGGTTTGAATACCGGATTGATGTTCATGGGGATAAGCTTCTAATCGTAAGCTCTTGCGTTGCTGATCTTTCACATGATGTAACATGTTTTGGTGAAAAACAGCGAACAAAGTACTGGGTTCTGACTTGGAAGGCATACCGACGATGACATAGGACGCCCGTTCATCATTGATTTTGGGTGATACATACGTTTCGCCTCGTAAAGTCACCTGTTTCCCATATTGAATCAGTGGTTCGAGTTGCTGTATGATCGATGTAGGAAGTTGCCCTACGCGAATTTCTCCTTGACCATCTTGCAGATGTGGAGACCAAATGAACATATCTGTATGTGGAGATTGCTGCAACTGAACGGATAGTGCTTGTTTCACATTGATGACATTCGTCATTTGTGTGGTGATCCGTAGTAAGCTTTGTGAAGCATGCTGCAGATTGAGTGCGTGAGTCAAGAACACATCTTGGTCAATCAATTGCTCATGTATTCTAGCGGTTTCCTCGATTCCCCGGGAGTTGAACCATCCGGCATTATCGGAAATACGGAAACCGAGAAAGACCAGAAGAATCACTCCACAACAACATGCCATAACGATATAAGTTCGACGCATAGAAGCAAACCCTCCTTTTGGTTATACACGTATTTTGTGTTGAAAAGGATTGAATATTCATGTTTAATAAAGATGCGGTGTATAAATTACTTGTAAAATATGATAAAATAGGTTAAGAAAAATCGAGGAGGATTGTACTGAATGGCTGTCTTTAATGTTCAACAAATTTGTGAAAGTACGCAAGAAAAATTAAAAGAATCCTTCGAATATATGGAGTTGTTTTTGAATCAGCATTCACTTCCTCAGCTCTTACATGAGGAAGACCTCGATATGGAAGAGTTTTATCGAGGGTATTTGCATGATATTCGACATCTATTGGTTTTCTCGGAAGTGAGTTATGAGAAATTAGGAATCTGTCTACGACGTCCTGCTTTCCATGTAGATTTTTCAGAAAAAGTACTTTATGAAACGTATCATTCTTGCATCAATGCGTTTTTTTATCCCAAAAATGAATGTTATTCTGAAGATGGTCGTTACGCCTACACAGGTGAAGATGCGATTCGATTTCGAAAGAAACCTTTACGTGTAGTTCGTGATTTGACGATTGCTCTTTCCGAAATCTTCGAACAATTACGAGAAGATCTGGCTTACTACGAAACAGATTATGTCACTCAAAAACGCATGCAAGGCGAGAAAATATAAATGCACGGCCAAACACAGGTATAAGGACAACACGAAAACACTCGCTATAGGTTGGCGAGTGTTTTCGTGTTATGTGCAAATAACGCCTAATCATCACCGTGTGATCATACGAATGAAGAAGCTAGCGAACATATTACATTCATGCATCAGATTCCGGCAATGCCGGCTAACCGATCATGCAGCACACGGAGAGCTTCTTTACCT
Source organism: Paenibacillus alvei (assembly GCA_945881905.1). Taxonomy (GTDB): domain Bacteria; phylum Bacillota; class Bacilli; order Paenibacillales; family NBRC-103111; genus CAMCVV01. The sequence goes on from CAMCVV010000036.1 coordinate 6,367, forward strand.
GCTCGTTTTTCGATGATATCGCATCCTGTAGATAAATTCGGTTTCCGTATCAAATTGTGAGCATCCGTAGCCAAGGTGTGAGCGAATCCACGGTCTATCAGGGAATACGCATACAATTGTGCATCCATTCCATTCTGGCCTATGAGGCTATCTACTGAAACTTGAGTCCACGCTCCTAATGCGAGCAAATCATCTAACAGTGAAGGTTGTTCGCGGAAAAAATAATGTCTTTCCGGATGAGGGATAATGACCGTAGTGCCTTGTTGACGAAATCGTTCAATGATCGAAGCGGTTTCAGGATAGAAGTTCTCCCACGCTTGCTCAAGCAATACATAGCGTTTATGGTCATCTAAATAACATATGCGATCCTCATGAAGTGCATGTTCGATAAAAGCTCTGTTTTCTAATCTCACTTCATTTCCTGCACGCAACCGCAGTGCGATTCCACGCCGATTCAGTTCTTTTTGCAAGATCTCTGTTTGTTCGATTACTCGATCTCGATGTACATCCCAGTTAGAATTGTAGTGAGGTGTCGCGATAATCGTACGAATCCCATCATCATAAGCAAGTCGCGCCATCGCAACAGCCATCTCCATGTCAACTGCACCATCATCTACTCCCGGTAAAATGTGGTGATGGATATCAATCATCCCGTTTCCCTCCAAACCTATGTGTACCTAAGTATATCTATGTGTATAATATTTTATCATATTGGAGAGGATGGAGTAGTCTGTTTTTGACAAAAAAATATCAAGCACATAAACATTAGCTTGATAGTTAAGTCGATAAGGAGTGAATCACTTGGGCATCTGATTGCTTCACATGCGATTGCTACAGGGATACGATCATTGCTGATTGGTGAAAATCCCTAGAAATCGAGAGATTATGGGAGAAGATTTACCAAGGTGCGATATAATTTGGTGTGTCGGGTCCAGCACTTCATGCGATGAGTGCTTAGATATCGAACTTATTCAAGCTATTCGTTCATCATTCATTAGAATTCCAACAAGGATATGTTAGCTTGAACGAACAAGTATTTGGACTTGGGATTACCTTGGATGCTAAAGTCATAGAGAAATAACTCGTGAAAGCATAGCTTCGAATATCTTATCTGCTGGCTATTGACTGATACAGGTAGTTATCATATATAATAGATATAGTTGTATAAATATGCTCATCGGCGATGAATTGATTCACCATGTAGCTTGAAGGAGTTGGGAAGGGTATTGGACAGTGATCCGTTACCGTTATTATACGGAATATTCTTAGTCTTTTTTTTAGTATTATTAAACGGTTTTTTTGTTGGTGCAGAGTTCGCATTGGTTAAAGTGAAAACAACTCGGCTCGAAACACTTGCCCAATCAGGCAATCGTTCTGCCAAATTTTCAATCAAAGTAATGAACAATTTAAATGCATATTTGTCTGCTTGTCAACTCGGGATCACGTTGACTTCACTTGGACTTGGTTACATCGGAGAACCTGCGATAGCTAGCTTTATTACTCCGCTTCTGGCACCGCTAGGTATTCCAGATGCATTCGTACATACGATTTCCTTCATTATTGCATTCTCTATTATTACACTGCTTCATATTACTTTAGGCGAACAATTCCCGAAAATATATGCAATCAGTAGAGCTGAGCAAGTAACATTGTTTGTATCAGGCCCAATACTTCTGTTCTATCAGTTGTTCAAACCATTTATTATTGTTGTAAATAATGTTTCCAATTGGATGTTACGACTTGCTGGCATTAAAGAAACCAATGAATATGAAACGAGTCACACGGAACAAGAAATCATGGTGATGATGCAAGAAAGTCATAAAAGTGGACATATTGATCAAACAGAAATGGCATTAGTTCACAATATTTTTGATTTTTCTGAGACGATAGCCAAAGAAATCATGATACCACGAACAGAGATGGAATGCTTGTATGCCAATATCACATTCGAAGAAAATCTGAATTTTGCAATCAAAGACATGCGGACACGATACCCGATCTGTGATCCAGATAAAGATAACATCATCGGATTTATCCACATTAAAGATTTGCTCAAACCCGATGCAATTTCCATAGGAATTCGCAAATTAATCAGACCGATTACGACAGTACCTGATTCCATGCAAATTAGTGAACTTCTGAAAATCATGCAAAAAAGGAAAAGTCAGCTTGCTTTACTCATTGATGAGTATGGAGGTACTTCGGGTCTAGTTACACTTGAAGATATCATGGAAGAAATTGTTGGAGAAATTCAAGACGAATTCGATGAAGAGAGACCTACATTTGAAATCAAAGATGAGCGAACCTTTTCACTAGACGGTTTATTACTCATCGATGAAGTGAATGAGTATTTTCTTCTAGATATTGAATCTGAAGATTATGATACGATCGGCGGATGGCTTTACGCTCAAATCGAGATACCTCCGAAAACGGGTCAATATATTGTATACAAAGAACAATACGAATTCACAGTTGAAGAAATCGATTATTTACGAATTTCAAGGATAGTGTTGAAGAAATTAGACGTGGATGCAGGAAAAGATTCGAACACCAATGAATAACCGCTCATTTAATAACAGCAAGCGACTCTTGTTAGCAACAAGACAGAGCGTTTTTTTTTGCATGAAACTCCGCATATCGGCATACGATGATCATAAGCATATGTGTACCATCTAGGGGTGAACGTAATTTTAGATGAATTGTTGTTACTTGTCCAATTGGTTTTGATTAATTTGGTATTAAGTGGAGATAATGCAGTTGTCATTGCACTTGCAAGCAAAAATCTACCCGTACATGAACGCAAACGCGCAGTATGGTGGGGTACTCTAGGTGCAATTACACTTCGATTGATTCTTACATTTGTAGCTGTTCAATTACTAACAGTGCCTTACATTCACTTGATCGGTTCCATATTATTGCTTTGGCTAGCTACCAAGCTTTTGGTAGATGATCATCGTCCGACGTCTATTCAGCAAGCAGTTACTTTGCGCAGTGCGATTTGGACGATTATCGGAGCTGATTTCATTATGAGTCTAGATAATGTGCTTGCGATTGCTGCGAAAGCCAATGGTAATGAACTCATCATTATTCTGGGTATCGGACTCAGTATTCCGATGATTATTTGGGGGAGCCAATTGATCTTGAAGCTCCTGCATGAATACCCGATTCTCGTATACCTCGGTGCTGCAATTCTCGGATATACAGCGGGTGAGATGTTTGTGCAAGACCAGATTGTCGTCGAGAAATTGGTCATTGCTCATACGTATGTTCTATGGGTGATACCGATTGGCGCTACGCTATTTGTGGTTGCATGGGGAATTGTATCTACACTCATCAGATCCAAGACATAAAACATATCGCTTGTAAACTTGTAATTTGTTTGAATGTTTTATATAATGTAGATAAAAGTTCGAGCGTCGGGTTGAATGACCGGCGCTTTTTTATGAGAGAAAATATATCACGGATAAGGAAAGGGTAGGAATCCATGCACCAGAGGGACAAGATTCGTAACATTGCCATCATTGCGCACGTCGATCATGGGAAAACAACACTCGTAGATAAATTACTTCAACAATCAGGAACGTTTCGTAGTCACGAAGCTTTGACAGAAAGAATGATGGACTCAAACGATTTAGAAAGAGAACGCGGAATTACGATTTTAGCAAAAAACACAGCAGTGCAATATAAAGAGTACTTGATTAATATTGTTGATACACCAGGGCATGCTGATTTTGGTGGTGAAGTCGAGCGGATTATGAAAATGGTTGACGGTGTATTGCTTGTCGTTGATGCATTCGAAGGCACGATGCCACAAACGAAGTTCGTCCTTCGTAAAGCACTCGAACAGAACTTATCTCCAGTTGTTGTCCTGAATAAGATTGACCGACCTAGTGCTCGTCCACGTGAAGTTGTTGACGAAGTCCTAGATTTGTTCATTGAACTCGGTGCCACAGATGAGCAGTTAGACTTTCATGTCGTGTATTCATCTGCGATTCTAGGCACATCGAGTCTAGATCCTGACAAACAAGACGATTCGATGCAAGCGATCTATGAGACGATTATTCATCATATCCCTGCACCAACTGAAAATGTTGATGATCCCCTTCAATTTCTAGTTACATTGATGGATTACAATGATTATTTGGGAAGAATCGGGATAGGCAGAGTCAATCGAGGTAAAATCAGACAAGGCCAATCCGTCATTGTCATGACGCGAGAAGGCACGATGAAGCAAGCGAGAGTAGAGAAATTATTCGGTTTCCAGGGGCTTAAGCGAATCGAGATCGAAGAAGCTGCTGCAGGTGATATTATTGCTATTGCAGGGATTAGAGAAATCAATATCGGTGAAACCATCACTGACCCGCAATTTCCTGAAGCATTGCCTGTGCTCAAAATCGATGAACCGACTTTACAGATGACTTTCTTGGTAAATAATAGTCCGTTTGCAGGAAGAGAAGGCAAATGGGTCACATCTCGGAAATTACGAGAACGATTATATAAAGAAATCGAAACAGATGTGAGTTTGCGTGTAGAAGACACGGATAGTCCTGATGCATTTATCGTGTCTGGACGTGGTGAATTGCATTTAGGTATTCTCATTGAGAACATGCGTCGAGAAGGATTTGAACTTCAAGTTTCTAAGCCTGAAGTGATTATCCGAATGATTGATGGCCAAAAAATGGAACCTTACGAAAACTTGATTATTGATGTACCTGAAGAAAACATGGGTTCTGTCATGGAAAGTTTAGGGTCACGAAAAGCTGAAATGATCAACATGACGAACTACGGTAACGGTCAAGTCAGAATTGAATTCTCTGTTCCAGCGAGAGGGTTGATTGGGTACAGAACGTACTTCTTGACAATCACACGTGGATACGGTGTCATGAACCATGCTTTTGAACGTTACGGGCCTTTCTTAGGTAATGATGTAGGCGGTCGTCACGAAGGTGTACTCATTTCAAGCGAAACAGGTCTTTCCACTTTGTATGGTATCTTGTCAGTCGAAGACCGAGGTACGTTGTTTACACTTCCAGGAACAGATGTATATGAAGGTATGATCGTCGGCGAACACACACGCGAGAATGACATCATCGTAAATATTTGCAAAGAAAAACAAGTGAATAATATTCGTTCAGCAAATAAAGAAGAAACAGTCAGAATGAAAACAGCTCGCTCTTACAGTTTGGAGCAAGCACTTGAGTACTTAAATGATGATGAATATTGTGAAATCACACCGAAGTCAGTTCGTTTACGCAAGAAGATTTTAAATAAAAGCGAACGAGAACGAGTAGAAAAAAACCGCAAAACATCTGAAACTCATGCGTAATCAAGTGTAATCAAGTGTAATCAAGTGTAAACAAGTGTAATCAAGTGTGTTTTGCGCAGATAGAGGAAGTGAAGTGCACATTCCTCTGTTGAACAAGGGTAGAGATGTCCTTCACTTCACAAATGTCTAGGCAGGAGGTGTATGGCTTATCTTCGTTGAATGGTTTCTCGAACATATCTACATTGCTTTTACGCTGATTTTCATTATGGTTAGCTATGTATATGTGCAAGTGTTTCGTACGCGTAAGCTCCCTGTATTGAAATCTCTTATCGTGTATGTGCTGATTGCGATTGGATCCGTAATGCTACTTTATTTCCAACTATTAGGGTTACCGATTATCTTCTGTTTAGCGATTGCGATTGGGTTAATGTTTCTAGTTAAAGTCAGATATTTTCTTGAAAAGCGAAGAGAATCCAAGTGAACCGATATTGGCTTACACCTATCGTTCAACTTCGTCCACTGTGCATCAGTGCTTCGAGAATCATGTGTGTAGATAATGAAGAGTTACATCAATTCAAAGCACAATTGCACATTCTTCATCCCAGATTGATACCGATGTTCAAATTACAGTTCATCATTCATCAAGATGAAGATCATTGTGGGAATAATCAAGTTGAATTAGATATGACATCAGCACAAGACATTTGTTTTGATGGCACGAACTTGCCATTATCACATTGTGCTGAAGCGTTCGTGAATCAAATGATGTCTCCTCGTGATGGGTTAAGATACCTCTCTTCATTAAAAGAATCTCAAATAATAACGACGTGGACTCACCAGCAAAAACAATGGTTATCTCTCTGTGTATTATGGTTTCAACAGAATAGGTCAATCATCTTGTTGAAAGAGGAGAATTAATTCCTATGCTATTGAATGATGTAGTATTTAATTGGTTGCAAATGAAGATTGTTTCTGAAGCGAGACCAGATGACCAAGCTGCACAAGAAACTTTGGATTTTTTTGATTTGATCTTGCGCGAAGACCATCTTGCGTCAAATATTCAAGTGCAATTGGAAGGGGAACATCAGTATCTCGTGACATATATACGAGAGTCTGAGCATGTTACCCAACGAATTGATCGTGAAGCTGTTGAAATGTTATTAGCGGATATCAATTCTAATCCCAAGTATAATTAAATGCATGTATGTATCTGTGTGTGAATGGGTATCATCTACATATAGATCTCATCTTGCTTATGTGTGGAAGTGAGAAATGACATATGGTATAGTTAACTTATCAAATACCATATCCATGTGAAGGAGGCATGTCCGACTTGACTGAATCACTAATTGCTTTACCCATGCCATTATTTTCTTCAATGCAATCAGAATTGTTTCTCGTTCTTCATACAATTGATTGCGAAACAGGCGCACCTTCGGTTAATGCAATTTCATGGGTATATGCCAAGGAACCCGCAAAAATAAGATTTGCGGTCGATGCCCGATCACGAATTTTAACGAATATACGCCAACATGACCAAGCCTCATTTACATACATTGGTCAAGGGACCGTATATGCGATAAGTGGAAAGGCGAAAGTCGTCACGGAAGAATTACCGGGTATTCCATTCAAATTGGTATGTATAGATGTTGACATTGACTTTGTCAGAGAAGCGATGTTCTATGGTGCAAAGATTACGAATGAAATACAATACGAAAAAACATATGATAAACGTGCTGCGGAAAAGTTAGATCAACAAGTGTTTGAATCCATGAAAAAAGCCTAAACGTCCACACGTATTTAGGTTTTTTTCGCGTATATCGATGTAAACGATGATAAAAACATGAACGCAAACATGACTTAGAGATCCTACACTAACCCTGGAGGTCACACATATGAAAAAAGTTTATGTTCTCGATACAAATGTGCTTTTACAGGATCCCAATGCACTTTTTTCATTTCAAGACAACGAAGTCATCATTCCAGCCATTGTGTTAGAAGAGATTGATTCTAAGAAAAGACTTGCTGATGAAATTGGCAGAAACGCTAGACATGTGTCACGATTATTGGATAGTTTGCGAGCAAAAGGTTCGTTATCCGAAGGTATTGAATTAGAAACAGGTGGATTAATTAAAGTTGAACTGAATCATCGAAGTTTCTCGAAGTTACAAGATGTATTTGCAGAAATCACGAATGATAACCGAATTCTAGCTGTTGCGTTGAATTACCATCTCGAAAACCCAGATAAAGAGAATAAACCTGTCATTATTGTAAGTAAAGATACATTAGTTCGTATTAAAGCAGATGTGCTCGGGATCACAGCTCAAGATTATTTAACGGATCGCATCGTAGCAGAGAACGATATCTACACAGGGAACATGAATATGTTCGTGCATCCGTCCTTGATTGATGAATTTTATACGTTTCGATTTTTGAGTATACCTGCATTGAAGCTATCTTATACGCTGTATCCGCATGAGTTCGTCATTTTACGCGATGAAATGGGAAGTTCAAAATCAGCTTTGGTTAAAGTCAATGCAGATGGCAAGAGATTGGAACCATTGTATCTTAACAATGAACCGATTTGGGGGATTTCTGCAAGAAATGCACAACAACGAATGGCTTTTGAACTGCTTCTCAATGATGACATTTCTTTGGTTACTTTGTCTGGGAAAGCGGGTACAGGCAAGACATTATTGACACTAGCAGCCGGTCTGATGAAAGTAGAAGATGACCACAAATTCAAAAAATTATTAATTGCTCGACCTGTTGTGCCGATGGGCAAGGATATCGGTTATTTGCCTGGTGAAAAAGAAGATAAACTTCGCCCGTGGATGCAACCTATTTATGATAATTTGGAATTTTTGTTTGACACAAAAAAATCAAGTGATATTGATAAAATTCTTGCGGGTATGGGGAGTATTCAAGTCGAAGCATTAACGTATATCCGAGGCCGCTCGATTCCAGGTCAATTCATTATTATCGACGAAGCGCAAAATCTCTCTAAACATGAAGTCAAAACAATTATTTCTCGTGCTGGCGAAGGAAGTAAGATCGTGTTGTTAGGTGACCCTGACCAAATCGATCATCCGTATCTAGATGCGTCTAGCAATGGATTAACTTATGTCGTTGAGAAGTTTAAGCAAGAAAGTGTAAGCGGTCATGTGACGCTTGAACGCGGAGAACGTTCGCATCTCGCTCAGCTTGCTGCTGATTTGTTATAGAGGGACGTTACAAGCTTCCTTGGGTATCATGGCGTATGATCCGGGATACAGATATCACATTCATACGCTCGTGCAATCCGCATCATCAATTCAGTGAATTGCGTGTCTACGATGTAGTGTTGTTGTGTTTCGTGTGTCCACTGCGCAATGATATATTCTTGCATTTGTAGATACGCTTGTTCTTGTTGCATGCGATTGGTTGCAGTAGCAAAGGAAAACATCGAAACGAGATGAACATATACGTAAAATCGTGTGTTCATGCTTGTAAATCCATAGTCCGTAAATGATGTGCTGATCTGGCTATTTGTTGGAAGTAAGTAAAGCTCGAAGCATTCTGTCCTGATGTGGTATTCATCCATGAGAGCAAGTGCAGTTAGCCGTTGGTGATTGTAGTCATAGATCAACAATTCCTTATCTCGATCTTGAGGAGGAGCAAATGTAGCTAGCGCTTTAATGAGTTGTGCGTAATAGCCGGGTCGTTTATCCTTGGGTAAGTCAATCGTACACGCATATTTCTTCTCGATAGGGGTTCGCCTCATTTCAATGAAAGCTTCAAAATCGCGATAAGTTGATTATCGACGACTTTTACTTCAGTTACATCAAAAAATGATACCATTTTTTTCGGGTAAAACTCAAATGGATACTGCTTACTGATCAGAGCTATGCTTGTATCTGGCAAAAGCAGATCATTGAATGAAAGTTGTTGGATCGTAAAACGTATACCATTCATTTGTGAAGCGGCAAACCATTGAAAATTTCCAGTAATTCGCAGACGAATATCGTCTTGTTGCCCTTCAACGACGACTTGATTAGGTTTAAAGCTGAATTTCATTTTTTGTAGAGCTTTGTTTTGGCTGATCAAAAATTCGTTGAATTGCTCAGACGTCATCGTGAGGGTTACTTTATTTTGTTTCATTGGGCTTAATATGTCTTTGTTCGTAGAAGTAAGTAACTCCGGGAAAGCTAGAAATGCAAGAGATAATTGCGCGAAATACTGCTCAAACAGTGGAATTCCTTTTGTGCGCCATTCTTCATTCAATGCTTGAATCTGCTGGGACGTATAGGTTGCATTTGGTTGTTTGGCGATCTCGCGATCTAATTCAGACTGTAGAGCAAGCATCTCTGCACGCTGATTCCGATAATTCAATAGGGCAAGTCGCAACTTCTCTTGATACGTCGCTAATTCGAGGTATGTTTCTTGGAGAACCGCTTGAGCACTAAGGTATTTCTCTAGTATGCGCTGATCATATGTCAAGATCAAGGATAAGTAATCATAGGTGCGCAATACATCTGAGAAAGATCTAATCGATAGGATCAGTACCCATATGGAATCTCGATTACCCAGATAATAGGAGCGTAATACTTTTCCTATCTGTTGTTTGACGACTTCTAGATTATTTTGTTGTTCGTGTAATTTGATTTGCACTTCGTCGATGGATATTGAAATTCCTTGTTGTTTAGTGGTCAATCTAGAGATTTCACGATCGATTTCGAACAGCGTAAATCCTTTTTGCAGCAGTGCAAGAGGCACTTGTTGCACGATAACTTCTTCTGCTCGAATCACACTAGAGTTGAAATGGACAAGGATAAGTAAAGATATGATCCCTATATGAATCGCGGGTATACGTTTCATCAATAAACCCTCCTTTACTATCGTATATCATGATTATATTAAATATAAAGGAAAAAACCTACTCTTTACGTTCAGAGTAGGTAATAAATGTTCATATTTTTCGGTGGGGATCGACACGTTAAGGTTTATTGATGTTGGCAAGCAGATCATCCCATATTAAAATTTGTTTGGGGATTTTTTTTGTGAACGAAGGAGGTTGATTGATTTGATCGTATGTTTGCTGATATTTAAGGCGAATGATTTTATTTTCTGCTTGCTCATTTGGAAGTGCAAGAGAAACATCAATGGTTTGTTGACTGATAAAGCCTTGGGGATCAATGTCGATAACCATCTTACTAGGTGTACTCCAGCTCAATTGACGAAGATTTACTGTGCCATTTGACGATCCGTCGCTGATCAAACCTGTAAAAGCTAAAAGATCTCTATACGGAATCAAAGGAGTTTGAAATCCATCTGTGAATGTACGGTTTGTTGGGTCTTGGTGTTCTATCGTGATGTGTTGGGCGACTACTTCTGTATCTGTTGTGGCCAACATGTCAGATAACTTAAACCAATCCGCAGGTGCTTCCCGATATAAGATCGAAGTGAGTGCGAAAATAATGTGTGATGCAGAATTGGATACAGATGATTCAAGATCTGTTGAATTGGCTTGATTGTCTTTCTCAGCGGGAATGTTGATTTGTGTGTATTCACCTATGGAATTGATGCCAGGAAGTTGGATGTATATGTGCTCTGAAGTCATCATCACCGGTATTTCCATAGCTGTAGTTGAACCCATAGGTGTAATCTTTAGATCCATCTCTATGAGATTGGGCTGTGTTTGTGCGAAACCGCTCCATGTGAGTGTGCTTTTGTTGATGAGTTGCATAAGCTCTTTCGCAAGTGTTTGTTTATTTGTGAACAATGAATGATCGATGTCTATCTGGGCAGAACCTTCAAAATGATAACTTTTGATTTCAGTTTGTTTTTCGATAGCGTGTAACACCATATTTTTGATTTCTTCTGGTTGGTTGCAACTTGTTGTGAAAACAAGTGATAATAAGATTAGCACCCACACGATTAGTTTCATTTTCATCATTATTCATTGTCACCTCTGTATAGATTATATTATTTATTTATAATTTTGTCATGAAGCAAAAAATTACAAACGAGATATCAATGAAAGGATATCAATACACATGTATGTAGGAAATGAATTTCTGGTAAATACAATACGCGCATCGATTCAAACAAGTTCTCTGCATGCAATCTGTTTTCGAGATTTCATGCACAACTGTTTGTACCATGAACAATACGGTTATTATCGCATCGCGAAACCCAAGATTGGTAAAGAAGGGGATTTCTATACCAGTTCTTCGATTGGAAGCATCATGGGTGAGATGCTAGCGGCGTATCTGATCAAAGAAATGAAGGCATTACCCGCTGAAAATTGTGGGGTGCAGCTCGTTGAATGGGGCGGAGGAACAGGTAAACTATGTCTGCATATACTTAATGAAATAGCTAATCTTGAACCTCATCTGTATGCGCAGCTTGAAGTGGTGATGATCGAATCTAGTTCATATCAGAGAAGTCTGCAAGAGATACAATTGGCTTCACATGAATCCAAAATTACGTGGATGGATCCAAAAGAATGGAAGCAACGGCAACATTCACACATTCAATTTGTGATCGCCAATGAATTATTAGATGCATTTGCGGTGCATCGAGTGCGCCTATCATCTTCGGGATACCTAGAATGCTATGTGGGTTGGAATGAGGAAATCGGTGAATTCACAGAGGTATGGTTAGAGCTTACAGATGCGGATGTTTGGGCATATCTTGCAGCTGAGCAGCTGTCTCTTCAAGTCGGGCAAATCATTGAAGTGAATCTACAAGCCCATGAGTGGATTCGCGAAGTCAGTGAAACGATGACGATGGGGCAGTTAATTGTAATCGATTATGGAGATATAACTGAGCAATTATGGACGTCTTCACGCCGACGGGGCACGCTTCTGTGTTATCGCAACCATGTTGCACATGACCAGTTCTATTCTTTTTGTGGCGAACAAGACATAACGGCTCACGTCAATTTCTCTGCTTGTTTACGAACAGCACAAGCAAGTGGATTCACAGATCTCTCCTATAAGACCCAGCGTCAATTTTTAGTGGAACAAGGCATTTTGGACCGATTACAAAATCACGAAGACCCCAATCCATTTAGTGAAGTCGCGAAGAAGAATCGATCCATACGCCAACTACTCATCAGTGACCAGATGAGCGAATTATTCAAAGTCCTGGTGATGAAAAAAGATTCTGTCCAAAAGACAGAATCAAAGTGAAATCAAGTGCTATGCACAGAGACTACTTCATACGATGAAGCATTCATATACATGCTGTGAACGTTATACGGACATTTTGAAAAATGACCAATACGTAAACCCACTAAAAGAAATGAGCATATATCCCCAAAATAAAATGATATAGGTTCGTTCTGCAAGTTTCATGTAACCCAAGAGAACAAATACTGCTGTTTGAAAGAAGCAAAGAAAAGCCATCGGCAATAATCCCCCAGCTAAACTCATGAGTGCAAATAAGAGTGTCCAATATCCAAGAACTCTAAACATGCGATCCATTCCACTTCATCCTCCTTTTGCCATTATGTCAATGCGATCTTATTCAATTATACCTTCAGGTGCATATCATGTAAACTGTCCAGCCGTGACGAAATATAAACAATTTGATATAGGGAATGCGTATAGGAATCTTGTGAATTGCATGTATGCGTAGGAGGGAATATGGAAATACCAAATAGTATCAAATAGATTCTATGAATCCTATGCTGCGCATAAAGTTATGTGTATTGAAATGAAAATGGATGGAACTTGTTTCTCATGAAATGATTTTCACATAGATCAAGGTAGCAAACCAAGCAAGGAGGATGTTTCGGTGTCAACGATTAGGCAAGATGCATGGAGTAACGGGGATGATGTCATATTAGCAGAAGTGACCTTGAGACATATTCGTGAAGGAGGTACGCAACTTTGTGCATTCGAAGAAGTAGGCGAACAGATTGGAAGAACTGCAGCTGCATGTGGGTTTCGGTGGAATAGTTATGTCAGGAAAAAATGCGAAGCCGCTATCCAAATCGCGAAATCACAAAGACAAAAACGCGTGCAATCCAAAAAAAAATCAGTTGTGCATTATCATGTTAATGCAATTAACGCTTTAGAGAATCATTCGTTTCACATCATGAATGATGAGCAAACACATGAAGATGGGTTATCGATCGATACCGTGATTCGTTTTCTTCGTCAATGGAAACAAAATCATATAGATTTGTCTAGACAAGTGAAGCTAATCGAGAAAGAACTCTTTCAAAAAGAAGAAGAAGTAGAGAGATTGAGAAGAGTAAATGAGAAATTATCAAAAGAAGTAAGTGAAGTGGCTACAGATTATCGTGTAGTGAATGATGATTATAAAGCATTAATCCAAATCATGGACAGAGCTCGTAAGATGGCATTTCTGCAGGAACATGATGAAGAAAGTAAATCAAGATTTAAAATGGAAGCAAACGGGAATTTACAACGAATCGATGTATGATTGGGCAAGATGTTTCCGATAGGCAAGTAGAAAACTCTTTACGAATCTCGTCGTAAAGGGTTTTCTTCATTGCTGCGAAGCTTCGTCATTCGTCCTCATTTACACTAGAGGTAAAGTGAATTACAATAAACCTAAGTCCTGCCTAATGAGGACCATGAACATTCGTTGATGCACAACGTGGGGGAGTTTATTTGCATGGTGTTTGAATCTTTTTATTGGAAGAAGTCTCAGCCACTAGCTGAAAGCTACATCCAACTTGACATACAAGCACGTACTTTCTTTGAAAATCATTATCAAGATGAACTTGCATGGCAAGAGCGAGCACTTTGGTTGAATCGTCAATCAGCACAACGCGTCGATCCCGCTGCACTTGCAAAGGTATTATCTGCTTACAATCAAAGAATAGGCAATTCACTACACGCACAAAAAGCAATCGATGGTTTAGTGGAACACCAAGCTTATGTGGTCATCGGTGGTCAGCAAGCTGGCTTATTCGGGGGTCCGCTGTTAACGATATATAAAGCCATTTCATTACTTCAACTTGCTGAACAAGCTCGCCAAAAACTGCAACATGAAGTCATTCCGATATTTTGGATTGCTGGGGAAGACCATGATTTCGAAGAAGTCAATCATCTCTATTACACTACACCAGGGTATCGCATCGACAAGCTTAAAGTGGAACGACCTCGACCCGATCGCACATCAGTGAGTCAATTGCCATTATCGAACGAACAATGGGTTAAGCTGATTCATCAACTTGAACATACGCTTGCGGACAGTACATACAAAAGATTATTGATCGAAAAGTTGTACATGTTGATGAATCAAACAGAGATGTCACTCACCGAAAGCTTTGCGAAGATCATGGTGATGCTTTTTGGAGAGTATGGCTTGGTGATGGTGGATGCAGATGACCCGCAGTTACGAGCCCTTGAAGCGCCATTCTTCACTTCTTTAATCACGCATAATCAACAGCTCAGTGAAATGCTAATGACTCGCAAGCAACAGATCGAAGATTTGGGGTATGAACCGCAGACAGAGTTTGAGCAGCAACATGCGCACTTGTTTGTCTATGAACAACAACAAAGGACTTTGTTAATCAGAGATGGACAAGCATTTGTCGATAAGAAGAGAACCCTACACTACACACAACAACAACTCTTAGACATCGCGCGAGAACGCCCTCAGCTTCTCAGTAATAGTGTGATGACAAGACCACTTATGCAAGAATATGTATTTCCAGTGGTTGCTACCGTATTAGGTAGTGCGGAAATTGCTTATTGGGGACTAGTGAAACCTGCATTTCACATGTTCGACATGAAGATGCCAATCATTGTTCCGCGTTTGGAGTTTACACTGATTGAACCTAAGATCAAGCAGTTACTCCGCACATATGAATTCTCAGTTGAAGATGTGTTATTTCATTATGCGGATCAATCCCAAGCATGGCGAGACCAAGAGGATCATCTCGGCATCGCGCAACGATTTGAAGATTTCGAAAAAAGCTTTATACAAAGTTATCAACCGTTAATCCAATGGGTGAGTCAGATACATCCGAACCTCCAAGAGTTGGGACAGACCCATATCAACAAAATCATCGAGCAGTTCAATTATATAAAAACTAAAGCATTGTGGGAAATGCAATCCAAAGAAGATTCTATATCCCAGCACCTCACATTTATTCAAAACGCACTTCATCCATTCGCAAAGCCTCAAGAAAGAGTGTATAATGTAATGAGTTATATCAATACATACGGTCATACGTGGATACATCATATGATACATACACGAATACCTTTAGATGGTAAGCATCGAATCTATTATTTGTAGGAGGTTTCTCGATGAAAGTCATGAATACCAGTGAAATTGCAGATATACACTTGGCGGCAGAAGGGCATCTCAAAATTGATTGGGTTAAAGCACATATGCCTGTTCTTCGACGAATAGAAGAACAATTCGCAAGAGAATTACCGTTCAAAGGATTACGTGTTGCAATTTCTTTGCATTTAGAAGCAAAAACAGCTTATTTAGCGAAAGTCGTACACTCAGGTGGTGCGCAAGTGTTCATCACAGGGAGTAATCCATTATCTACGCAAGACGATGTGTGCGCAGCACTTGTAGAAGATGGCATTACCGTCTATGCGCGCTATAATCCACTTGCAGATGAGTATAAAAACTATATATTGAAAGCTCTTGACCATAAACCAGACCTCATCATCGATGATGGTGGGGATTTGGTATCAGTTCTTCATTCAGAGCGCAGAGATCTACTTCCATCAATCAGAGGTGGAGCGGAAGAAACGACGACAGGTATCATTCGCTTAAAAGCCATGGAGAAAGAAGGAAAACTAGAGTTTCCTATGATAGCAGTGAATGATGCATTCAGTAAATATTTATTTGATAATCGTTACGGTACAGGCCAATCGGTATGGGATGGAATCAATCGAACAACCAACTTAGTTGTCGCAGGCAAAACAGTAGTCGTTCTGGGGTATGGCTGGTGTGGCAAAGGTGTTGCTATGCGAGCAAAAGGTCTAGGCGCTAATGTAATTGTTACTGAAATTGATGCGATTAAATCAGTTGAAGCCTATATGGACGGATTCACAGTGATGCCGATGAAACAAGCAGCATCAGTGGGGGATTATTTTGTAACTGTGACAGGTTGTTGCGATGTGATTGGTGCTGAGCATTACCCACTCATGAAAGACGGTGCTATTTTAGCCAATGCAGGACATTTTGATATCGAAATCAATCTAGTTGCATTACGTGCTCAATCGCTAGCTCAGCGCACAGTTCGACGTAATATTGAAGAGTACACACTTGCGAGTGGACGCAAAATCTATGTACTTGCAGAAGGTCGACTTGTGAATTTGGCTGCAGGAGATGGTCATCCAGCTGAAATCATGGATATGACGTTTGCTTTACAAGCGATGTCGCTCAAATATGTGAATGAACAATATCAGAATTTAGGTAAATCAGTGGTTCCCGTACCTTATGCACTCGATGAGTTGGTTTCCTCTTACAAACTGGAATCATTAGGCATTCAGATCGATCAATTGACAGACGAGCAATACACATATTTACATAGTTGGACAAGCCACTAAAAGAAGTTTCTTTATCCTCGCGTGAAAACTACATGATTTTTTTTAAAATAACATACTTTTTTTCGAAATCCTGCGATATATGCAGGATTTTTTTCTTGTATATTCTTAAATTACATGTTAAAGTGGTGGAAAGTGGTATAAAGTGGAGGGAAAGGGAGTATCACACTATGTTTATGGGCGAATATATGCACAACATAGATGAAAAAGGGCGGATGATTATCCCCGCAAAATTTCGTGATGCACTTGGGGACACTTTCGTGATCAC
Organism: Paenibacillus alvei; assembly: GCA_945881905.1. GTDB lineage: Bacteria > Bacillota > Bacilli > Paenibacillales > NBRC-103111 > CAMCVV01. The sequence goes on from CAMCVV010000036.1 coordinate 23,438, forward strand.
TCGCGGCCTAGATGCGTGTTTATTTGTATATCCGATGGCAGAGTGGTCTGTTCTAGAGAACAAACTCAAAGCACTCCCTTTGATGAAGTCCGATGCTCGAGCGTTTACTCGGTTTTTCTTTTCTGGAGCAGCCGAATGCGAGCTCGACAAGCAAGGCAGAGCAAATATTCCTACAAATCTTTCAGAACATGCGAAGTTGGAGAAAGAATGTATGGTTATCGGTGTATCCAATCGCGTAGAGATTTGGAGTAAGCAGATGTGGCAAGATTATTCTCAACAATCTGTTCAATCTTTCAATGAAATTGCTGAGAAACTCGTTGATTTTAATTTTGAAGTATAGCATAGAGGTGAGTCATGTTCCATCATGTGTCCGTGCTTCTCGAAGAAGCAATTGAAAGCTTACGTATTGATCCGTCGGGCATATACGTCGACTGTACACTTGGCGGAGCGGGTCATAGCCAACTCATCGCATCAAAGCTAAGTGTCGAAGGACGATTGATTGCATTTGATCAAGATGAAGATGCGATACATCACGCTACACAGCTATTAGCGCCTTATATAGATCGTGTCAAAATCCTAAAACGTAATTTCCGAGAAATCGAACAAGCCTTACTTCAAGAACCATTCGCGTATCGTGATGGCGAGCTACACATCAATGGGATATTGTTTGATCTTGGTGTATCTTCAACACAACTCGATGTTGTAGAGCGAGGATTTAGTTATCACCACGACGCTGAGCTTGATATGCGCATGGACCGTAATGCGAGACTAACTGCAAAAACAATCATCAATGCATGGTCGTTCGATCAATTGACGCACATCTTGTATACCTATGGTGAAGAAAAATATTCGCGTCGCATTGCGATGAATATTATAGAAGCGAGAGCGAAGAAGCCGATCAATACAACACACGAATTAGTAGACATCATTAAGCAAAGCATACCTGCAGCTACAAGACGAACAGGGCCTCATCCTGCTCGGCGCACGTTTCAAGCATTACGTATCGCAGTGAATGATGAACTAAAAGCTTTTGAAGAAGCGTTGGAGCAATCGATCAAGTGTTTGGCACCTGGTGGGCGATTAGCAGTCATTACTTTCCACTCACTAGAAGACCGGATATGTAAGCACACATTTAACAAATATGTAGCAAAATGCACCTGTCCTCCTCATTTTCCGATATGTATCTGCCAGCATAAAGAGGTACTCAAATTGATTCATCGCAAACCCATCGAAGCGAGTAGCGAAGAACTTGAAACTAATCAAAGATCACGATCAGCTAAACTCAGAGTTGCAGAGAAAATCAATAATTAATCAAGGAGGCTACTCAGATGAACACATATATCGAAGGGAATCTTGCACTCAAACAGAAACACACTCTTCAAGCTTATCCGTCTGTAAAAGTAAAACGTGTATCACCTCAATCAAACTTAAACACACACAATAAATTGTTTGTGCTTATGCTTGTATTCTTGTGTGTCGTAATTGCAGTCACGGTGTTATGGCGTTATTCGCAAATATATCAAATGAACACAGACATTCTTCGTGTACAACAAGAAATGAAACAATTGCAACTAGAGAACGAACTCCTGAAGCAAGAAATTGAGAAATCTCAAAGCTCGGAACGTTTGAAACTTGAAGCCACGAAATTAGGTCTCGTTCCGAGAAATAGCTCGCAAGTTGCACAAATATCGCCAACTCGTCAAACCAATCAGCAATTCGTATATAATCCTTAGAACGTAGGTGTATCACTATGACCAAAATGGTGAAAATCATATCTTTGATCATCGGGATATGTGTTACCCTCTCTTTTGGTTTTTTATTACTCAAAATCTATCAAATCCAAGTCGTTGATGCTGCCTGGCTGCAAAGTGAGGCCTTGAAAAGATGGGAAGATGATCAAATCCTCGTGCCGACACGTGGTATGATTCTCGATCGAAATGATAAAGTACTGGCTACAGATGCTACCGTGTATTCAATTTCATTAAATCCCAAATTAGTAGACGCAAACCGCATTGAAGACGAAGTCGTTCAAGGGTTAACGGGAATTTTACTTGATTCTGAACTAAAGCAGGATCGAATAAAACTAGAAAGCAAAATACGTGATCGCGCAACGAAGCGCAAAGCAGACGGGGAATTTGCGGTTTCCACAGAAATTCGTATCGAAGGTTGGAAGGTT
>CAMCVV010000037.1 GCA_945881905.1 Paenibacillus alvei
CTTCATGTAATATAAATGTTTTGGATAAATGTTTAATGTTAAGCATAGATAATCCTCTTACTTTCTAATGTTTTAGATTCGGTAGTGCGTGCGTTGAACTAAATGTCCATCCACCCATACAGCTGAGATGACAGGGAAATTATTTTCGATTTTATCAATTAACAATATATCTGCTTTCTTACCTACTTCAATAGAGCCTAATGTATCATCAATTTTCACAGCTCTAGCTGGGTGAATGGTGACAAGTTTAAACATTTCGACTAAATCACATCCATGTTTTTCATGTAAATTAAATATTGCATGTAATACTCCTGCTGGATAATAATCGCTACATAAAATATCGATATATCCTTGTTTGATTGCTTCAGCTGCACTAAGATTTCCACTATGAGAACCACCAAGCAGCACATTTGGAGCTCCAGCAATCGTGTATAAGTTTAATTCTTTTGCTTTTTTAGCTATTTCCATCGTAATCGGGAATTCACTTATTGTTGTTCCTAGCAATTTAACAAATGCTAACTTCTCAAAAGTATCATCATCGTGTGAAGCTAACGCAATTTGATTTTTGATCGCAAGATCAGCTATTTCTTTCAATTCATCAAAAGAAACTTTTCGCTTTTGATCATGTTTATGCACAATTTTATCTATTTCATTGTCTGTAAGATTTTTATAACCTTTTAAGGTATGTCTATACATTTCTAAATTACGATATTGTCCTTGTCCAGGGGAATGATCCATGAAAGATAACAAATGAACTTTCTTTGCAGCAATATAGGATTTTAATTGCTCGATTCCCTCCGTATAATCAATTTCAAATCTAGCATGAAACCGATGTCTCACAAGATGCTTGCTTGTGTGAGATTCGTCAATTAAATCAATTAATTTCTGAACATTTTTGGGTTCTCGAATAGGTTTGTGATCGAATTCAGAATTTTCCCACAAAGAAAGAGAGTGATACATCGTTGTAATCCCATGTGTAATGAGTTCTTTCTCTGCTTCACGTAGACTTAGGTAAAAATCCATCATTGATGTAGGTCTAGGTGCTGCAATAAATTCAATATAATCAGAATGAAGATCTATAAATCCTGGCGTCACATAAGCACCGTTCGCATTTATAATTTCTAAAGGTGGATTTGAATTTGTATCATCAAATTGTCCTGAAGGAACGATTTGAACAATGCGATCGCCTTGAATAACCAAATCATATCCTTCCAATATATCATGTTCAGTTATAATTTTACCGTTACGTATGATGTACATGATTTCTTTCCTCTCTGAATACATGAATAAGTTACAATAAAGACTGCACTAATTGTTGCGTATACGCATGTTGAGGATCTTCGAGTATTTGATCTGTCAAACCTTCTTCGACCACTTGACCGTCAAGCATCACCATTGTCCGATCTGACATCATCCGAATGACACCTAGATCATGTGAAACAAGTATCATACTGATTCGCAAATCGCGTTGAAGCTCTTTGATCATATCAAGAACATTCGCTTGTACAGATAAGTCCAGACCTGTAGTCACTTCATCGAGCAATAAAATGGGAGGGCGATTAGATAATGCTTTCGCAATTTGTACTCTTTGCTGCATGCCTCCAGAGAATTTGTGTGGTGGTTCTTTCATTCGATGTACAGGAATTTTTACTCGTGTGAGTAATTCCATACCCCTAGCTTCCATTTGACCTGCTTGACGAACACCAGCAGCGATGAGTTTCTCAGCGATGTTGCCAATCGAAGAAAAATTCATTTTTAAACCTAAAACAGGGTTTTGATACACTTTTCCCAAAAGATGATTCCGAATATATCTTTTTTGTTGTGACGATTGGGCAAATATGTTCTTCTGTCCATTTCCGTAATCATTGAGATAGGCTTCCCCGCTAGTCACATCTTGGTCAAAATATAAACATTGCATTAATGTCGATTTCCCACTTCCACTTTCTCCGACTATACCTAAAACTTCACCTGGATACAGGGAAAAACTAACTTCATTTACCGCATAAACTGTTCTACAGATTGAACAATAATTACGAATTCTTTTATCTTTTTGACCATCAAGGCAATGTAAACACCCAGCACCAAATTGTCGGTTCAAATCAATTACATTTAATATCGGTTGAATACTATCCACCATGCTGACTCACCTCATTTAGACCCTGCGCATTTAACCTTCCTAGACAATAACTCGTATCATTACATTGGTAATACGTTTCATCATTTGCTTCATTCACAAGCTCATCTAAGTAGACATCCTTAGCATTGCATAATTTACATGACTTCCCCTTAAATGACTCTACTGAAAAAGGGAAATCCTCAAAATCTAACGACATGACTTTCGTAAAAGGCGGTACAGCATAAACTTTCTTCTCTCGACCCGCACCTAGTAAAATCAACGCTTCTGAATATAACATTTTGGGATTATCAAATCTTGGTATCGGACTAGGTGCCATCACGTAGCGATCGTAAACCAAAACTGGATGGTCTGCACCGGTTGATGTATGACCAAATTTCATAATTTGTTCAAATAATATCAACCATGCCCCACTGTATTCTTTGTCAGCGTGTAGTTTTTTCGTTTCGAATTCACTTCTTTCATATCTTCTTAAAGGTTCAGGTGCAGGAACTTGTAATACCAAAATCTGGCTATCATTCAAAGCTACCTCTGGAATACGATGACGTGATTGTATGATGGTAGCTTGTGAAGTTTGATCAGTCGTCGAAATACCTGTTGTTTTAACAATTAATTTTTTGATATTAACGGCATTAACTGATTCATCGGAACCTTGATCAATCACTTTAATCACATCTTTTCTACCCACTAGAGACAAAGTGAGTTGTAAACCACCCGTTCCCCAACCTCGACCAATCGGCATTTCTCTTGAAGCAAAAGGAACTTGATATCCAGGAATCGCAATTGATTTAAGTGTAGCTCGACGAATTTCACGCTTAGACCCTTCATCAAAAAAAGCAAACTGATAATGTATCTTCACGCGTCATTCCCCTTTTCTTTCGTTTTTGTTTTTCGCATTCTCTCAAGTTCTGATTGAAATGTAACATAATGAGGCATTTTCAAATGCGAAATAAATCCTGTTGCTTCCACAGAATCGATATGATATAAGACAAATTCTTCATCGTGAGTAGGATAATGAGGATTTGAATATTCCAAAGCATGATCTAAGATTCCCATAGCAATCGTCTTTGTTTCATTTTGACCGTAGCATGCTCCATACCCAATGCTGAATTGAATTTCTTTATTCCCGTCCGGCAATTCGATAGTTTGAGGAATTAACATTTCTGCTTCTGTGATACAAATATCCCCGATATAGTATGTATCTTCTTCATCGATCGTTTCTTCTAACGGATGCCCTACGTGAATGGGGACTTCGCCAATTCGTAGTTCGCCTACAGTCGGATGCAAAGCACCATAACCACGAATAATCGCATATCCTAATGCAGTAACAGTACCTGTCTGACCTCTTGTTAATATTTGCAATCTTTGGCTTCGAGATGACGGGAATTCTAGACTTCTGCGTGTGACATCATCTGGTTCATGATCGTCATCTGCAAAATCTATCATCAATTCTTCTTTACGCAAATAATCAATTACTTTCGGCAAGCGAGCAATACCTCTATCTCCTAAACCTTGGTGATCAACTAAAGAGTTGTTCCCATTTTTGAGATATTGCATCATTTCACTTTCATAATCCATTTTCCATGTATTCACTTCATCCATACTTTCATCCATTAAATCAAAATCTAACAATCGATGAGTGTAGTCAACCGTAGGTCCTAATATTTGACCACCAGGAATATCTTTGAAACTTGCTGAAATCCTGCGCATGATATTCATATTCTCGGTATCCACTGTACGCGAGTAATGATTTCGAGGTAATGTGGAGCGATAAGCTCTCATTAAGAATACAGCTTCTTCTGGATTTCCTTCTGCTTGTTTTATCGAAAGTGCAGCAAGTACTTCACTATACAGACTACTTTCCGACATGACTTGATCTACGAGAGATCTCATTCCACATTGTATTTCATCTACCCCGATCGTCTTTCCATGTTTAATTCGCTCATATTTTATACGACGTATCGATTCTTCTATAGCTTCAGTTCCACCCTTTACTGCTACATAAGTCATTGCATATTCACACTCCTTGTAACTTGTGTTGTACGAGGCAAAGCAATAAGTTGATGTTTACGATCTACAAATATCAAATCGATACCCAAAGGATATTCGATATTCCTTTGCTCACGTATGGTTTGCCACTCCACATGGCTATGTATATTGATGTATGTACAGCTTTTAATCCCTGGTCCTCGCAACTCATAATATGCTTCAGTACTCAATGCTTCAACTTCAATAATAACAGTAGCTGATTCATGCGGATCAACCAATGACCCGTTTTTGACTTGTTCAATGGCTGCATGAACATCAGAATTATTTGCATCATGACTGACAAAAATATAATCTGCTTGATGCATAGATGCAGGTTTTGCGTAAGTCAATTGATTCATCAATGCTAATTTTTCCTCAGGTAGAGACGAAATTACATTAAAAGTTACATCGATATCTAAAAGCATATGTATCAATAACCACGTAGATGGAAAAAAATAGAGAGAGTCATTTATTGCGGTAACATCTGAGCTCAATGAAACAATCTTTCCAGGTCTAGACATCGCATCTAAAGTCAAGCGATACGTAGATTGAATATCATGTACAAGATCAAGTTTCATATAGATTTCCTCCTTTCAAAATCTCGAGTTATGATAATTCTTCATCCATTGTTTCGAAATTAACTTTGGTTTTAAGCAATTGATCGAATTTAATTTGTTGATTTTGTCTTATACATTGCAGTTCTTCCTCTAATTGCGAACCCCATAATTGTGTAATAGGCAGATTAGCGCAATACGCTGCATCGATGACCGCTAAGTAGTATGAAAGCTCGGGTTCATTCCCTTTGACGATGCCAATTCCTATTTTTTCTTGGATTTTCACTTTACACTCTGTTACAAATACTTCGCCGATATAAAATCGTGTGTTTTTTGCTGTTTCTCTCATTTTCACCATAACTAAACTATGATTAGGCTTTTCTAGTAGATCAACGCTATATGTGCGATTAATTTGCTCACAGAATGATTTTGCTAGATGATGACGACCTCGAATTAGGATTTCAGTTCTTTTTTTGCGGTTCATTGTAAGAATCCTCTCTTTTTCATATCAAATACGTGAACCGATCACTGCGATATATAATCGTAGTAACTTCAAGTGTTTCCCCTGAATCAAAATCTGTACAACTAGATTCTAATGTAAGCATAGGAATATAGTTTGAACAACAAAGCCATTCGCGTTCATCTTTTGTAGGGAAATTAATACTAAGTACACTTTGTGAGGATGGGTACTGTGTATAATGTTTGGAAGCAAAATAATCGAACATTGATGAAATCCGATGTCCTTCTAAAGCAATATCAGGAAAAGTCGACTCTGCGACATAGGAAATATGGATGGCAATAGGTTCCTGATTTACATAACGTAATCTTTTAATTTCATATATACGTGATTCATTCTTCAATTTAAGCTTTATATTTAATTTTTCTGAAGGTGATACCTCTGTGCAACCTATATTTTTCGAATAATAGTTTAACCCCAAATTATTCATTTTTTGACTAAAGCTTTCGTGTCCACCTAAAACTAAAGGTATTTGTATTTGTCGACTTCTGACAAAATAACCTTTTCCTTGAATGCTGTAGCAATAACCTAATTGTTGTAATCGATGATACACATTGCGGATACACAGACGAGGAACATGATAGTATTCAGCTAATTCATTCTCAGAGGGCAATCGATCATCCTCTGCATACTTACTTGAATGAATCCCTTCTACCAAATCGTCAATGATATCCATTTGATCCTTCATTGGTTGAACCCCCATTTTATAATATTACGTCAACTTCTGAAGTGTTTTGTATTTTTCAATGAATGAATCAAGTTCATTCAGTTCCAATAATCGCTCGCGAATTATGTCATCAGACCAATTCCACCAAGCAATCTCCAACAGATCCATGATGATATGATCAGTAAACCTTTGTTTGATTGGTTTTGCTGGAACACCAGCGACAATCATATAAGGTTCTACATCTTTTGTTACAACAGCTCCCGATCCTACCACAGCACCATGTCCAATAGTTACTCCTTTCATAATAATTGCTCCATGTCCAATCCATACATCATGACCTATCTGTACACGATTTGTACGTCTCCATTCAAATACCGATTCATCATCATTTTCAAACATTTGATATGACATTCTTCGATATGTCAAATGATGCTGTGTAACTCTATTCGTGGGATGCATAACTGGATGGATACACGTATGAGAAGCAATCGAAGTGTATTTCCCGATATCCGCATAAGTTATAGATACATCATCCATCGTATACGTGTAATCGCCAATACTTGATTCAATGATTTGATTAGAAGGACCGATTGAAGTCCAGTTCCCTAAATAACTTTGGATAACAAAGCTCGATTCATCAATATGTGGTTCAATCGATAAAAAAGAAGGTGGAAAAGGTTTGTGAATATAGTTCATGTCAATCCCTCCAAGTTCAAATAATATTGATGATTAATTGATTAAATCTCTTATCGCTTTCAATGCATGAACAGACGCTATACCTGGATCGAATGAACCTAATCGGACTGGTTTTTCATCATATAAACCATGAAAATCAGATCCACCAGTAGCAATTAACGAATATTCTTTTGCATATTGCATGGCCTTAGCTAGATCAGAATCTTGGTGTGAAGGGTGATACACTTCGATACCTTTTAACCCTGCATCTACTAATTCAGGTAAGATGTCAAAGTTCTTGTATTGTCCTGGATGTGCGAGAACGGCTACTCCGTTCGCTTGAATGATGGCTTGTACTGCTTCTACAGCACTTGGATATTCAAGAGGGACATACGCGATCCCTGGTTTACCTTCTGGAGATTGCTTAGCAAAACATGTTCGATACAGATCTCCATAAATGCTAGTTGTATAATTTTGATCCATTAAAGCTTGCATAATATGTTGCTTATACACACCAGTTCCATCTTTAGCATACTTCTCTACTTGCTCCCAAGTAATCTGATAACCAGCTAAAATCAAGCGCTCAACCATTATTTTGGATGCTTCATGGCGTTGTTCCAATAATGGAGAACACAGTTGCAAAATACTTGGATGCTCCGGAATGAGATAATATCCCAGAATATGAACACGTCTTTCACGTTGGTGATCATATGCAGAAATTTCAATACCAGGAATAATCTCAATTCCTTGAGTCTTTCCTTCAATAACCATCTCAGTTAATGATTGAGTTGTATCATGATTTGTTATGGCTAGATGTGTGATTTCTTCTTGTTTTGCTAAAGTGATCACATCGTGAAAACTAAACGAACCATCAGAAATTAAGGTATGGCAATGCAAATCGACTTTCAATCGGATCACTCCTTGTTTAAAAACATCATCACCCCATCAATATAACTTGTCGCCAAGTTGCATGTGTTAAACTATTGTAAACTGCATGTTAATTATATTCCTTAAATGTAAAATTAAGAGGAACGAAAGAAAAACCCATAACGGATATTTCTATCCAATCATGAATTGATTATAAACCTTCACTATTTTTTCGAGAAACTGCATTCATTAGATTTAATCTGATCTGTGGAACGTGAATGACTGCGCATTCGAATTATGGACTTGCTCCACCATATAGAACTTCCACTAAATGTACACGCGTCTAATCAATGAAAGCGCATACACACTTTCATTGATTCGACGGTTTATTCCTTAAGGAATAGGTTCAAGTCATTATCCTGTTGAAGCGTGTTAAATGACATCATTGGTTACAGAACTAAGATCTCAACTTATGATTTAAATTCACGAAACACATATGTTATATATTCAATAAAATCTGTTCTACAAGTGAAAAAGAATGTCGAGCAGCGAAATGACTGAACTCTACAAAATTGACATCTGCTGAACCATCTGCTCGATCAGACATCGAACGAATGATAACAAAAGGAACTTGATTCATCGTACAAACCTGTGCAACTGCAGCACCTTCCATCTCCGTGCACATTCCACCGAACGTTTGGTATAGTTCAGCTACTTGATCACGATGGTTGATGAATTGATCGCCGGACAATATTCGACCAAGGTAAATACGGCAATTAGTGACTTGTGTACTCGCTGTCTGAGCAAGTTGAATGAGATGTGCATCTGCTTTGAATATAGAGTTTTGCTGATAGGGAATTTCCCCTTTTGAGAATCCTAACGCTGTTACATCCATGTCATGATGCATACAATCCGTTGAAATTACGATGTCTCCAATCTCTAATTCAGGATCCAAAGCACCCGCAACGCCAGTGAAAATAATCCCGCTAACTGCAAATTGATCGATTAAAATTTGTGTGACAACAGCTGCGTTCACTTTGCCTACACCTGTCTTGCAAACGATTATCTGTTTTTCCATCAATTGTCCTTGATGAAACGTAATGCCTGCTCGTATATGATCGCTACGATGTGTTAGCGAAGCGAGCAAAAGCTCGATTTCTTCATCCATCGCACCGATGATCGCTAATTGGCCTTGATTCAAGTCGTAATCCCTCATTTCAGTGTTCGAATTATCCTATGCATATAGATAAAAAAAGAGACTCATCCTCGATGAGCCACAGAATGTCGATTAATCATTTCATGAGGTAAAATCACTTGGAGATTAGTAACTGTTTCTTTATTCATCAGTTTAGTGAGAAGTCTCATGGACACGGCTCCAATGTCGTACATGGGCTGTGCAATTGTAGATAAGAGTGGTCTTACCATAGATGCCATACGAATATTATCTACACTCATGACTGAGATGTCTTGAGGAACGTGTAATCCTCGATCTTGGATCGTGTGAATCGCACCAATGGCCATCTCGTCAGTTGCTGAGAAAATCGCTGTAGGTTTGTTCTTCATTTGCAAAAAATAGTTAGCTGCATCGATTCCTGATTCATATCGATAATTACCTACTCTTACGTATTCATCTATAATTGAAAGATTAGCTGCTTCCATCGCTTTCTTATAACCTTGAAACCGTGCGTATCCATTATTCGGATCTTGCAAACTTCCCGATATCATAGCGATTAACTGATGTCCTTCATGGATCAACAATTGAACTGCATCGAATGCTGCTTGCTCATGGTCAATATCTACCGAAGGCATACGATTTTCAATATCTTTGGTGCCGCACAAGACTACAGGTACTGAAGACGTTCGAAAAGCAAGTAAATGCTCTTCCGAAACAGCGCCACCCATAAATAGCATACCATCCACTTGTTTCTCAAACAATGTATTGATTACACGAATTTCTTTATCTTTTTTCTTATCCGCGTTACATAAGATAATATTATAATGATACATATTGGCAATATCTTCTATTCCTCTAGCAACTTCTGCGAAAATAGAATTAGAGATGTCCGGAATGACTACACCGACGGTTGTGGTTTTTTTGCTTGCTAAACCTCGCGCAACTGCATTAGGACGATACCCTAATCTCTCTATCGCTTCAAAAACTCGTTTGCGCGTTTGCGGTTTGACATTGGGATTATTATTGACAACACGCGATACCGTAGCCATGGAAACATTTGCTTCACGAGCAACATCATAAATCGTTACATTCACAGTTATTCTCTCCAATGCCGAAAAATAGTTTATCTTTAACTGATTAAATCATACGATAATTTGTAGCTTGATGCAATAAAAGTTCCGATTAAGGTTCAATATGTCATAAAAAAGGCCCCCTACATCTTAACAAAGCTCAAAAATACCTTGTTATAACGTAATGGACCGTTGACTTATCTGCGTCAAGCGACGCTTAAGATCTGTGAGTTTCAGGTTATCTCTATCTGATTTGGCAATAAGGAAGTCATCTAACAATTCATCAATTCGCTGATCGATCATGTCATTCACCAAGTGTTGGTTGTGCGCCATATGTGAAATTTGCAGGAATAATCGAGCGTTTTCTGACCACTCGACGAATGGAATACACTGTTTTTGATTGATACAAGTGAATTGTTTCATCAATTGGACGAGATCATCTTTCAAATAAGAAATCACTTCATTGTGGCCACAGCTTATGCATGACCAGATTGGAACGCTTTCAATATGTAATTTTTTTTGATAAATCACTGTTCTTACGAATATTTGCATGTCATTGCCACATCTGCAAGATTTCTGCATGCAACAGCTCCTTTATAAAAAGGCGCAATCCACTAACCGGGTATTTCGCGAATGATTTGATTAATCCTATTCGCTATTTTCTCTGTGTTTCCTGCAAAAAAGCAATTGCTAATGATTCCCATGCGCTCATCAAGCATTTCGGGATTTCGTAAATGCCTCTAGTGAATCAACAAATGCTTTAGAGAAAGCAGGCAAGTCAGGAGGTCTTCTCCCGGAAATGATATTTCGATCAATCACGACTTCTTGATCAAGCCATATCGCTCCAGCATTCTCTAAATCATCGCGAATACCAGGAGTCGATGTCATGGTATACCCTTGTACGATTTTTGCTGATATGAGCACCCAGCCTGCATGACAGATTTGCGCAATAGGTTTTTGTGCAAGATGGAATTGCTTCGTCAGATTGAGAACATCCGCATAGCGTCTTAGCTTATCAGGAGCCCATCCCCCAGGTACATAGAGACCGCAATAGGATTCGGATTGCACCTCTGCAAAAGCAAAGTCGCTCGTCATGGGGACTCCGTATTTCCCATGATACACCGTGTTACTTTTGGGCCCTGCCACATCTACAATGGCACCTTCCTCGCGCAATCGCAGAATCGGATACCACATCTCCAAATCTTCAAATTCTTCATCGATAAAAGCCAAAACCTTTTGATGTTGTAATTTCATAGTTTATTCCTCCCTATGTGCGTTGCTTGCTTGAACGTTCGCTGTGTGTGAGTTTCCTGCTTGAGCGATCTCTAAACATTCGTGAATTTCTTTACTTGTCCTGCAAGTCAGTAACTGATCCATCAAATCGACGAAGTGTCCATCATGGGTATGTAAGATGCGATGCTTCACCTTCAAATAATTATGCATTGAAACACTCCACTCATTGATTCCTAAACCTAACCAGATCGGTATAGCTCTTATGTCACCTGCAAGTTCACCGCATACGCTAATAGGTATTTGCGCTCTTCTCGCTGCATCTGTGATGGATTTGAGTAGACGTATGATGGCTGGATGGAAGGGGTCATACATGTGAGCAATACTTTCATTCATTCGATCTACAGCGAGGACATATTGTACCAAATCGTTCGTGCCAATACTGAAAAAGTCGACTTCTTCTGCTAGTAGATCTGCGATGAGTGCTGCAGCAGGTACTTCAATGGTAATACCTACTTGGATCTCTGGATCAAAATCAATTCCTGCTGTGTGCAGATCTGCTTTGGCTTGTTCTAGAATCTGGTTCGCAGCTTGAACTTCTTGTAAAGTCGTGATCATTGGATACATCAATTTCACAGGCCCATAGGCGCTTGCTCTCAATATGGCTTTCAACTGAGTAATGAACATGTCTGTCTGGTGAAGTGAAATTCGAATCGCTCTATAGCCTAAGAATGGATTGTCTTCTTTGGGCATAGGCAAATAATCCAACTGTTTGTCTCCGCCAATGTCTAATGTTCGAATCACCAGACTGCGACCTTGCAACTGGAGTACGGTATGTTTGTATATGTCGAACTGTTCCTGTTCACTCGGTAGACTTTTGCGATCCGCAAAAATGTATTCGGTACGAAATAAACCTACACCAGCAGCATTACATTCAATTACTTTAGCAATATCATTGTTCGAATGAATGTTCGCTAATAAATTCACAGGACGACGATCAGCGGTTTGCGTAGGGATGTCAATGATGTCAAGTAAGTGATGATTCACTGCTATCAATTCTCTTTGACGTAATTGGTAGTTCATACGCGTTGATGATTCGGGGTTAATATACACAATACCGTGTTCCCCATCGACAATGAGCGCGTCCCCGTTCTGAATGGATTTCAACCATAACGTATCAATTCCATGAACATAAGGGATATTCATCGCTCTAGATATAATCGCGACGTGAGAGTGAACACCGCCAAATGCAGTAACCAGACCCAAGAGATTAGCTGGATTTAAGTGCGCTAATTGAGAAGGTGTGATTTCTTTGGCAACTAATATAAAAGGTTGATCTACAGGTACGTGCATTTCCGAGACATGTAAGAGATGTTTCAATACACGGTTTCCGACATCTAAGATGTCTGATGCACGTTCTTTCATGTAATCATTATCCATAAGATGAAACATATTCACGAATTTATCGATGACTTCTTTGACAGCTATTTCAGCTGCTTGATGTTGACGCTCGATCAAAAACTGTATTTCGTTGATAAAATTAGGATCTTCGAGAATCGCTAAATGCGCATCAAAAATCGAAGATTGATGATTGCCGATGATGTCTTTGCTTTCCTGTTGGATATGGATAAGTTCGGCTTTCGAACAACGAATACTTTCTTCTACACGTATATACTCTTGAGCTGCATCTGTTACCTCGAAGCGATGTTCACTTAAATTCCATTCCCACACTGGCAATACGATGGCATTGCCAATTCCTACACCCGTTGAAGCACCTACGCCTTGAATCATACCATTACGCCTCCTGGAATTTTGGATTCTGTAAGCACAACAGACATCACCGAAGCTTGGCCTTTTTGCACAGATGTATATGGAGCAAAGTTCCAATTTCTCACTTTTTCTGAATTTGTAATCACGAGAAGTGTAGCAATCGATTTGGCATGTTTCTTAAGATGCTTAAGTTGGAACCGAATTAATAACTGACCTGGCTTGACCCAGTCACCTGATTTCACATATACCGTGAACCCATGCATATGCATCGAATCAATCCCAATATGAAGCAGAATCTCCAAACCCTCTTTGGTTCTGATACCTAGTGCATGTCCCGTTGGAAAAACATAAACGATTTCTCCTTCAATCGGGGAAACACATTCTCCTTTTGTAGGAAGAAATGCGACCCCTTGACCTACGATTTTGTTCGCATAGATCGGGTCAGGTACATCTTCAAGTGGAATCATCTTCCCTTGAACAGGTGAATAAAACAAGATGGCATGAATATCTTTGCGCATGACTTTAAGAATTTCTTCACGAATCATTTCCGAATATGCACCGAATACGACTTGAATATTTCCTGCTCCAAGATGAATAACACCTACAGCACCGAGTTGTTTTAACGCATGATGATCGATCAACCGATCATTGGTCACAGTCAGCCGAAGTCTTGTAATACACGCTTCAACATTCTTAATGTTATCTTTACCGCCTAATGCTTGTAAAATTAACGGTGTGCGATAAGGGATATCCCCTGCCCATTCTTCAAGCTTGGAGCCTTCGTCTCTGCCAGGTGTTGGAATCTGAAACCTTCGAATCGCATATCGAAATAACACATAATAGATACATCCATACAGCAAACCAATCGGAATGAGTAACCAGCCATTCTGTGATAAATGTTCATTGATCAGATAATCGATGACACCAGAAGAATAGGAGAACCCGTGACGGATATTCAATTCATAAGCAACCCACATCGCACTCCCGGCAAGCACAGCATGAATCATGAATAAGTAAGGAGCAACAAACAAAAAAGCAAATTCAATCGGCTCAGTGATCCCTGTCAAAAAAGACGTCAACGCTGCTACAATAAATGTAGCTTTCACTTTGGGCTTAAGATCTTCCCGCGCTTCATGTATGATGGCGAATGCAATTGCAGGTAAAGCAAACATCGTAATCGGATACAACCCTGCCATATATATGCCTGCGCTAGGATCCCCTGCGAAATAACGTGGCAAGTCACCATATGTGATTTGTTGAGATGATTCAAATGCACCAAGCTGAAACCAAAAGAAATTATTTAAAATATGGTGTAGTCCTGACGGCACAAGGAGCCGATGACCGATACCATATACAAAAGTACCAAATCCACCAAGACCAAGAATAAACGAAGAGATCCCATTCATTCCTTGCTGCAAATAAGGACCTAGCACAATCATGATCAACGCGGCAAAAAGAGAAACAAAACCCATGATCAAAGGCACCATGCGGGGTCCACCGAAAAATTGGATGTATTCAGGCAAAATAATGTTTTTGCAAATATGAAAGCTATAAGCTGTAAGTAAACCAATCAAAATTCCACCGGAAACGCCTAGTTGAAAACTAGTTCCTAGCACGTGTTCGATCACACGCGTAAATATAAAATAACCAAGCATCGCTGACATACCTGCGATACCTGCACTTTCTGTAAGTCCAAGTGCGACGCCAACTGCAAAAATAATCGGGATATATTGGAAAATGGTTTGACCTGAAAGTGTAAACAGTTCACCCCACGAAGACATTCCCCAATCCATCCAAGGCATATCCCCTAGACGTAACAAAATAGCTGCAATCGGAAGTGCAATCGTAGGCAACATTAATGAACGACCGAGTTGTTGTAATATGCCCATCCAATTCACAATGTTGTCACCGCCCTCTATGTAAATCCTAAAGGTTGTTGCTCGATTTGTCAAAAACAAAAAACAAACGAATCGATATCGATTCGTTTGTGATTCGTTTGTTTTTCACATCTGCATTCTTAGGAACTATATCCACCTTGCATGTGAGGGAAGTACCCCAACTGTTGTTGTGCAGGAACGAATGAATCCGCTCGCAGATACAAATCATGCCCTAATTGATTACCACGGTATTGTGATGTGTGATAAGCTTCTGGGGAAACAGCTTGTGTGTAAGGCTGGTTGGGCGATACGGCTTTACCCAAACCCATAGATGCCATGGGATAAGGGATTGGTGAAATGCCTATTGGTTTGTAGCCGTAAGCTTGTGTTCCATAGTTTGGTTGGTTTTGATTCGGGTGCGGTAACGCCCGAGCACCATACAAGGAATTCATCTGGTGATTCGACATCGGCATCTGCTGGTAAGACATCTGGTGATTCAACATTGGCATCTGCTGAGGATACCCTGAAGCTCCGAAATTCATCGATTGCAGGTTGCTTTGGTTGCTGGGTCCATATGTTGCTGAATTCACAGTAGTGGGATACAACGAACCGAATTGGTTATACATCAATACCATCCTCCTTTTTACGCTAATTGTAAAAAGAACCTTGATGAACAGGTTCGTTATATATTCTGTGAGTTTCGACTTAGATATGAGTAGTAAATTATGGTAACTAGAGATGACGTTTCGGTTGAAGGATCGCTTCTTCAACTTTGATACATCGATCCATAATCACTTCAAGCCCACCACGCAAGGCGACTTGGGCTGCTTCTTCATTGATGATATCGAGTTGCAACCACAACACCTGTGCGCCAACTGCTACAGCTTCTTCTGCTATGGGAAGCACTTGGTCCGCTCTGCGGAATACGTTGACAATATCAATCGGTTCAGCTACTGCAGATAGCGAAGGATAACACGTTTCACCTAAAATCATTGTTGCTTGGGGATTCACAGGAATAATGCGGTACCCCTTTCGTTGCATGGCTTCAGAAACCATATATGAAGTGCGATCGGGATTGTTAGATAATCCCACGACAGCAATGTTTTGAGCAGATGCTAGGATTTCTTTAATTCGTTCACGTGAAGGATTCACAAAACTCATGTCAGCTCTCCTTTTTCTAATGTGATCTTGGCTCCGATAGATATCAAATGATCGAAAAATTGTGGATAAGATTTCGCTACATGATGGGAATCTCGAATCGTCAGCCCTTTCGCAGCTCGAAGCCCTACGACAGTTAATGCCATAATCACTCGATGGTCGTAATGTGCATCGATGACTACACCGCCTTCGATGCCTTCGGGTTTTCCGTGCACGATAATTTCACTTTGTCGCTCTTCGACATCTGCACCTGCTCTGCGTAACTCATTAAGGAAATCAGTGATGCGATCACATTCTTTGTAGCGAAGATTTTCAACATTATAGAAACGAGACGTGCCTTCAGCAAATACAGCAGCAGCTACCATTGCGAGTACTGCATCCGTAAAATGATCACCGTCAAATTCACCCGCAATCAATTTCTGATTCCCTTTCACGTGTACGACATCATGTTCATGTGTCAGATTCACGCCCATAGCTCGGAGCACATCTACACACGCTTTCTCTCCTTGCCTACTGTGATTCATTAATCTCATCACTAACACATCTGAATGTGTAACTGCTGCTGCAGCCAATATAGCTGCTGAACCTGGGTAGTCCCCTTGAACCACGTAAGATTTTGATTGGTACGACTGTTTGCCGGGTATACGATAATGCATCAAATCCTTGCTTGCTTCCACAGTGATGCCAGCAAGAGCTAATACTTCTAGCGTTTGAGCAACAATCACTTTAGACTTCAAATCATGAAGAACTGTAATTTCTGAATCTTCGTCCAAAAGTGGAGTCATGAACAATAAGGAGCTCAAAAACTGTGAACTCACTTGACCTGATACCGTAATTTTGCCGCCACGGGGTTGACCGCCTTTGATTACAATAGGTAATCGACCTTCTTGGTGTTCAACAACTATGCCCATTTGTTGTAAGCTATCAATCAGATCATGATGAGGTCTTTTACCTAAAGAATGCGGATACGTATTTACAAACGTCACTTCAGGACAAAAAGCTGCGATCGACATCAGAAATCGCAATACAGCTCCTGCATTTCCAACATTCAGTTGTTTGACATGCAGTGGTGTTTTGCCAAAACCTTTGAGTTTCAACACATGCTCATGTTCTTCTAACGTTGCTCCTAAATCTCGAATACATCGTCGCATCGCATCGCTATCTTCGCTATGCGCAGGGAAGTGTATCGTGCTTTCCCCTGCTGCAAGAGCAGCAATCAATAAATAGCGCGTCGTATAGTTTTTTGAAGACAATGCATTGATTTCACCTTGTAGATTCGAAGTCGGGTGAACAATAGCTTGCATAAACGATTCACTCCCTACACATAATATCCTACACCAACACAACCGATACATAACACATATGTCATCACGAGATAGATTATGGATTTCATCCCGGTGTGTTGTTCAATCATTCGTATCGTTTCTAACATGACCGTAGAGAACGTAGTTAATGATCCGAGGAAACCTACACCGAGTCCCCATTGCCACAATTCAAAGTTGGTATGACCTGCTAACCATCCCATTGTAACACAACCCAGAACGTTTACTGTAAGTGTGCTGTAAGCAAATCGATACGTCCATAACCGATTCAAGACACAGGAAAGTAAATAGCGAGTTACTGCTCCTGCAAATCCACCTAAACTGATCCATAGCCAAGTAGACAAGTCAGTCACCGTCGTTAGACTCCTTTCGGTGATGAGTACACTGCCATACGGTACCCTAGCCATGCGAATAATACGCCACCACACATGCTAGACATCAAGTACCCTAAAGCAAGAAGTTCCTGTTCATGCTGTAGCATCGTGAGCATTTCATAACTGAAGGCCGAGAATGTAGTGAATGAACCGAGAAACCCCACCATGATTGCTAACCTCAGAGAAGGATTCATTCGGGGAGTACTTCCATAAGCAAGCAAACAAATGAAGAAGCTTCCCCCATAATTACAAATTAATGTTCCCCAAGGAAAGGCAAGTTCTTCATCAGGTAACCAAAGGAAAGATACTCCATATCGCGCAAGCGCACCGAAACTTCCTGCAATTCCGACATATATCCATGTCATTCAACATTCCCCGTTATGTAAACATATATGGTTCAAATTCATATTTCACGCAGCTCACTTAGGATTTTTCGCATAACTTGCACCGTATGTAGTTGTGAAGTGTCTATGGTCATGTGTGCGAAATCATAGGCATGCTCGCGCTGAGTCATCAGTTGTTGTACCCGTTGATCTACATTACCTTGCAGTAGCGGCCGCGTATGATCATATTGTAACCGTTCGATAATGACTTGGATGGGTGCTGTTAATGCAATGACAAGTCCAGCTTGTACCATAAGTTGCCGATTAGATGCCGACAGCACAGCTCCACCACCTGTTGCAAGAACTTGATTCTGTTGAGTTACCGCTTTCGCTAGACAAGTGCTTTCAATCTCCCGAAAAAATGCTTCGTTCTTCTGAAGGAATATTTCAGAGATAGTCATCTGCTGATCCTGTACGATATAAGCATCTAAGTCTGTATATGTCCATGAGAGTTGTTTGGCAAGTAGCTCCCCGACCGAAGATTTCCCTGTACCCATGAATCCAACAAGAATGATCTGATTCCACTTCACCCTACTACCTTCTTCACTGTGAATGTTATTATTGCATCCATTGATAATGAAATACGCCTGGTTTGTCGACTCGTTCAAACGTATGCGCTCCAAAATAATCACGCTGAGCTTGTAAGAGGTTTGCAGGTAATCTCGCTGTGCGATAACTGTCATAGTAACTTAACGCTGAAGCGAATGCAGGAACAGGAATCCCGCGCTGAACCGCAAGAGATATCACATTTCTCCATGCAGATTGATATTGATCGACAACATGATGGAAATAATCGTCTAACAGTAAGTTTGGCAAATCTGGGAATAGATCATAAGCCTCTTTGATGTTTTGCAAAAATCTTGCTCGAATGATACATCCTCCTCTGAAGATCATCGCAATACGACCATAATTCAGATTCCACTGGTATTCTTCTGACGCTGCTCTCATTTGTGCAAATCCTTGTGCATATGAACAAATCTTACTTGCATATAACGCTCGTCGCACTTCTTCAATAAATGCTTTTCGATCACCAACGAAAGGCGTAGGCTTAGGTCCAGATAAAAGCTTGCTAGCTGCTACTCGCTCATCTTTCATCGCAGAAATGAACCTTGCAAATACAGATTCCGTAATGATGGACAATGGAACCCCAAGATCTAATGCGCTTTGACTTGTCCATTTCCCTGTACCTTTTTGTCCAGCTGTATCTAGAATCATATCGACCATCGGCTGTCCCGTCTCGACATCGTATTTGGTGAATATATCTCGAGTAATCTCAATCAAGTAGCTATCTAATTCCCCTTGGTTCCAATCAGAGAAAATCTCATGTAATTCTTGTACATTGAGTTGTAAGACGTCTTTGAGTAAGTGATAAGCTTCACAAATGAGTTGCATGTCTCCGTATTCGATCCCATTGTGCACCATTTTGACATAGTGACCGGCTCCATCAGGTCCAATATAAGTACAACAGGCATCATCACCTACTTTTGCTGAAATCGCAGTTAACATAGGTTCAACCAATGCATAGGCTTCTTGTTGACCACCTGGCATGATCGAAGGTCCCTTAAGCGCGCCTTCTTCTCCTCCTGAAACACCTGTACCAATAAAGCGAATCCCTTGGGCTTCCAATTCCCGACTTCGTCGCTGGGTATCTAGGAAGAAGGCATTCCCACCATCGATCACAATATCACCTGGTGCTAAATGTGGAATTAATTGTGCAATTGTGTCATCTGTCGCAGAACCTGCTTTCACCATAATCAAAATTTTGCGAGGTAGCTCTAATGAAGCTACAAATTCTTGAATACTATATGTCCCGATCAACTGTTTGTGGGGATGTTCAGCAAGTAGTTCTTGTGTTTTCTCAGTGGAGCGGTTAAATACAGAAACACGGTATCCTCTGCTCTCTATATTGAGTGCGAGATTCTTGCCCATAACGGCAAGGCCAACAACTCCGATTTGTTGTTTTGACATGTAACTTCATCCTACTTTCTCTATTAACAAGTTTTGTAAACAAGGGTGATGAACAACGATTGATTCGCTAGAAGATTCCACGGTTACGTTCGGGTATTATTCTTTGATGATATACGTTATCGCAAATAGATGTCAATCACTTATCGGTGTAAGAAAGATAAAATGATAACCAAACAATCCATAGCAAAAAGAGCCAACATGTATGCATGCGACTCTCTACGTTGATCTAGCTTCGCCGTGTTTTGATTCACGATTGACCCAAGAAGTGGAGTTGAGGTATTCTTACGTTTACATTTCTAGAGAAAGCATTTCGCGTCGCAGCGATTCAAGTGTCCTCTCGATTTGTTCGCGTTTACTTAGATCTGTTGCATCAATTGCTTGTAGATAGGAACGTAATGCTTCATCTAATTCGATGCGCAAAGCATGAATTCGCTCTTCAGCGCGAACGCAACGGAAGGCTTCTATGACTTCTGTAACCGTCACCGTTGATTCTCTTTGGTAAATCACTTTATGTTCAATCCCATTAATTTCAACCATACGAATCATTTCCCCATACATAATGTTTTCAATCGTGACCATTTGGTCCTTGAATCGCTTCACAACGGCATGACCACGTGTATCTTCAATTAATTTTTCGATAATATAAGCTAGCTTCTCATCTCTGAACGAATAGTTTCCGACAATTTTATATTTCTCGGCTTCGCGTTCAAATTTCAGTTTAATCAATCTTCTACCTGAACGAATCGATATCGCAAATCGCTCTTCACACTCACTCCAATACAAAGAATAACCGGATTGAATCAATGATTTAACGAAATTCCGGATTAAGCTGCGGTCAAATTGTACATCCAAGTTACAATATTCAACTTCATGATTTCTGCTCACAGCAATCCCTCCTTCAGCATGACGACCTTCATTTGCACAAATATTCTGAATTCTTATGAAGTTACTAACATCTTATTATGAATTTCATCTTTTCGCAACTTCACTTATTGATTTATTTATTGGAAAAATCATTTGAACATTGCTTGGATCGTTCGCATGCATTAAAATAAAGAAGCATTCCATACACTTGACTTCATATGAATTCATAACCACAAGACATCGACACAGGAGGGGAACACATGAGTTTTACTGGATTTCAAATAGAAGATTTCCAAACGTTTCACATCGAAGGATTAGTTCCACGCATGCAAGCAATTCGCACACGAATTCAACCGAAATTCCGCGCAATCAGTGATCAGGTTTTGGAGACGTTGGCCATACATTGTGGGAATGACATGTTTCTTCATATTGCTCAGCATGCGAGACGCAAGACGAATCCTCCTATCGATACCTGGATGGCGATCGCTGCTTCCAAACGCGGCTACAAAATGCTTCCCCATTTTCAAGTAGGATTGTTTGATGACCATGTATTTATATGGCTTGCTCTCATCTATGAGCTTCCGAACAAAAGTCTGATTGCGAACCGTTATATCGATCATATGCAAGAAATCAAGAAAATGTTACCTGCTGACTATTGTATGTCTAGCGATCATATGAAGAAACAAGCTCACACCGTAAGTGAGATGCGTGAAAGTGATTATTTACATATGTTTCAGCGTTTCGCTCAAGTGAAGAAAGCTGAATTACTTATAGGTCGTCACTTCAAAGCTACTGACCCGATTGTCGCTTGTGCCGAACCCTTCATTCAGCAAATCACTGAAACTTTTTTGACATTGTTGCCACTATATCAATTAGCTCATCATCCGACTCATCAGATGGAACAAGTCCACGCTTAGCCGTGAAATGATTGTTACCGTGAAATGATCCGTTAGCGTGAAATACGAATGAAACGCGCTAATAATAATAGCGCTGACAAACAAATGACACTGCCAAATATAAAGGGAAATGTAGGATGCCACATAAAGATTGCACCACCAACGAGAGGTCCTGCAATTCTCCCTAAGCTATCTACAGAAGAATTCAAGCCTGTGGCAACTCCTTGACCAACTCGCGTCTTTTGTGTAATGAGTGATGTGACACAAGGTCGTACTAATGCATTTCCTGCAGCAAATACAGATAAGAATATAGAAGCATTCCAGAGATTTGTTGAGAATACCAACAAGAAGAAACCAAGTGCAGACAACATTAATCCTATTCCAATGACGCGTTGCTCTGCACCATCATGAGCAAGTCTACGCACAACACCTCCTTGAATAGCGGCACCCACAACTCCACTCACAAGGAACATGATTCCGATATCAACCGGTTGTGCATTGATCTTTTGCATTTGAAAATATTGCAACGTCGCTTCTAATCCTGCTAAAGAAAAAGATACCAAAAACGATAACACATACAAGTATTTCAAAGAACCTGCAAAAGCAGTCCAGCGAGAATCTGAACTTGTGCGTTTCTGTCTTCTTTGGTGTTCAGGAAGTGACTCTTTCAATAATTGAAATGCAATGATGAATGTCACCAGGGATAGTCCCGAAGCAACAAAAAAAGGAAGTTCAAGCGATATATGACTCAACAATCCGCCAATGGCAGGCCCGAATATGAATCCTAGTCCGATGGACATACCCACGAAGCCCATGCCTTGCGTGCGACTTTTCTCATCTGTGATATCTGATACATAGGCTACTGCACACGCCGTCGCTGCGCCTGAGAATAATCCACCGAGAATCCGAGATACATACATAATCCATAAGTGACCATCGGCAAGTCCGAAAATGAAAAAACTGACACTAAACCCTAAGATACCTATCATAATGACGGGACGACGACCTATACGATCTGACAACCCTCCCCAAAATGGTGACATCAAAAAAGACGCAGCTGAATAAATCGATAACAGTAAGGCATTGTGAAACTTAGCTCCTGCACCAATGACGATTTCAGGTAATATCGGGATAATAATACCGAAACCTAAGAATATCGTGAACAAAATCAACATGATGATGAGAATGCGGTGATTCATTGAGAATTTCCTCCATATCAAAGTAATCCTATCCTACCATATATTTTAAATATTGGAAAACTTGATGTATCTTACCCTATGGAAGGATCCGTCAATCCATCAAAAAAAACATGTTCATGTGACACAGAGTCTGCTATACTCTACTTGCCTTATCTCCGAAACCCTACTTAATTCTCATACGAAAGGAACGACTATCCGTGGATCATAACCGTACACCACTATTCTCTGCACTCCTCCATCATGCGTCGCAGAATCCGATTCAATTCCATATTCCAGGACACAAAAAAGGAGTTGGTATGGATCCTGAATTCCGCTCTTTTATAGGTGATTCCGCTTTATCTATTGACTTAATTAATATCGCACCATTGGACGATCTTCATCAACCCATTGGCGTGATCCATGAAGCACAACAGTTAGCTGCACATGCTTTCCATGCAGACTATACGTTCTTTTCCGTGCAAGGCACCAGTAGTGCGATCATGACGATGATTATGTCTGTGTGTGGCGAAGGGGACAAAATCATCGTGCCACGTAATGTTCATAAATCTGTCATGGCCGCGATCATATTCGTAGGAGCGAAACCCGTATTTATTTCTCCTGTCCGAGATGTGTCCTACGGAATTGACCATGGTATTACCCAGAGATCGATTCAGCGCGCACTAGACAAACATCCTGATGCTAAGGCTGTGCTTGTAATCAATCCGACTTATTTCGGTATCTGCACAAACCTAGAAGAAATCGTTAAACTCGTCCATAGTTATGGCATTCCTGTCCTTGTCGATGAAGCTCACGGTGCGCTTATACATTTTCACGAGAAATTACCGATGTCTGCGATGCGAGCAGGTGCAGATATGGCAGCAACAAGTATTCATAAGCTCGGTGGTTCGATGACACAGAGTTCTGTATTGAATGTCCAAGGCCCTCTCGTGAATCAAAAGCGTATCCAAACCATCATCAGTATGCTCACGACGACTTCAACTTCTTATCTGTTGTTAGCTTCACTAGATACTGCACGTAGACATCTTGCACTCAACGGTCACGCCTTAGCGGAGCATGCCATACAACTAGCGAACTTCGCAAGAGAGCACATCAACCAAATTCCCAACCTAACTTGCTTAGGAGAAGAGATTCTTGGAACCGATGCGACGTACCGTATGGATGTGACAAAGTTATGCATTCATGTGCGTAAATTAGGATTAACCGGATATGATGTGGAAAATTGGCTGAGAGAACAATACCACATCGAAGTTGAATTAAGCGATATGTATAATATCTTATGTATTGTCTCCCCAGCTGATTCTCTAGAGAACATCATGGTGCTCTTGGACGCTCTTCGTAAGCTATCTGATTTGAATGACCATCCAGAAGACACACAGCCCATATCTATACACATTCCGTCTATACCGCAATTAACATTAACTCCACGAGATGCTTTTTACGGCGAAACCGAAGTCATCCCTTTCCAAGAATCCGCTGACCGCATTATTGCAGAATTTATATATGTGTATCCGCCAGGTATCCCTATCTTATTGCCAGGTGAAGTCATTACGCAAGAACTTATTACTTACATTATAGACCATGTAAAGGTAGGACTTCCCGTCAAAGGGCCAGAAGACCGATCTGTGCAAAATATCAAAGTCATTGTAGAAACACAAGCCATATTCGACTAGGCAACAGGTTGTCAAACGTACCAGGCAATGCTATGATGATAGGTGATATCTCGGTGAAGGAGTGCGTAAAAATGGCTCAAAGTGCATATATTAAACTCGTTACAGGTTCTGCGATGTTATCCATCACGCTCGATGAATTGAAAGAGAAATTGTCGAACTATCGAGAGCAACTAGCATTAACAGCTAAGCAACTCGGTTGGGAATACGATCAAGTTGGATTCCCTTACACGATTGAAACCAAGCCTGAAGCCGATAATCAATGGTTCTATCTCAAAGGTACGAATGTGCTCTATAAACATATTGTTTTTGGTGTAGGTACGGAACCTTTTGGAGATCAACATCAACATTACATTCAAGTC